>VGXU01000003.1 GCA_016873215.1 Planctomycetota bacterium
AAACATGTCTTTCTCCTTAAAAATGCGTATCATGTGTGCATATCAAAAAACGAAAATAACCTATATTAGTCCGGCTGCTGCTGAAGCAAGGCGATAATGTCTTCCTTTTTAGGTAACGCTTCCTGAGTGCCGAATCGGCTTCGCGCCAGCGCCTCCGCCGCCGCCGCAAAACGCACCGCCGTATCCGCCGAATCATTGGCCCCGCAGCTGGCAGCCAGCGCACCGCAAAAAGCGTCCACTGTGCCCCCGTTATCCACCACCTCCAGACCCGGCCCCGGAATATGTCTTACCCCCTGTCGGTCGCTGATCAGCGCCCCGCGCCACCCTAAGCTCATCACCACACACCCGGCGCCTCTGGCCACTAATTCCGTACCGATGAATTTCAAATCGGCCGTCCCGCCGGCCCCAAGCTCGCTTGCACAGGTAAAATCCCCAAACCGAACCGCCAGCATATCAACATTATAATACTCCATCGGCCACTGAATTTGATGCAGGGCGTCGCGGGCATGTGTCGGCAGACATACATCCAGCACCGTCCGGCGTTTGTGAATCCCCGCCGTGCGAAGCGCCGCCACAACCGCCTCCTGCGGCAGTTCCCCGCAGACTAAGCAGGCGTCGCAGCTGCCAATAGCCTGCTCGGCCGCCGCATATTCAATCTCATTGCGGCCAAACGTGCGATTGGCACCCGCGCAAACACAACCGCTGTTTTCGCCCTGCGGGTCAACCAGGGTCACAATAATGCCCGTACTGATGGCGTTGGCGGTATAAACCAGGTCAGTGGGAATACGATATTGCTGAAGATTTTTTTGGATCATCCGTCCAAAACTGTCGTCTCCAACTCGCGCGATTAATAACACCTCGCAGCCGCACAGGGCCGCCTGAATCGCCCGGTTCACTCCCGCCCCCGTCGGCACACTGGAAAACGACGTTCCCTCCACCATCTGCCCCGGCGACGGAAACGCCTGACACTTCACGGCCAAATCCACATACGCAGGCCCAATCACTACAACCAAGGGTATCCGTCCCGCCATTGTTCACGTCCTTCCCATACATTTCGTTAGGTACCTATGAGTGGAAATATAGCACAAATTACGCAAAAGAAAAGAATATTTCAACCGCCCCCAAATCGGCAATTACCCCCGCAAAATCCTTTTCTTTAACCCAAAAACGAGTATAATCTTGACCGTCTGTCATTCCGGCCTTGAGCCGGAATCCAGGCAAATTAGTGGGTCGTCATTCCGAATCCCCTGAGCCTGTCGAAGGGGTGAGGAATCTGATTAAATAGCAAATTCCAATTTTGTAGGGTGTGCAGCTTTGCTGCACACGCGGAAGGTATCAAGGCAATGGACAAAGGCGCATACGACTTTACAAAAATTGAAGCCAAATGGCAGAAATACTGGCTGAACAATAAAACCTTCGGCACACCCGACGGCACAGATGCTACCAGAAATCGCAAGCCCGACCCCGCCCTGCCGCTGGCACAACGCCCCAAATACTATGTCCTCGATATGTTCCCGTATCCATCGGGAGCAGGGCTCCACGTCGGCCACCCCGAAGGCTACACCGCCTCCGACATCGTCGCACGCTACAAACGAATGGTCGGCTACAACGTCCTCCACCCCATCGGATGGGACGCCTTCGGCCTGCCCGCCGAACAATACGCCGTCCAGACCGGCACGCACCCGGCCGCAACCACACAAAAAAACATCGACAATATGCGCCGGCAAATTCAGTCCCTCGGCTTCTCTTACGACTGGGACAGGCAGGTGGACACCACAGACCCCAACTACTACAAATGGACGCAGTGGATATTCCTGAAATTTTACAATTCGTGGTTCGACGAAAAACTCCAAAAAGCCCGGCCCATCGAAGAACTGCCCATCCCGGACGAAATTAAAGCTCAGGGCCAAAAAGCGATTCAGAAATACATCGGCGAAAACCGTCTCGCCTACGAATCCGAAGCCCCCGTCAATTGGTGCCCCGCTCTCGGAACCGTCTTAGCCAACGAAGAAGTCGTCGGAGGCGTCAGCGAACGCGGCGGACACCCCGTCGTCCGAAAACCCATGCGGCAGTGGATGCTCCGCATCACAAAATTCGCGCAGCGGCTTTTGGACGGCCTTGACAAACTCGACTGGTCCGAATCCATCAAAAAACTCCAATTAGACTGGATCGGCAAAAGCGTCGGCGCCGAAGTCGATTTCGAAGTCGCCGGCCATAATAGCAAACTCCGTGTCTTCACCACGCGCCCCGATACGCTCTTTGGCGCAACATATATGGTGATGTCGCCCGAACACGCCCTCGTCGATAAAATCACCACGCCCGAATACAAACAGGCCGTCAAAGACTATCAGGAAAAGGCCGCACGCAAAAGCGACCTCGACCGCACAGACCTGGCCAAAGACAAGACCGGCCAGTTCACCGGCGCCTATGCAATCAATCCCGTCAACGACACAAATATCCCCATCTGGATCAGCGACTACGTCCTCATCAGCTACGGCACCGGCGCCATCATGGCCGTACCCGCGCATGACGACCGCGACTTCGCATTCGCCACCAAATTCAATCTGCCGATTATTCAGGTCGTCCAGCCCGGCGACCCAAACGACGCTGAACTCGTCAAGCAAGGAAAACTCTGTTTTGCCGGCGACGGCATCGCCGTCAACTCCGGCCAATTTACCGGCCTGCCGACACCCGAATTCAAGAAAAAAATCTCCGCATGGCTCGAAGAAAAAAAACTCGGCAAAGAAACCGTGAATTTCAAACTCCGCGACTGGCTCTTCAGCCGGCAGCGCTATTGGGGCGAACCGTTCCCCATCCTCCACGCCGAAGACGGCCGAACGATTGCCCTCAAAGAAACTGACCTGCCGCTGGTTTTGCCGGCCGTGGAAGATTTCAAACCCACCGGCACGGGTGAACCCCCGCTGGCCAAGGCCGCCGACTGGGTCAATGTAAAACTCCCCAACGGCACAAAAGCCAAACGCGAAACCAACACGATGCCGCAGTGGGCCGGGAGCTGTTGGTACTATCTGCGTTATATGGATGCCAAAAACCCCGGCGTTATCTTCGACCCCAAAAAAGAAAACTACTGGATGCCCGTGGATTTATACATCGGCGGCGCCGAACACGCCGTTCTTCATCTGCTTTATTCACGCTTCTGGCACAAACTGCTTTATGACCTCGGCTATGTCTCCACCAAAGAGCCGTTCCAGAAATTGATTAATCAGGGAATGATTCTCGGCGAAGACAATCAGAAGATGAGCAAGTCTCGCGGCAACGTCATCAACCCCGACAAAGTCATCGCCGACTACGGCGCCGACTCGATGCGCCTCTATGAAATGTTTATGGGGCCCCTCGAAGCCACAAAACCGTGGAGCATGCAGGGCGTCGAAGGCGTATCTCGTTTCCTCGGCAAAGTCTGGCGAATGATGATTGACCTTGAAACCGGCGAATTGCTCAGGGCCGTGCAGGATGCGAAGCCCGATGAAGAAACGCTGCGGATTCTGCATCAGACGATTATGAAAGTCACCGGCGACATCGAATCGTTCGGCTTCAACACCGCCATCAGCCAGATGATGATTTGCGTCAATCACCTGTCCAAATGCGATGTCCGCCCAAAATCCGTCCTCGAACAGTTTGTGCTGATTCTATCGGCGTTCGCTCCGCACATCTGCGAAGAGCTGTGGGAAAAACTGGGCCACAACAAAACGCTCGCTTACGAGCCGTGGCCGAAATTTGATTCTGAACTGGCCAAAGAAAAGAAGGTCGAGATTGCCGTGCAGGTGCTGGGCAAGATAAAGGATAAAATCGTCGTCTCCGCCGATGCAACGGAGGCCGAGATTGAAAAGATTGCACTGGCCAGCGAAAAAGTCCAGACAGCGCTGGCCGGCAAGACTCCCAAAAAGGTCATCGTCATCAAAGACCGTCTCGTCAACATCGTCGTGTGATGCAGGATTGAAATGTGGACATTATCCACAGCAGCGGCAAGCGCAAGCGAGCCGATTTTTTCTCAGCCCGTAAGGGCGACATAGTGTAGCCACGGGCGCCAGCCCGTGGAAATCGATAAGAAAATCCCCAGCCCCCACAGGGGGCGACATAAAATAGCCGGGCGTGTAAACGCCCGGAACCGATTCTCTCACTCCCCCCTTTAAGCCCCAGCGGGGCGACACATTTTCGCCCTTTTAGCAGGGATTTGCCTTATTTCTCCTTTGCTTATCTGAGCAGAAACCGATAATATTCTTCTAAATCAATCCCAGGCTTTGTTTGAAAGGGCAAACAAAAAATGAATAAAAGTATATTAAGCAGTTTTCTCAATTCTTACCCATTCAAAAATCCTAATTTCTTTTCATTTGAAGGAAGGTTAAATAGGGCAAAATATATTTTGACTATATTTATACTCGCTTTAATTTTCTATCCTATAGAAATGGTGTGGCCTAACGTGGGAAGTACATTGGGACTCATAGGAGTTTTTTCCGCTGCCATAAAGCGTTGTCACGACAATAATTGGTCTGGAGCAGCATTAATTATAATGTCGGTTCTTCCACCGAGCGCTCTCGTGCTGGTTTTCAAGAGAGGAACTATTGGCACCAATAAATATGGTGATGACCCTTTGTCAAAAAACAAAGAAAAATAGGCGCAAAAAAAGCCAGACTCCATAGGAATCTGGCTTCGGAGGAGGGTGATGAAAAGCCTTTGATAAGAGCCTCTTATTGTCTCGCTTTAATTCTTCTCACCGCCACCCTTACCTCTCGTGTATAACTATCGAAAATCCAAGCACAAAAACTTTAAAAATAATGCCCTAAAAATATTCCGGATGCCATATAACTTAAATCTACATCTGAAACCGCCAAACGCCGTGTTTCACTTCGCTCATTACCGGACCTTGCTTTCACACCAAAAACCTCAATATTTATACTGAAAACAGCGTTTTCGACCTCCACCTGAACACAAAACAAATAAATCCTGTATTAAACCGCCCAAAACGGTATAATTCGGAACTTTGGATAGTAGTCAAAATCGACTATAGCTTTGGATTTTAATTTTTAACTTTTGAATTTTTAAACGTGCCCGATTTTCAAATACACAGCGAATTTCAGCCGCAGGGCGACCAGCCCAGGGCCATTGAGCAGTTGACCGAATGGCTCCGGCAGGGCCATCCGCATCAGACCCTGCTGGGCGTTACCGGCAGCGGAAAAACCTTCACCATGGCCAACATCATCCAGCGGCTCAAAAAACCCGCTCTCGTCGTCTCGCACAACAAGACCCTCGCCGCACAGCTCTATGAAGAATTCCGCCAGCTCTTCCCCGAAAACGCCGTCGAATACTTCGTCAGCTATTATGACTATTATCAGCCCGAGGCCTACATCCCCCAGCGTGACATCTACATCGAAAAAGACGCCTCCCGCAACGACGAGCTCGACCGCCTGCGCCTCTCCGCCACGACCAGCCTGATGAGCCGCCAGGACGTTATTATTGTCGCCAGCGTCTCGTGCATCTTCGGCCTCGGCTCGCCCGAAGATTACAAGGCCAGCGTCATCAGCCTCCGTCTCGGCGAAGAAATCGTACGCAACGAACTCCTCGGCAAACTCGCCGACCTGCAATATAATCGCAAAGATATTGACTTCGCACGCGGCACGTTTCGCGTCCGCGGCGACATCGTCGAACTCTGGCCCTCGTATGAATCCTTCGCCGTCCGCCTCGAATTTTTCGGCGACTGCATCGAAAAAATCACCTACATCAATCCCATCTCCGCCGAAATCCTCGCGCAGGAACATCAGATTTTCATCTTCCCGGCAAAACACTATGTCCTGCCCGCCGACCGCGTCGAAGCCGCATACCAAAGCATCCGTCAGGAATTGCAGCAGCGCCTCATGCAGCTTCGCCACGAAGGCAAACTGCTCGAAGCCCAGCGCCTCGAAGCCCGAACACTCTACGACCTCGAGATGATTAAGGAAGTCGGCTATTGCAGCGGCATCGAAAACTACGCCCGGCACATGGCCGGCCTCAAGCCCGGCTCCCGACCCTATACCCTGCTCGATTATTTTCCTGATGATTTTCTTCTCTTCATCGACGAATCGCACGTCGCCATTCCGCAGCTTCGCGGAATGTACTCCGGCGACCGCAGCCGAAAAGAAGTCCTCGTCGAGCACGGCTTCCGCCTGCCCAGCGCCCTCGACAACCGCCCTCTGCGCTTCGAGGAATTTTACGAGCGATGGAAACACGTCGTCTTCGCATCCGCGACCCCCGGCCCCTTCGAACTCGAACTCAGCCGCGGACGCATCGCCGAACAAATCATCCGCCCCACGGGCCTCATCGACCCCGAAATTTTTATCCACCCGGCCTCGCAGCAGGTCCCGCACCTGCTGGCCGAAATCCAAAAACGCGCCGCCGTCAAGGAACGTGTCCTCGTCACAACCCTCACAAAACGGCTGGCCGAAGATTTATCCGCCTACCTGACATCGCAGGGCGTTCGCTGCCGATACCTCCACAGCGAAATTGTCACCCTCCAGCGAGTCGATATCCTTCGCGACCTGCGCGGCGGCGAATTTGACGTCCTTGTCGGCATTAACCTCCTTCGCGAAGGGCTGGACCTGCCCGAAGTTTCCCTTGTCGCCATTCTCGACGCCGACAAGGAAGGCTTCCTCCGCAGCGAAACCTCGCTCATCCAGACCATCGGACGTACCGCCCGAAACATCAACGCCACGGTCTTCCTGTACGCCGATGCCGTTACACCTTCAATGAAAAAAGCCATTGACGAAACCGCACGCCGCCGTACAATGCAGGTCGAATACAATCGTCTGCACGGCATTACGCCCCAGACCATTCGAAAAGAGATTCAAAAAGGATTGTCCGACGAACTGGCCGCCCGCAAACGTGCCAGACAGGTGGTTTGCCTCGACGAATCCGAATTTGACCGGGCCGAGCAAATCGCCGAACTGGAACGGCAGATGTTCGACGCCGCTGAAAATCTGGATTTCGAACGCGCTGCCTTGCTGCGGGACAGGATTCGCCAATTAAAGGAAATGCCGGAATTCAACGACACCCGCGAAATCGTAACGGATGCCGCAATAGAATGCAAAAATAAAAACGCAAAACCCAAGAAAGCGAAAAAGAGGTAACTCCATGGGAGATCGAGTCACAAAACGCGCAATTAAACCGCTGGACATAGAAAAAATTACGCCCCTCATTCAAATGGCGGTCGAAGAGGATTTCGGCCAGGGGGACCCCACCAGCGAGATCACATTCGATGAAAACGAACAGGGCAAGGCATTTATCGTCACGCGCGAAGAAATTGTCGTCTGCGGCATGGAAGTGGTGCGGCAAATCTTAAAGTTATACGACGAACGGCTCAAGCTCCGCGTCCTCATCGAAGACGGCTGTCGCGCCAACGTCGCCAATCGACTCGGCGTCATCGAAGGCCCCATTCGAAAAATGCTCTCCGCCGAACGCGTCGTACTCAATTTCCTTCAGCACCTCTGCGGCATCAGCACCATGACGTGGAAATTCGTCAATGCCATTCGCGGTACCAAAGCCAAAATCTACGACACACGCAAAACAACCCCCGGCTGGCGAGAACTCGAAAAATACGCCGTCCGCTGCGGCGGTGGGTTCAATCACCGGATGAATCTGGGCGAAGCCGTCATGTTCAAGGACAATCACTGGACGGAACTGGGCGGAAAATTCGAGCCGAAACTCAATAAAATGATTTCCGAAGCCAAAAAGAAAGAAGGTGTCAAATTTATCGCCGTCGAAGTGGACCACGTGGACGATCAGCTCGACCGTGTCCTGACCATCCCCGGGATCGACGTCATCCTCCTCGACAATATGGGGCAGTGGCAGCTCAAACACGCCGTGGAAATGCGAAATCATATCAGCGGCCAAAAACCTCTCCTCGAGGCCAGCGGAGGCGTCACTCTCAATAATATCCTGGCTATCGCCGAATGCGGCGTTGACCGTATCGCCATTGGAGCCATTACCCATTCCGCCGTCGCCGTGGACATCGGACTGGACAGATAACCCAAAAAATGATAGCTTTTAAGACAAACAGTAGCGTGGAGCGCAAGCGACACGATAGTTTCAAGAAGCACGGAGCGTCAGCGACGGGACGTAATCAAGAGGCCCGAGATGAACAGCAGCGGCAAGCGGATGAGAGCCGATTTATTCTCAGCCCGTAATGGCGGCATAGTGTAGCCACGGGCGTTAGCCCGTGGTTAGCATAACGCGAAACGAAATTTAAGCCCCCGCGGGGGGCGGCATAAAACTTTTCGATAGAATAATTTGAAATCTCAAACAGAGCAGCTCAGTATTGAAGCGGTCCAACAGGATCTCCAGACCCGCCATATTGGACGGCGGATTATCCTGCTGGATGAAACCCCCAGCACCAATGATGTCGCATGGTCGTATGCCCAAACGCCGGACTGTCACGGCCTCTGCGTCCTGGCCGAACTGCAGACCGCCGGACGCGGACGACGCGGACGCAAATGGTACAGCCCGCCCGGACAGAGCGTTCTCTGCTCAATCCTGATTCAAAATGCCGAACCCTCCGCCGCCCTGCTCACGCTGGCTGCCCCAATCGCCGTCATCGACGCGATTGAGTCCTGCTGCAACCTCGACGCCGCCATCAAATGGCCAAACGACATCCTCCTCAAAAATAAAAAAGTCGCGGGCATCCTCGTCGAATCACGCAAAATCGGCCCTCAATCGGTTTCGGTCATCGGCATTGGCATCAACGTCCATCAGGACAAAGACTGCTTTGCCGAACTGTTGCTCGACGCCCCCGCCGTCAGCCTCGATATCGAATTACGGCGACACGTCAACCGCAATGAACTGGTAAGTGAACTCCTTCAGCGTCTCGAAAAACGAATTCACATGGCCGTCGAAAAACCCGAAAAACTCCTGCGCGACTGGAAACGCCGCAATCGGCAAATCGGCTCACGCGTTGAATTGGAATCCGATGGCAGACAATACGCCGGCACCTGTATTGGTATCGATCCCGTCGAAGGACTCATCGTCCAAATCGACCGCGGCCCCGTCAAAATCTTCTCCGCCGCTCAAACCTCCGTTGTCAAAAACGGCAGCTAACTGTTCAGCGGCTATCCCCGTCGGCCTTTTTTGAAAAAGGCTTCCGCAGAAAATCCTTGATTGTCCTGGTTCCCCAAACCGTACCTTTGGCAATCGTCTGCTCCGTCGCCGCCGCGGCCTTGGCGGGAATACGGACATATTCGGTAATCGTCTGTGCCATATAGTCAAATGCCTGACCCACGGCATCCCGGACTTGGGCGGTCGCCTGCCCGGAACGCACTTTCACAAAGCCCCACACATCCGCAAATAAAATTCCCCTGCCGGCGGAAAGTAAAATTCGATGAATAATCTGCTCGTATTCTGGAAAAGGAATATTTTGACAGTTCACGTCAATTTTTGTAAAACGTTGGAATCGTCGGGAAAAATGGCTTCTTTAAAGCGTTTACACGGGATATATCAGTCAACATGAACTCAAACAGACAAACGGGGCTTGTGCAAAGCTACCTTACGCTGCTCAAAGGCAAGTGGGGGCAGTTATGGGGTATCTTTATTGTCTACTTAATCAAGCACTCGCCGGCCCTTGCACTGCCTATTGTAACCGCCGTGATGATCGATCTGGCGGTACAGACCCAGGACCCCCGCCGATTCTCGAAACTGCTGTTTTACTTTGCCCTGATGATGGTCCTTGTACTCCAGAATATCCCGACCCATATTCTTTATGCACGCATGCTCAGCAATGTGATGCGAGGAATCAGCCAGCAGTTAAGGCAGGACCTGTGCAGGCAACTGCAGCGGCTTTCGCTTCTGTATCATCATCGCTCAAATATCGGCAAGCTGCATTCCAAGGTGATTCGCGATATCGAAATTATCGAACAGACCCCACGAATTTTCAGCGAACAGATTTTCAGCTTTGTCTGTCCCCTCGCCATCGCCGTCGGGGTCATTGCCATACGAAAACCACAGGCCCTTTGGTTTTTTCTGATTGGCGTACCGATTGTCGTGCTGCTGCGAAATCAATTTGTCGAACCGGTCAACCGGAGCGCCCAAAATTACCGCCAATCAATCGAGTCAATGACGTCGTCGCTCAATGACATGCTCAATATGATTCCCATTACCCGCGCCCACGGGCTTGAAGATTTTCATGTCCACGAGGTGGATTCAAAAATTACCGACGTTTTTAAAAGAGGCAAAAATTTCGATACGATTTCCGCAATTTTCGGCTCATCCGCCTGGGTGGCAATGACGGCGGTTCATGTCATTTTTATCGCCGGTTCGGTCTATGCCAGCATGAAAGGGCTTATCAGCGTCGGCGACATTGTCCTGTTTAATTCCATGTTTCTGGTCCTGACCGGTCAGGTGATTATGATCCTCAATACTCTGCCTCAGTTAAGCCAGGCCCGCGAATCCATCGTCTCGGTACAAGAAGTCCTCAATTCTCCAGATCTGGAGGAAAACAGCGGCAAGAAACCTTTTGAAACTATCGAAGGCCGATTTGATTTTCTCGGCGTCCATTACCGCTATCCCGACACGGCCCAGCACGCTCTCGTGGATTTCAGCCTCGAAGTTCTCCCTGGCCAATCCATCGCCTTTATCGGCCCCAGCGGCTCAGGAAAATCTACCGTACTGTCAATGGTGCTTGGTTTTATACGGCCCAACACCGGCACCATCCGCATCGACGGCATGGATGTGATGGAAATGGATTTAAGAACCTACCGCAAACACGTGGGAGTTGTCACCCAGGACAGCATCTTCTTTTCCGGCACCGTCTTTGACAATGTGGCCTATGGACAGGATGACGATATTCAGGAGCAGGATATCCTCGATGCCCTCAAGGCCGCCGATGCCTATGATTTCGTACAGGCATTGCCCAACGGCCTGTATACGCACATGGGTGCAGACGGCCTGAAGTTTTCCGGCGGCCAGATGCAGCGGCTGGCCATCGCAAGAGCCATTGTCCGAAACCCCAAAGTCCTGATTCTCGATGAGGCCACCAGCTCGCTGGACACCGAATCGGAAAAGAAAATTCAGACAGCCATGGACAGACTGATGAAAAACCGCACCTCCTTCATCGTCGCCCACCGTATTTCAACGATTCAGAATGTTGACCGCATTGTCATTTTGGATCAAGGCAGAATCGTAGCTCAGGGCACCCCAGCTCAGCTTCTCAAAAACAATAAAATCCCATCTTTGGGATAAAAATGAAAACAATACAGCATAATTCCAACGAATTGATTATCCGCGACTGTGGCCTGACCGGATATGCGGAAATTCTGTCGCTTCAGCTTCAGCTTCTGGCCGACCGACAGGCCGACAAAATTCCCAACACCATCCTGCTGGTTGAACATCCGCCCGTCATCACGCTCGGCGCCCGCAAAAGCGAAAACAAACTCCTTGCCGACGAAATTACACTGAAAAACAAAGGCATCGAAATCATTACCATCGGTCGGGGCGGCGGAACCACCGCCCACAACCCCGGCCAGCTCGTCATTTATCCCATCGTCAAACTCAAAACCCTCAAGTTGGACGTACCCCAATTCGTCCGCCTCGTCGAACAACTCGGCCTCGAATTGCTCGATAAGTCAGGCGTTATCGCTCACCGACAGAAAGGTCTCCCCGGCCTCTGGGTCGGCAAAGAAAAAATCGCCTCCGTCGGCATCCAGATAAAAAAATGGGTCACAATGCACGGCATCGCCGTCAACATCTGCAATGATTTGACAATTTTTGATTATATCGTGCCCTGCGGACTGGAAAATGTTAAAATGACCTCCGCCGTCGAGCAAACCGGCAAACAATATAATATGCAGGATATTAAAAAAACCGCCGCCCAACTATGCGGACAATTATTTAGATAATAAAATGACAGAATCAAAACGCAAATTCCCGGATTGGCTCAAACGCCGTATCGGCTCCGGCCAAACTTTCGCCCACACGCACCACACCCTCGACACACTGGGTCTCGAAACCATCTGCACCAACGCCAACTGCCCCAACCGAGGCGACTGCTGGTCGCGCGGCACAGCCACCGTCCTCATCCTCGGCGCCATCTGCACCCGAAACTGCAAATTCTGTTCTGTCGCCCACGGCAAACCCCTGCCGCCGGATCCTACCGAGCCCGCGCGCGTTGCACAAATGGCCAAGGAAATGAAACTCAATTACTTAGTCATCACCAGTGTGGACCGCGACGACCTCTCCGATGGCGGCGCTTCGCATTTCCGCGATGTCATTCTCGCCTGCCGCAAAGAACTGCCGCATCTCGAATTCGAGCTTCTCGTCCCCGACTTCCGCGATTGCCAGGACAAGGCCATCGAAATTCTCTCGCCCGCACGCCCCTTTGTCTTCGGCCACAATATCGAAACCGTCCCCGCCCTCTATCCCGTCGCCCGCCCTGGCGGCGATTACCGGCGATCGCTCAACCTCCTCCAAAAAGCAAAACAAGCCTGGCCCGACACACAAACCAAATCCGCCATAATGCTCGGTCTCGGCGAAACCGACTCACAAATCACAGCCGTCCTCAACGACCTGCGCAGCGTCGGCTGTGATCGCATCGCCATCGGCCAATACCTCCAGCCAGACAAAAATTCCCTCGATGTCGTTGAATTTATCCCTCCCGAGAAATTCGACGCTTGGGCCAATAACGCCAAAAAACTGGGCTTTACCTGGGTGCAATCCTCTCCCTTCACCCGCAGCTCCTACCACGCCGAAAAAAAAACTCTATAAAATCGACCATCTGAATTCTGACATTCCATATATATATCGCAATATGCCATTCCGAACCCTTTGCGGGTAAGAAATCTGTTTTTCCCAATCCCGCCGAAGGCGGCTCCTTAATTTTGCCTTTTGATTTTTGCATTTTGAATTTTCACTTGTATCCCTCCGTTCTTCTATCCCTGCATCCTTGTTTTATCAGACCTTCCGATTTTTCCCCCGCCAAGACGTTTAATTGTTATCCTTTACTTAGATGGATGCATTTTTCTGGGGGTATAATGGAATGAATACACAAAAGAAAAAAACTGCTCGTCAAGGTATTGCGCTGATTGCCGCAATGATTTTCATCATTGTTTTTGCGGCAATCTCCGTCGGCTTTCTGAGTCTCAGTTCGGCCAATACCCAAATCGCGGATAATCACCGCGCCGGCAATAGCGCCTTCAATGCCGCATTGTCCGGCCTGGACTGCGCACGCTATTTGCTGGTCAAAGCGCATAATGCATACAAATCCTCTTCCGCTTATACCAGCAGTAAAACTATCGCCAATACCGTACTCGCAACCGAAGCCAATACAATGTGGAACAATATCTATACCCAGCTATGTGCCCAGTTGACCACAGTATCGAATCTCGGTTCAACAACGGTTAGCAAAGTTAATAATTCCTCTACGGGAGTCGGGCATATTATTGTTTCCGGCGTTCAGTACCAGGATTCCGGCAACACTTTCACAATTCAATATTCTCACACCGCCAATAGTCCCAATATGATCATTGCCTGTACCGGCACAGATGGAAATATCAGCCGGACGGCGGGAACATCCGTCGAAATCACCAAGCCAAAATTGAATTACGGCTTTGCGGGACGCGGACGGGTCTGGCTGGCCGGAAATACCACCATTCACGGCGACGTGTACAGCTCTTATGGATACAAATCCAACGGCTCCCTGCAATCCATGTCGCCCTTTAATACGACCTCCGACTCCGTCGTCGAAGGCGCCCTCAACACCATTCTCACTAAGACAGCTATCGACAACGCCGGCTATTATCAATTCGAAACGCTCGACGCCGACGGCAAACCTACTTATGCCGCCAATGACCAGTTGCAGGGCCAATACGAAGGCGTCAATTACGGCGCTCCTGCCTCCGATTTCGCTGGCATGGATATCAGAGACTACGATACGACCAAATACTATAATGACACACGCACGACAAATGGCGGCGGCGGCGATATCCCCTCTCCTTCGTCCTCACAATACACAGGCTCCGATACGCAGCTTGCCGGCCTTGGCTCTATTGCCGGGACGAAGTGGCGCTATGAGCGTTTCCCTCATGATTCGGGCAACTATACCACAGGCTCCGGCATCCAGGTCAAGAGGTACATCTACAAGAACCAGACCTTCAGCAATGTACGGTTGCCTGCCGACAAGAACGCCCTGTTTATCAATTGCACGTTCAATAACATCCTGTATGTGGATACAGGCAAGACGACAAGCAACTACAACAATGTCCGATTCGACAACTGCAACTTCAATGGCACGATTGTCAGCAATACGCCTCAAACCTTTAACTGGCAAAAGAATACGCTCTATTTCACGGGCAGCGCCGCCTTCCAAAACAATTCCGGCATCCAGGAAGCCACTATTTTGGCGCCTCATTTCAATGTCAACCTCGGCAATACCAACGCCGACAAAAGCAACAATAATACGCTGACCGGCGCCATTGTCGGCGGTATTGTTGATGTCCGTGGAAACGCCAATATCGAAGGCACAATTATTTCAATGGCCGATACGTCGTCCTATACGTCAGGCTATGTCTCCAACATCGGCGCCACACTCGACGACGGCGGTTCCGAAACCACCCGCATTGATGATATCGGTACAATTGACATCACCCCCCGTATCGACGGAACGCTGCCTTACGGCATCAAAACACCCGTCGTATTGAATATGAATACCTCGGCCTTCACTGCAAACTATAACGAAAACTGAAAAGGAAGCCAAACTGAATCTTTTTCTGGAAAGGAATAACAAAATGAAACGACTTATGACAACAATGCTCATCCTGACACTTCTGCTGCTCGCAATTCAGATGCCTTTGATGGCACAAAGCTTCGCCGACTGGCAGACCGGCGCCGTATGTATGACCGACGGTGATGAAGGCGCCGCAGAACAGCCCGCCGACCCTAATGATGGCGGCGGAGGCGTAGAAACGCCCGAATAAATGCCGCCGTTTCACGCAAACACAAAAGGCCGTTGCTCACGTGAGCCTCGGCCTTTTTATTTTATCCATCTGACGCCCTGCGCGTCACTCCGAACAAATGTGAGGAGCCTGTTAAACTGAGCCCGGCCCTTTGGGCCGCTTGCCCTGCCGTAGTTCTAACGAAGACGGGTCCTCAATTTTGCATTTTGATTTTTGCCTTTTGATTTTTATTTCCCTCTCTGCCCAGGCCAAAGCATCACCTGCAAACGCGGCCCGAACGAAAATCCCGTATTCAGACAGTAATCCGCTATCCACTGCGATTTATCAAGGTACGCCTTCCGCTCCGCCGCCTGCGGCATCAAAAACACCGACTCCGGCCGGACCTTCGGCAATTGCCCCACAAACCGCACGATTTCGTCGAGGTCGCCTCGGCTGTCCACAACAAACTTAAGCTGACAGGGATAGTGCTTGAGCAAGTCTTTTACCACGCTGACGTTAAGACGGATGGATTCATGCACCGTCGCATGGGCCGGCGTCGAATTCGACAGCTTCGGGCTGATACTCATCAGCTCGCACGGCAGCCCCCCCACAAACATAATCCCCGCCGTCTCAATGGTAATATGCACGCCCGGCCGACGAATCGCCTTAAGCAGCTCCGGCAGCTTCGGCTGCGTCATCGGCTCGCCCCCTGTAATCACAATATGACCGGCTGGGTACCGGTTGATTTGCTCACAAAGCCATGCTTTGGCGTATTTCGTCCCCGCCGATGGGCTTTGCGCGTCCGGCGTATCGCACCACCGGCAACGCAGCGGACAGCCCGCAAGACGAATAAACACGCTCGGCACCCCCGCCAATTGCCCCTCGCCCTGCAAACTATAGAATATCTCGTTTATGACCATATACTCAATGTCGCCGATTTCCAAAAAAAATCAAGCTCCTTTTTCTTGCCGCGTCGAAACTTTTGCGAAGACGGGTCCACTTCGTCCACGGTGTCCATTACGTCCATCCGCCCCGGCGGATTCCATAATTTTGCCTTTCTTGTCCGTCATAGCTGGTTTCTGCGTAGCTGGCCTCAGCGAAGCAGAATAGCGACGACGGATGATTTTTAACTTTTGCCCTTTGTCTTTGTTCCATCCCTGCATACCTGCATACCTGCATTCCTGCATACTTAGTCAAAATTACGATTGCACTATCCTGCTGTCTTATAAAATTCCATAAATTTTTAACTCCATTCCCCATAAAGACTTGCCTCTTTTCCCCCCTCCAAAAATCACGACTTTTCGACACGGCTGTGCAAGTAGCGGGTAATTACAGTGGGCCGTTTTTCCGCCCTTGTGGTTCTTTGAAAAGTAAATGCGGCCAGCCTTCACAAAACTGCGGAAACTCCGTGTAAAAATAAAAAATCTGAGTCCTGTTTGTCCTGTAAATCCCGTCCAATAAGTTTTTTTGGAAAAACAAACCCATTTCAAAAATCGATAACTTATTACAAAGAAAGGACTAATCTCAAAAACGCAAAATCAAAGCAAACCCAAACAAACCCAATCTCAACACGAGCTTAACAATTCGCGGATAACTTTGAATGTATGCTGAATTCGGTCCGCTATTTAGACCGGCATGAGGGAACCGATATCAGAATCATAACCCCTAAATCCAGTTTCCACTCCTCCGTCTCCCCGGTATCGCAGGACGGCCGGAGAGAGGGTGAATCCTCAAAATTTTCGAGAAACTCTTTGTCGTGTTCGCTGCTCATGTTGTTTCCCGTGGAATTTGGGTCTTCCAAAGCAAAAAAATGAGAGATAATCTACTTTTATTTATAATAATATTTTCAAACAAACGGGAAGCGAAATATGAGAAAATCCGGATAAAAATACTCCACCGCCATAACTCGACATATTATCACCCCTGCCGTCCTGAAAAAGCGGGCCGGCCGTATTAAAAATGAAGCATGGGGAGAGATTGCACGGGAAAACCCCTTGCGAAACGTCAGAAAAGCGGGTACAATCCCGCCCTCGAAAGACCTTTAAAAGGCGGCATAGCTCAGTTGGTAGAGCGCGGGATTCATAAGCCCAAGGTCAGTGGTTCGACTCCACTTGCCGCCAGTGTCGCTGAAATCCGGGGGTTTTATGCCCGATGGATTCAGTTTTTTTGTTGTTTGCCCCCATCGTCTAGAGGCCCAGGACATCGGGTTCTCATCCCGGAAACAGGGGTTCGAATCCCCTTGGGGGTATTTTTTCAAGATTAAATATCAAAAGTCAAAACTTAAAATTAAGGACTGCCCGCGGGCTGAGCTTCTTTACCCCGGCCCGGCGGATCATCAACGATGGACATTTCTGATCAAGCCACACTTGACCTGCGTTATATGCGAATGGCGCTGGGCCAGGCGGAGATTGCGGAGGCCAACGGCGACGTGCCCATCGGCGTGGTCATTGTGTACGGAAATCGCGTGGTCGCCAAGGCCTACAATCAGCGGCAGCAGTTAAATGACCCGACGGCACACGCGGAGATTGTCGCTCTGACACAGGCGGCCGAGGCGGTTGGCAACTGGCGGCTTGAGGGCTGCACCATTTACGTCACGCTTGAGCCTTGCCCGATGTGTGCCGGGGCGCTGGTGCTGGCACGGATTGACCGGCTGGTGTATGGAACCGACGACCCCAAGGCCGGGGCATGCGGAAGTTTATACAACATCACGCAGGATGCTCGTTTGAATCATCGCGTGGAAATTACTTCGGGCGTTTTGATGGAGGAGTGTAAATCGCAATTGCAGGCGTTTTTTCAGCGGCGGCGCCAGGAAAATCGCAGTGAACAATAGGTCTTCTCTGAGCCGGCGGAGCTACGACAACCGTCCCTTGAAATCCTCATAAGTAAAGTGCCGCTGAATATGGTATTGGTCTTTGGCCGGGTCGTAAAGGATGATATCAGGCAGATTGATGCCGTTGAACATGGTATTTTTGACCATGGTGTAATGGGCCATATCGCGGAAGATGAGTTTGTCGCCGACCGCCAGCGGCTTATCGAAAGAATAATCGCCGATGACGTCGCCCGCAAGACACGTCGGGCCTGCCAGGCGATAGGTGTGAGTTTTTTTGCCGGGCAGGTCGCCAGTGGTGATGTCGGGCCGATACGGCATTTCCAATACATCGGGCATGTGGGCGGAGGCGGAGGTGTCGAGAATGGCGATATCCATCGCGTTGTGAACGATGTCCAGTACTGAGGCGATAAGTACGCCGGTGTTGAGAGCGATAGCTTCGCCGGGTTCGAGATAAATAGTCTTAATATTGGGGTATCGCGTATAAAAATCGGTAATCAGGCTGCATAACAGGTCGATGTCGTAGTCCGGCCGAGTGATATGATGGCCGCCGCCGAAATTGACCCATTGCATTTTTCGGATAACATTGCCGAATTGCTTTTCGACGGCGGGCAGCGTTCTTTGCAATGAATCGGCGTTGAGTTCGCAGAGTGTGTGAAAATGCAGGCCCGTGATGCCATCGAGCCGGTCGGGCCTGAAAAATTCGAGTGTTGTACCGAGTCGTGAGCCGGGGGCGCAGGGGTCGTAGATTTTTGTTTTGACCTCCGAATGCATCGGATTGATGCGGATGCCGCATTGGATTTTGCGCGGGGCATTGAGGATTTTATTCTTGAAATGCGTCCACTGGGTGAAGGAATTGAAAACGATATCGTCAACAATTTGGATGTATTGATCCATTTCGTCGTCGCGGTAGGCCGGGGCGCAAAGATGGACTTCGCCGCCGAAATACTCGCGGGCGAGTTTAGCCTCGTGCAGACTGCTGGCCGCGGCACCGGCTAAATACTGCTTACACAGACCGAAGGTACTCCATGCGGCGAAGCCTTTGAGAGCAAGGAGGATTTTGCAGTTCGTCCGCGCCTGCACAGACTTCAATATTTCCAGGTTCTTGCGTAACAGACCTAAATCAATCACATAGCACGGTGTCTGCACTTTATTCACATCGTAAGTCAATTTTATACTCTCCATTACAAATCCAGATTGAAACCAGCTATTCAACTCAATGTCTGTGGAGGTATTATAGCAGTTGTCTTTGTCTGCCTAAACAAAAAAAGGGACAGGCCGTTAGAGCCAGTCCCTTTTCAAAAATGGCGGGGAGTGGATTCGAACCACTGACCTCCGGGTTATGAGCCCGACGAGCTACCAGACTGCTCTACCCCGCGTTCAATAGATTATTCAGTGTATCACAAACCCAAAGTATTAGCAATCTCTTTGAGAAAGTTAAATATTCATTTTTTCTTTGATTTTTTGCAGGATCTCCTCGGCCCTGCCGGGCGCATACTTCGACGCAGGCCACTGTGTGAACAGGCCGTCATTATCTTTACGCGGAACGATATGAAAATGCAGATGCTTAACGACCTGACCGGCCTGGGAGCCATTATTGCACAGGATATTATACGCCGGGGCGCTGACGGCCGCGGTAATCGCCTTTGCAACAGGCCCCAGTGCAGCTATAACTTCAGCCAAAATCGCCGGGGGACACTGGTCCAGCCGTTCATAATGCGCTTTGGGCACAAGGACCGTATGGCCTTCGCTGACAGGGCCGATATCCAGAAACGCCAAAACCGCTGGATTTTCGAACACTTTATAACAGGGAATCTGGCCGGCAACGATTTTACAAAAGATGCAATTTGTTTGTTCTGTGGGCATTGCTGAAAACCTTTCCATTCTGCTTTGCTGTTTCTTTTATCATACAGCAAAATGCATCCCTGTCAAGGGATAAAAAAAGCCCGATGAACTTGCAATCCACCGGGCTTTTGGATTCTGTTTTATTCAGTCTTCTTGGCCTTCTTTTTCTTTTTGTCGGTGGTCTTTTTTCCCTTCTTTTCTTTCTTTTCATGCCCGACCAACTGCAGCAGCACCACTTTGCTATTATCACCCATGCGGGGTTTTGCCAGTTTGACGATACGGGTATATCCGCCCGGCCTGTCCAAAAACTGCGGAGCGATATCGCTGAACAGTTTACCGACCACGGTGCCCTTGCGGACATTCTGGCTATTCTCTTCGACATAAATCGCCCGGTTATTCAACGTGGAAATCACCTGGCGACGGGCGTGAAGCGTTCCCATCTTGGCCTTGGTAATCAGTTTCTCAGCGAATCGCTGAACTTCTTTTGCTTTTTGAATCGTGGTGGAAATTGTCCCGTATTCAAACAGCGAAGATGCCATATTCCGCAACATCGCTCTGCGGTGTTCGCTGGTCCGATTCAAACGTCTTCCGGCTCGTAAATGATGCATATCAACTCACCCTTTTCTTGCGGTTATTTCGACTTTATATTCGACTTACGACACATCCGTCATTCCCAGCGACAGGCCGAGGTCCGCCAATTTCTGGCGTACTTCCCGAAGGCTGGTTTTACCGAAACTGCGAATTTTCAGCAGGTCCGCCTCGGTCATCGCGACCAACTGGCCGACCGTCTGGACATTGTTCGATTCCAAACAGTTGCTGGAACGCACCGTCAGATTGAGCTGCTCAATCGACATCGCCAGTTTCTCCGCCATCTCTACGCCGGTCTGAACGGTTTCCGTTTCCGCCGTCGAAATTTCCTGATCCACGGCCTCGTCGCCGATTTCGGTATACTGAACAAACGGATTAATATATTTTCTCAGGATTTTTGCCGATTCGACCATTGCCATCTGCGGGGTTACCGTCCCGTCGGTCCAGATTTCGAGAATCAGCTTATCATAATTAGTCCGCTGGCCGACACGTGTATCTTCAATTTTATATCGTACCCGCACCACCGGCGAATAAATGGCATCCACATCAATCAGACCCATTTCCTGGTCGAACCGATCTTTCTGGGCGATGCGTTCGGAAGCGGGCGAATAACCGCGTCCCACACCGATACCCAACTCCATTTCAAACTTGACGTCTTCGGTCAATGTGGCCAGCACAAGGTCTTTGTTGATAACCTCGACGGAAGCATCGCACTCAATCATCGCCGCGGTCACTTTGCCCGCCTTTTTGACGGAAACTTTCATTGTCTTCGGCTGGTCTCCCTGCATCCGCACAACCAACTGTTTGACGTTGAGCACGATGTCGGTAATATCTTCCATCACCCCTTTAATCATGGTGAACTCATGATCCACGCCGGCGATCCGTATCCATTCCACGGCACAGCCTTCCAGCGACGACAACAGCACACGACGCAGACTGTTTCCAATGGTGGTTCCGAAACCACGTTCAAACGGTTCAATCATGAACCGACCATACCGGTCATCGGAAACCTGCTCATCGCGAAGCACCCGTGTCGGTAATTCCAGACCTCTCCACGTTATTCTCATATCAAGCCTCTCAATTGGGGCGGATGTTCTCAGTGTCTAAAACAGAAGGCACGTCCTTCGACACTCTCCGGTATCCACCCTGTCAATAAAATCATTTTCCGTTTATTTATCTTGAGCAGAATTCCACGACCAGTTGTTCTTCGACCGCCAATTGAACATCATCGCGTGTCGGCAGCGCCACCACCGTCGCCATCGGCTTGGAAACGTCCAATTGCAGCCAACCCTGTACAGCGAAATTCGGGTTGCTTTCCAACTGCGCTTTGACTTTTTTGCGGGTCTTTTCGGAATTCTTCAGCGTAATCTTGTCACCTATTTTAACCTGCGTGCTCGGAATATCCACACGACGTCCATTCAGACAGATATGGCCGTGTGAAATAAGCAGTCGGGCGGCCTTCCTGGACGGCGCGAAATTGAGCTTATAGACCACGTTGTCCAGGCGCCGTTCCAGAAACTCCAGCAGCCGTTTCCCGGTGTCCCCTTTTCCTTTATTGGCCAGCTCGTAAGTCCGCATAAACTGCGTATCCATCAGGCCGTAGTAACGTTTCATCTTCTGCTTTTCGCGAAGACGAACCGCATAGTTGCTGCCACGACCTTTTCGCCAGCCGTGCTGGCCGGGAGCCTGACTCCGCTGACGTTTTTCAATGGCGCACTTGCCGGTTTCGCACCGCGTGCCTTTTAACATCAGCTTCATTCCCTCTCGACGGCAAAGCCTGCATGACGCTTCAAGATAACGTCCCATATCACTTGTTTCCTTAGTTTATCATTTCATTCACTGGTTCTGTTTTTTTATACACGCCGGCGTTTAGGCGGACGGCAACCGTTGTGCGGAATCGGCGTGACGTCTTCAATCGACGAAATACGCAGGCCGGCCTGCTGAATCGCTGAAATCGCCGATTCCCGACCGGAACCCGGACCTTTGACGCGGATTTCCACTTCGCGAAGACCATACCGCATGGCGGTGCGGGCGCATTTTTCCGCTGCTTTTTGTGCCGCGAAAGGTGTACTCTTTCGCGAACCTTTAAAGCCCACCGAACCGCCCGAATCCTGACAAATGGCGGCGCCCTCGGTATCCGTAATTGAAATCAAGGTATTATTGAAAGTGGCCTTGATATACACAACGCCCCGAACAACGCTTTTTCTGACTTTCTTTTTGGTACTTTTTGCCATGTTCCCTACAATCCCAAATCACTTGTGGTTTTCATTTTTTATGAAACCCGGTTATGTCTTCTTACCGCATTTCTTTAACGCTCTTCTTGCCGGCCACGGTCTTGCGTTTGCCTTTGCGTGTGCGTGCATTACTCTGCGTCTGCTGACCGCGAACGGGAAGACCCCGCTTATGACGAATACCGCGATAGCAGCCGATTTCCCGCAATCGCGAGATATCCTGCGAGACCTGACGGCGAAGCTGTCCTTCAACCACGAGGTCGCGGTCGATAATCTGGCTGATCCGGCTGACTTCGTCTTCGGTCAGCTTGCCCGCCCGAACCTGTGCATCGACTTGCGCTTCTTTAAGTATTTTCCGAGCCAGATGTTTTCCCACACCGTGGATATATGCCAGCGAAATCCACGCCGGCTTATCATTCGGAATATCAACACCTACAATACGCGGCATATAGTCTCCTGTAATTCTTTACGTTTTCGAATACCTTAACCCTGGCGCTGCTTATGCCGGGGATTGGCCGGGCAGATGACCCGCAAAACCCCTTTGCGCCGAATCAACTTACAACTTTCACAAATCCGCTTGACTGAACTGCGTACTTTCATAATTACACCTTATTGAACCGCTAACCTCGTAAAATAATTCTGCCCTTGCTTAAATCGTAAGGGCTCATTTCAACAATCACTTTATCCCCGGGCAGTATCCGGATGAAATGCATACGCATTTTCCCGGACACATGAGCCATAATACGATGGCCATTTTCCAGCTCCACCCGAAACATCGCGTTGGGCAGGGCGTCAATGACTTTCGCATCAACCCGGATTGCATCTTGTTTAGGCATACTCTTTTTCTGTTCTCAGCTTTCTTTGCCGTCCGTCAAAACCTCGCAGCCGCTCGGCGTAATCGCGAGGGTATGTTCAAAATGCGCTGAACATTTGCCATCCCGCGTGACCACCGTCCAGCCATCCGACAAAGTTCGAACCGCATACTTTCCCGCATTGACCATCGGTTCCACCGCCAAGACCATGCCTTCCCGCAAAAGAATATCGTTTCGCAGGAGGTCCCGACTCACGAAATTGGGTACTTTCGGGTCTTCGTGCATTTCCGTGCCGATGCCGTGGCCCACAAAATCCCGAACAACGGAAAACCCGGCCTGTTTGGCACAGTCTTCCATTTTGCCCGCGATGGAACTCCACAGGATTCCGGGGGCCGCGTTTTCAATCGCGATATCCAGCAGTCTGCGGGTGATATCCATCAGTTTCTGCTTTTGGGGCGAAACCGAACCAATTCCAAAGGTCGCCGCCGCGTCGCCGCAGTAGCCGTCCAGCTTCACGCCGAAATCGACACTGAGAATATCCCCCTGCCGCAAAATCACTGCGGGAGACGGAATCCCATGAACCAATTGTTCATTGAGCGAGGCACAAATCGCTCCGGGAAACGGCATTCCTCCGCCGGGGCAAGGCACACCACGAAACAGAGCAATGGCTCCCGCCGCAACAGTCATTTGCACCGCCAAGTCATCCAACTGAGCCGTATTGACCCCTGGTTTGGCACATTCCTGAAGTTTTGAAAGAACCTTCGCAACGACCGCTCCGGCCCTGCGAATCATCTGTATTTCCCGTCGGCTCCGCAGCGTAATCGCCATGGCCAACCAATCTGCTATTTCAAGCTATCGAGCTTTTGAAAAATCGCCTCGGAAACCCGATCAATTTCCCGAGAGGCGTCAACGTTCAAAATCACAGCGTTTTTCTTCTGATAATATCCCACCACCGCCGACGTCTGCTCGTGATAAGTCTTCAGCCGGTTGGATACTACTTCGGGCTTGTCATCCGCCCGCTGCACCAGGCTTCCACAGCCTTTATCACACTGCCCTTCCACTTTGGGCTTCAGCGTCTGAACGTGATACACCGCTCCGCATTTAGGAAAACTGCGACGCCCCGTCATCCGCGGCAGAATCAATGAATCATCCACCACAAGATTGACAATGGCATCGACTTTTTCGCCAGCATTGGCCAGCGCTTTATCCAATCCCTTGGCCTGAACGGTGGTACGCGGAAAACCGTCCAGCACATATCCTTTCGGCGTTTTTTTCATCGCCGCAATCATCATATCAATAATCAAATCGTCCGGCACCAGCGCCCCTGAATCCATATAGCTCTGGGCTTTTTTGCCCAAGGCGCTGCCGGCGGTTCGTTCAGCCCGCAGGATATCCCCGCTGGACAGATGCGCAGCACCGTATTTATCAATAATTCGCTTACATTGGGTGCCTTTGCCGGCGCCGGGCGGTCCAAGTAATATCAGTCTCACCACCGGGACGCTCCTTTTATTTTACCCGCTTCGGAGAATCCCTCATAATTGCGCATCAGCAGGTTGGCTTCAATCCGCTGGACCAAATCCAAAGAAACGCTGACAACAATCAGTAAGCCCGTACCGCCAAGATAAGACGAAACGATATAACTGACACCCACTAGTCCTGTCACCAGACTGGGTACGACGGCGATAAAAGCCAAAAACGCCGCACCGAAAAACGTGATGCGAACCATCACGGTTTCAAGGTACTCGGCGGTTCGCTGTCCCGGACGAAGACCCGGAATAAAACTGCCGCGGTCGCGCAGATTTTTGGCCATATCTTTAGGTTGAAACTGCACCGTCGTCCAGAAGAACGCAAAGACAAAAATCATAAGAATATAAATCACATTGTAGGTATAGGCGGTAGGCTGAAACGCCCCGTCAATTACATCCAGAATCCGGTTCGGAAAAGCGTTTTTGAACCAGCCTGTAACCACCGACGGGAAAACCATCAAACTGGACGCGAAAATAATGGGCATCACGCCGCCGTGATTGACCCGCAGAGGCAAATAATGCCGCTGCCCGCCATAAGACCGCATACCCCGCATCTGTTTGGCCTGCTGAATTGGAATTCTCCGCTGTCCCTGCGTAATGAGAATCGCGCCGGCGACGACAAAAATAAACGCCGCCACCAAAAAGATCAACGTCCCCGGTCCATATTTTCCGGGTGAAACGCCAACCTGAAATTCCATATTCTGATAAACCTGACTCATTGCCGCAGGCATCCGAGATAAAATACCCGCCATAATTAAGAGGCTGATACCGTTGCCGATACCGTATTCGTCAATCTGTTCGCCCAGCCACATTAAAAACATTGTCCCGGCCGTCATCCCGACGACACCCATCAAAATCGCCTGGACTTTCATCCCTGGATAGATACACCCGCTCAGTGCCGTCATTCGCATATACATCATTGCATTTAAAACGCAAAGGGGGACGGTCAGATAACGTGTGTATTCCTGAATTTTTTTATACCCGGTCGCACCTTCCTGACGCAGCTTTTTCAGCGAAGGAAGCACCTCACCGAGCAGCATTAAAATAATAGACGCGGAAATATAGGGCATAATGCCCAGCCCGAACAGACTGCTTCGGCTCAGCGTTCCGCCGCTGAACATTTCCAGAGTCTCGCTGGCCCGACTTAACGGACTGCTGGTGTCCTTCGTCTGGCTTTGCGCCGCGATGGCTTCCTGGTTAAATCCGGGCACTGGAATATAAAACCCAATTCTGTAGATGCACAACAGTGCGGCCGTGAACAGAATCTTGTTCCTTAAGTCCGGTATTTTGAAGATATTGACAAATGTTCCGAGCATCTGAAAATCCTTTTTGGCGGTGACACTCAGGCCACGATTTTAACAGTTCCGCCGCAACCGGCGATTTTCTGTTCGGCGCTTTTACTGAATTTATGGGCACAGACTATCAGTTTCTTGGTCATATCGCCATCGCCTAAAATTTTAACCCTGCTGTTGAGGCTGCCCACCAGACCGGCCCCGACCAGTTCAGTCAATCCAACCTGATCCCCATCGGCGAAAATCCGATCCAGCTGCGATACATTGACCACCTCATAGCGGACGGTAAAATTCACATTACTGAACCCCCGTTTCGGCAAACGCCGAAACAGCGGCATCTGGCCGCCTTCAAATACCAAAGGAAGAGAGAAACCAGAACGACTGCGGTCGCCTTTATGACCCCGACCGCTGGTCTTTCCGTGACCGCTTCCTTTGCCGCGCCCTACTCGTTTGCGCTTCTGATATGCTCCGGCAATAGAGGTAATTTCATGAATATACATCGCACTCACGTCCTTTTTTAAGCTTCAATCTGTACGCCGCGAAGAGTTTCTACCGTTTCTTTGTTGCGTAATTTCAGCAACCCGTTCATCACGGCTTTAACCACATTCTTGGGCGAACGGCTGCCATAGACTTTGGTCAGCACATTTCGCACCCCAGCCAGTTCCAACACCGCTCTGGCGCTGGAGCCTGCGATGACGCCGGTTCCGGGACCGGCCGGAAGCATAATCACATCCGTCGCCCGGCACTTGCCATGTACCTCATGCGGCAGAGAATCATTGACAACCGTGATTTTTTTGAGGTTCTTTTTAGCATCCTTGATCGCTTTTTCTACGGCCGGGGGCACTTCATTGGCTTTGCCATACCCTATGCCCACCGTTCCGTTACGATCGCCGACCGCCACCAATGCCGCGAAGCTGAACCGTCTTCCGCCTTTAACCACTTTGGCATTGCGAAAGACTTTCACCACCGCATCTTCCAGCGTCCCTTCGCCATGCATTTCTGTTCTGTCTTCAGCCAACTTTGTTCTCCGTTTTCAAAAACCTGTTTACGGTTTTTCCGCAGTTTGTGCCGTCCCTTAGAACGTCAGTCCGCCTTTGCGGGCCGCATCGGCCAGCGATTTAATCCGCCCGTGATACTTGCCGCCATTGCGATCAAAACACACGGCCTTAATGCCAACTTCCATTGCCCGTTTGGCCAGGACCGTTCCCACCGCCTCAGCCGCTTCTTTGTTGCCCGTTTTTTTAAGTGTTTCCCTGAGTCCTTTGACCATGGTGCTGGCCGAAACCAGCGTGACCCCGGACACATCATCAATAATCTGAGCATAAATATGCCGAGTGGAGCGAAATACCACCAGTCTTGGCCGCTCGGAAGTTCCGAAAACTTTTCGCCGCGAACGCCAGTTCCGATGTTCTCTGGCCTTTTGTATTTTTTCTTTCAACATAGTCGTACGTATCCTGATTTATCTGTTCGGGCAGCCGTTACGCTGCGATTTTATTTGTCTCTTTATGCTCCGCCGGAAGCCAGGGCTTTACCTTCCTTGCGAACGACGTGCTCATCCGCAAAACGAATCCCTTTGCCTTGGTACGGTTCCGGGGGACGAACACGGCGAACGTTGGCGGCAAACTGCCCCAGCATGTGCTTATCCGCGCTGGTAAGCGAGAAAAGCGCGGGAACTTCGTTGCCCTTGGTGGCGGGAATCTTGATTTCCACTTTCACCACTTTTGGAATAGGTAAAACCACCGGATTGCAGTAACCGACCGTCAGAACCAGCTTCCCGCCCTGTTCCTTAACGTTATAGCCGGTACCGAAAATCTGTATGTCCTGCTGAAACCCTTTGCTGACACCGAGAATCAGATTATTCAGCAGCGCCCGCGTCGTGCCGTGCATGGCATTCTTCGCGCGGTCTTCGGGGGCCGGATTATCCACCCTGATCTGGCCGCCTTCCACTTTTACCGTAATCCCCGGGTGGCATTTCATTTCCAGAGTGCCTTTAGGCCCGCTGGCTTTAATAACCCCGCCCTGCAGTTCCACTTTGACGCCAGACGGAATAACGATTGGTTTTTTTCCTATACGACTCATTTAGCTCACCGTACAAATTAATTCGCCGCCGATATTTTCCTTGCGGCATTGCCTGTCACTTAATATTCCTTTGCTGGTGGAAAGAATCGAGATTCCCATTCCGCCCAGAACTTTGGGCAAATCGTCCACGCCGCAATACATCCGCCGACCGGGCGTGCTGGACCGCTGAATTTCGTTGATGATATGGTCGCCGGCCGGCGTGTACTTCAACCGGATTTTCAGCAGACCCTGCTTATCATCTTCGATGCAGTCGAAATCGGAGATAAACCCTTCTTCTTTGAGCACCGCAGCCACGCCACGACATGCTTTGGAAGAAGCAATTGTCACTTCCGGCTTGCCGACACGACCGGCATTCCGAACTCGGGTCAGCATATCCGCAATGGGATCACTTAAACTCATTCATTCCACTCCAAAACGATTTTTCATTTTTGATTCTTCTGAATTACCAACTGGCTTTCTTGACGCCCGGAAGCTTGCCTTCATTGGCCATTCTCCGGAAGCAAATTCGGCAAATCTTGAATTTACGATATACCGCTCTTGCCCGCCCGCAAATCTGGCAGCGGGTATAGGCCCGGCTGCGGTATTTAGGTTTTCCGCTTGCCTTGTTTTCCAGCGCCTTGGTTGACATAATCTGCTCCGAACTCCTGATTTACCGTTTTTGCCGTTTATGATTTAAAAGGCATCCCGAACATCCGCAGCAGCTCCCGACTTTCTCCGTCGGTTTGCGCGTTGGTCACAAACGTGATATTCATTCCCTGCTGATGTTCAATTTTAGCCGGATCGATTTCCGGGAATACGCTTTGTTCATCCAGTCCCATGGAGAAATTGCCGCGGCCGTCAAATCCATTGGGGCTCAGGCCGCGGAAGTCTTTGACGCGGGGAATCACCAGGTTAATCAGGCGATCCAGAAACTCGTACATTCTTTCCCGACGCAGCGTCACTTTCAAACCCGTCTTGTCGCCCTGGCGAACCTTAAAATTCGACACGCTCTTGCGGGACTTGCAAACCAATGGCTTTTGCGCGGTGATGGTGGTTATGTCCTTGGTCGCCAGTTCCATAAATTTCTTGTCAGCAACGGCCTTGCCCAGTCCCATCGACACCACGATTTTTTGCAGCCGCGGCACGGCCATCACAGTGCTATAGCCGAACTTTTCTTTCATCGCGGGAGCGATTTTACTTTTGTATATCTCTTTTAGACGAGCCATGAATCAATTCCTCATGCTACTTTTTTTTCATTGCCCTGGTGACGACGCCGATTTCACCGCCGTCTATACCGAGGCGTTTCTTATTGCCTTTGCCATCCATCTCAAACCGTACACGCATCCCTTTTCCGCTTTTTGGACTGACCGGCAAAACATTGCTCATGTGAATCGGTTTTTCAATCCGAATCCGTCCGCCCTGCGGATTTTTCTGGGAAGGGCGCACATGTTTGTACGCCAGGTTGACGCCTTCCACGACGATGCGATCTTTGTCCGGTATGACCCGCAACACCTTGGCGGTCACGCCTTTGCTGTCGCCGGAAATAACTTGAACCGTATCGCCTTTTTTTACATGCATTGCCATATCAAGATACCCTGCCTGCGGCCTGCGTTATACCACTTCGCTGGCCAGCGAAATAATTTTCATGAAATTTTTATCCCGTAATTCGCGTGGAACCGCGCCGAAAATACGCGTTCCGATCGGATTTTTTTCGGCATCGATAATCACCGCGGCATTGCTGTCAAACCGAACATAACTGCCGTCGGGCCGGCGAACCGGGAATTTAGTCCGCACCACAACGCACTTATACACTTTTTTGCGGTCCAACTGGCAACTGGGCAGATACTTCTTGATCGCGACGCAGATGATATCACCCACCGTAGCCGTCACACGGGTGTACTTGCCTAACCGAGCGCTGCTCTTGCCCAGCACACGAATACACTGTGCTTCCTTGACGCCGCTGTTGTCGGCAATTTCTACCATGGTTTCCTGTTGTATCACGGCTGTTCCTTTACTCTTCAACAACTGCTTTTTGAACTATACTGACCAGACGCCAGTTTTTCGTCTTGCTGATGGGTCTGCATTCGGCGATTTCCACGGTATCGCCTTTGGCGGCAATATTTTTCGGGTCATGCACCGAAAGCCGCGTTCGCCGACGCATATACTTTCCATATTTCGGGTGACGCATCAGATAGTCTATTTGAACCTTTACGGTCTGATCGCCGCTTTTTCCGATCACCACGGCACGCTGTGTTTTTTCTGCTTGTTTTTCCATATTTGCCTATTGACCCTTGATTTCGTCCTGACGCATAATGGTCTTAATGCGAGCGATATCTTTGCGAACATTCCGGAGGGCGTGCCGATTGGGAAGGTTCTCGGTCACAGCCTGGCAGCGTAACTCATACAGTTTTTTATTCATCTCCTGGAGCTTTTCCATGCGTTCATCGCCGCGCAGATCTCGAATTTGCGAAGATTTCATTGCCGCTATCCTTTCTTATCCTATCGCATGCCGACGGGTAATCAGCCGGCAATGAATCGGCATCTTATGCGCCACTCGCGACAGCGCCAATCTGGCTACATGTTCATCCACACCGCCGATTTCAAACATCACCGTGCCGGGCTTGACGCGAGCCACCCAGCCTTCTATTTCCGCTTTACCTTTGCCCATACGGGTTTCCAGCGGTTTTGCCGAATACGAATGATTCGGGAAAATCCGGATATAAACTTTTCCTTCACGATGCAGAAAATGTGTCGCCGCCACACGTCCGGCCTCGATTTGTTTACCTGTAATCCAGCTTCCCTCGAGAGCCTGCAGGCCGTATTCTCCAAAGGCCACATAATTGCATCGACAGGCGTTGCCGCGCATCCGGCCTCGCTGCTGCTTGCGGTATTTAACTCGTTTTGGCATTAACGCCATAATTCACGTTCCTTATTCGAACACATCCGTTTAGTTGTTTTCCGCCGGGCCGGTTTCATTACGAGGCTCAGCCGTTTCTTCCACTGCCGGTGCTGAAGCCGGAGCAACGCGGGCATGCGACGTATCCTGACGGGACCGTCGACCTCTTGCCGCACCACCACCTCTTGCCGTACCGCCACCATCCCTGCCGCCACCGCTGCCATCCCTGCCTCCACCACTGCGTCCCTGACGACGAGGTCTGCCGCCACCGCCAGTCGGAACTATGACTTCCTCGCCGAATTTACCTTTGTAAATCCACACCTTGATGCCGATGCACCCGTATGTTGTCACCGCAGTGGCGGTGGCGTAATCCACGTTGGCATCGAGCATCTGCAGCGGAATTGAACCCTTTTTCTGGCATTCGCTGCGGGCGATTTCCGCACCGCCGAGACGACCGCCGATAATAATCTTGACTCCTTTGGCCCCGGCATTCAGCGCGTTTTCGCAGGCCATTTTCATCACGCGGCGAAACGCCGCGCGTTTTTTCAGTTGCTCGGAAATACCCTCCGCCACCAATTTGCTGTCCAGCGAAGGCTCTTTAATCTCTATCACATTGATGTTAACCTTACGGTCAATGAGGCTTTCGACCTCTTCCCGCAGCTTATCGACTTCGGCGCCGCGCGGGCCGATGACCATCCCCGGCCGGGCGGTATGCAGGGTTATTTTCACTTCATTGCGGGTACGGGCGATTTCCGTCTTGGCCACCGCAGCATAAGGGGGCTGACGATTAAACTTCCTGTCAACAAATTCACGGATACGATCGTCTTCGACAAGAAACTCGCCATAGTTGGCCTTGGGAGCAAACCATTTACTCTGCCAGTCCAGCGTAATTCCCGTTCTGAACCCGATTGGTGATGTTTTCTGACCCATATTAACCCTGTTTCGTTATTAAAATTCCGTTACGGTCACATGAATATGGCTGGCCTGCTTGCAGATGGGATGCGCCCGTCCGCGGTCTTTGGCTCGCCAGCTTTTTGTTCCAATGCGTCTGCCTGCGCCATCGGCGTGAATCTCAGACACATACAAATTCTCCACATCCGCTTCCTGCTCATCCGCATTGGCAATGGCAGCCTTGAGCGTCTTACAGACCGCCTCGGCGGCCCGCTTGGGAGTAAACTTCAAAATATCCAGCGCGTCCTGCACATCGCGGCCGGCAATTAACTGCGTCACCAGACGGACTTTGCTGGGCGACATCGGCGCGTAACGATAACTTGACTTCCATTCGGATATCGCGGAAACTTCCACCCCCAAGACGTCAGCGAGACGTTTTATGTCTTCTTTGCCCGGAAGCGGATTAAACAGGCCTTTTTGCCAGTTCTTCACCGCCGTCAGGGCCGCGTCGCGATCCATTCCTCCGTGAACGAGATGTTCCGCCAGAGCCTGAATGGTTACGCCCTTTTGTTTTGCCGCCTTAAAAAACTTTTTTGAATTCAACATCGTTTTAACCTTTGAAACACGCCGGTTTTGCCGGCTGAAAAATCTTTACTTACATCCGGTTGCGCCGCGGCCGTTAAGCGGGCGCCGCCGCTTCCGCCTTGTTGCCGGAATGTCCGCGGAAGGTACGGGTGATGGAAAATTCACCCAGCTTATGGCCTACCATATCTTCGGTCACAAATACCTTGTGAAACATTTTTCCGTTATGCACCATAAAAGTGTAGCCGACAAACTCCGGTATAATCGTGCAGGCACGAGTCCACGTCTTAATCGGTTCTTTTCTGCCGGACTGAATCTGCTTCTGTACTTTAATAAACAGCTTCTGGTCCACATAAGGCCCTTTTTTTTGCGAACGTCCCATTTACAATCCTCAACCTGATTCCGGAATTTTTTCGATTGTTTATATCATCAACTGAATGCCGCGACTATTTTTTCGTCGGCGGATAATTTTTGAATTACTGACGCTTCTGGGATTTCGGGTTTTCCCACCCTTGGCCAGCACACCGGTCGGCGAACAGGGATGACGACCGCCATTGGATCGGCCTTCACCGCCGCCCATTGGATGCGCTACCGGGTTCTGAGCTTTACCTCGCACATGCGGACGATGCCCCATGTGTCGGCTGCGGCCGGCTTTGCCGATGCTGACGTTTTGATAATCCGAGTTGCTCAACTGACCAACCGTCGCCCGACATTCACGACGAATGATTCGTGTTTCGCCGCTGGGCAAAATAAGGGTGGCCCAGTCGCCTTTTTTGGCCATCAGTCTCGCCGTGCCGCCGGCGGTACGAACCAGTTTTCCGCCCTGACCGGCATTCATCTCAATATTATGCACTTCCACACCTACGGGAATGGCATACAGCGGAAGTGTGTTGCCGACTTTGGGTTCCACGGCCGGTCCGCTTTCCACAACCTGACCGACATTCAGGCCTTCCGGCGCCAGAATATACCGCTTCTCGCCGTCGGCGTACTGCAGCAACGAAATAAAACAGTTTCGGTTCGGGTCGTATTCTATCGTCGCCACTTTGGCCTGGACGCCGTCTTTATCCCGCTTAAAATCGATAAAGCGATAAATCTTCCGGGCGCCGCCGCCGCGGAACCGCACGGTGGTTGTACCATGATGATTCCGGCCGCCGCTCTTCTTAATCCGTTTGCACAAACTCTTCTGCGGCGTCGTGGTTGTCAACACCGTTTTATAGTCAATCACCGAGGCGTTTCTTCGTCCCGCGCTGGTCGGTTTGTAAATTTTAATTGCCATGATTTCCGAATCCTTTTTGGATTTCTCGCTTAATCTTTAGAACAGGTCAATATGATTATCTTTGTGCAGCACGACCACCGCTTTTTTCCAGCTTCGGGTCCTTCCAAAGGACCGACCGCGCCGGCGAACTTTGCCTTTTACGTTGGCGGTGCGAACATCCAGCACTTTCACGTTGTACAGTTTTTCCACCGCATGACGAACCTGAATCTTATTGGCCTGTGAATGCACTTCAAAAGAATAGGCATTCTTCGTGTTGGCCATGTGCATGCCCTGTTCAGTCACTATCGGTCGAACTATTATGTTATGCTCGTTCATTCTCGTTAATCCCTGTGGAGTTTAATTTTCCACTTCCCGATTCAGCAGCGCCAGAAACGCTTCTTTGGTAAATAACATTTTCTGTCGATTGCAGATGTCGCCGGCGTTCAGTTCGGCCACCTGCATCAGGCCGATTTTCGGAACGTTTCGCACGGACTTATACAGATTTTCATCGCACTGTTTGACCGCCACCAGACAACTGCGTTCAATCTTAAGATTCTTCAGCACCTCGGCGAATGTCTTGGTCTTTGGCGCCGTGAAATTCAACTCATCCACCACCACCACGCAACCGCTCTGAAGTTTGGCTAAGATAGCTGAATCACAGGCCAAGCGACGCTGTTTTTTCGGCATCTCGCGGGAAAAATCACGGAGTGATTTGGCGAATGTTACGCCGCCGCCGACGCGCGACGGAGTGCGAACCTGTCCCATACGGGCATTCCCGGTTCCTTTTTGCTTGTAAAGCTTGCGGGTGGAACCTTCGACGAGACTCTTGTTTTTCGTTGCGGCCGTGCCGGTTCGCTTATTGGCCTGATACATCACTACGGCCTGCTTAATCAGGGCATGACGAATCACACCGCCGAAAATGTTTTCATCCACTTTCAGGCTTTCGACTTCTTTGCCTTGTCTATTATATACTGCGACATCAATCATATTTTATTCCCGTCGTGATGAGCCGTGCAATTACGACTTGGTTTTGGCTGTATGAATTTCCACATATCCGCCGTTAGGGCCTGGCACACTGCCTTTGACCACCAACAAATGATTTTCCGGATCAATCGAAACCAGCTTATGATTACGGCTGGTGACCCGATCCATTCCCATGTGACCGGACATGCGTTTTCCTTTTTTGATTTTACCGCTGTTACCGCGGTTGGTGGCATGACTGGCAATGGAGCCGCCGGCACGATGCTTGCGTTCGGTGCCGTGCGAAGCGGGGAAACCGCCGAAATGATGGCGTTTCATCACGCCCTGATATCCTTTTCCCTTGCTGATGCCGGCAACGTCCACATAATTGACATTCTCGAAAAGATTCACATCCATCGTGTCGCCGGCGTTATATTTGGCTTCTTCTTTACCGTTGATCCGCCATTCACGAACAAAACGTTTGGCGGCGGTGTTGGCTTTCTTGGCATGTCCTTCTTCAGGCTTGAGTACGCGACAGGCTTTTTTGTCATCAAAGCCCAGTTGCAACGCGGTATAACCGTCTTTTTGAGGGGATTTGACTTGCATCACGGTACAAGGGCCTGCCAAAAGCACGGTGACGGTGGTCATCTGACCAGCCTCATTGTACACCTGCGTCATTCCTATTTTTTTACCCAGCAGCATCATAATTTCTGTATATCCTTTGAATCTTTCCGGCGATTAAATCGACGTTTATCGCATCGTGCAGTATCGTCCGCATTGACATTATCGGCCTATGCCTTGATTTTAACAAAAACGCCTGCAGGAACGACCAGCTTGTTGAGGGCTTCGACCGTGCGGGCATTGGCATCGTAAATATCAATCAGACGCTTATGCGTACGCATTTCAAACTGTTCACGTGACTTTTTGTCAATATGGGGACTGCGCAAAACCGTATAGCGCTCAATGCGCGTCGGCAGCGGAATCGGTCCACTAACGCGAGCGTTTGTACGTCGAGCCTGCTCTACGATTTCCTTGGCGGAACTATCCAGAGCTCGATGGTCGTATGCTTCCATTCTGATTCTGATTCGTTCGGTTTCCGTCATGGTCAACCCTTATTCTATACCTTCGGTATCTACATACCAAAACAAGAGAGCTACAAATGTATTCGCTCTACCCTTCAAAAACAAGAAAAAACAAAAATATCCCTTCCTCCGGACAAAAAAACTTTCCCGGCGGAATACATTTTATTCGTTTGCAATCAAGGCAGGAAAGGCATCAAGTTTGCCTTACCTTACTATGGATGACCCGTTATTCGGGTATCCAACCATTCCAAAGCCATTGTGCGGACTCAAATTAAACATAACTCTTTATTTCACAAGGCTTTGGCACGGCCCAAAAAGGCCTTTTTCTGCCGTCCATGAAATCTCTTTTGAGATGAACAGCCCAACTCGATACGCACGTAATCCTTTTTCGGCCGTGCTCGCTCGGCTGGAAAAGCAAGACTATACTACACTTTGGTTTTCTTTGTCAATAACTTCCTGAAAGAATTTTCTCAGAAATCTGCCCCGGCACTTTTTCGTAGCTGAGCGGCTCCATTGTAAAGGTTCCCCGGCCCGCCGTGGCACCGCGTATCTGGCTGGAATAGCCGAACATTTCAGCCAGAGGCACCTTGGCATCAATGACGCGTACCCCGCCATGAACGTGAGAATCCGTAATTTCTCCGCGGCGGGCAACCAGATTGCCCTGCACAACACCAAAATAATTCTCCGGCACAATGACCTGAATCCGCATCACCGGCTCCAGAAGTATCGGCCCGGCTTTAGACAGTAAATCTCTGACTGCAATCATCCCCGCCTGTTCGAATGCCAATTCCGACGAATCCACTGTATGGAAAGAGCCATCTGTCAGCGTCACTTTGGCCCCGATGACGGGATACCCCGCCAATGCACCGCTGGCTAACCCTTCCTTCACGCCGTGTTCCACCGCCGGGATATATTCCTTCGGAACCGCTCCACCGATAACCGCGTTGACAAATTCGTTTTCTCTGGCGTAATGTCCGTCTTCCGTGAACAACGGTTCTATCTGAATCTCGACATGGCCATACTGACCGTGCCCGCCTGTCTGACGAATGAATTTACCCGCCCCTTCGGCGACCTGACTGATTGCTTCTTTATACGCGACGCGCGGTTTGCCGACACGCACATTGACGCCGAGGTCACGAATCAGTTTATTCTGTAAAATTTCCAAATGCAGTTCGCCCATCCCGCTGATAATCGTCTGTCCTGTTTCCGCATCGTATTGGGATTTGAACGTCGGGTCTTCTTTCCGCAGCATTGCCATCGCTTCACCGAGTTTGTTGCGTTCTGCCGCCGAAACCGGCTCAATCGACATACTGATCACCGTATCCGGAAACGTAATGCTCTCGAGCATCACCGGATGCCGTGTATCACACAATGTATCGCCGGTCAGCGTATCCTTCGGCCCCAGCACCGCGACGATATCGCCGGCCGAAGCCGAATCGATAATCTGCCGGGCGTTGGCGTGCATCTGAAAAAGACGTGTAATATTCTCTTTGACGTTGCGGTTGGGATTAAATACGCGTGTTCCCTTGGCCAGCATTCCCTGGTAAATCCGCAAAAAATACAAGTCGCCGTGTTTATCGCTGGTAATCTTAAAAGCCAGCGCCACCAGCGGCTTGTTCGGATCGCAAGCCACTTCCATTTTCTTGCCGTGGACGCCCTGCGTGAACCCCACCACCGGCGGCTTGTCTAAAGGCGATGGCAGATATGCCGTGACCGCATCCAGCAGCCGGCGTACGCCGATATTATGCAGCGCTGAACCCGTCAGCACCGGATTGATTTTATTGGCGACAGTCCCCTTGCGAAGTCCGCGACGAATCACGTCTTTCGGAATCGGTCGGTCGTGGATATACAAATCCATCAACTCATCATCAAATTCAGCAGCGGCTTCGACCATATCATGCCGCCATTGCCGGGCCGTCGCCGTCAGTTCCGCCGGGATTTCCTCCTCCGAAAAACTGGCTCCGGTATCTTCCGCATGAAAATAAACCGCTTTCATAGTAACCAGGTCGATGAGTCCCTTGAAGCCGGATTCGGCACCGATGGGAATCTGTACCGCAACTGGATGCGCCAGCAGTTTATCGCGAATACTTTTTACGCACATCTCGAAGTCGGCGCCGACTTTATCCATTTTGTTGATAAAACAAAGACAGGACAAATGATACTTTTGTCCCTGCCGCCAGACCGTTTCGGACTGCGCCTGGACGCCTTCGGAAGCGTCGAATACCGCCACCGCCCCATCGAGAACCCGCAGCGAGCGTTCCACTTCCGCGGTAAAATCCACGTGGCCGGGCGTATCAATCAGGTTGATGGTGTATTCGTTCCAGGGACACTTGGTCGCCGCTGAAGTAATCGTAATACCCCGCTGCTGTTCTTCTTCAAGAAAATCCATCACGGCAGTGCCGTCATGGACTTCGCCGATTTTGTAGGTCTTGCCGCTGAAAAAGAGGATGCGTTCCGACACGGTGGTTTTGCCCGCGTCGATGTGAGCCATGATGCCGATGTTGCGTACTAACGTTAGATCATCCGCCATATTTTATCCATCATGGAAAAAAAACTGCCACGGTCTTGCTTCAACAATCCGTGGCAGTTTGTAAAAAACAAATTCTTACCAGGCGAAATGGGCGAACGCCTTATTGGCCTCGGCCATACGATGGACGTTCTCCCGCGTAGTCATCGCAGCGCCTTCCTTTTTGAAGGCATCCAGCACTTCCGAAGCAAGTCGCTGTGCCATGGGCTTGCCTTTCTTGCCGCGAGCGGCGGCCAGAAGCCATCGAAACGCAAGAGACTGCTGCCGTCGGGGCCGTACCTGCATCGGAACCTGATAACTGGCGCCGCCGACGCGTTTGCTTCGGACTTCCAGAACCGGCTTGACGTTTTCAATAGCCGCTTCAAACACCTGAATCGGACTGTTGTCGGTCACTTGTTTGGCGATCATGTCCATCGCGTCATAAAATACTTTCTGCGCCCGGCTTTTCTTGCCGTCCCACATCATACAGTTGATGAACTTGGCCACCAGTTTGCTCTGGTACCTGTGGTCCGGCGTCAAAAACCTGCTATCCGCTTCGACAAATCTTTTTCTTCCCATTCAAACACCTTGTCTTGTTTTTTTCTTTTTGATTGCATTATCCGGGACAAACCCATTGGTCGTCCCGGTTAAAAACGGTCGCCCGCGGGTCAGGCTTTTTTGGCTCCGTACTTGCTGCGTCCCTGCTTGCGTCCCGTCACCCCGGCGGTATCCAGCGTGCCGCGGATAATGTGATATCGAACGCCCGGCAGGTCGCGAACACGACCGCCGCGAATCGTCACAGTACTGTGTTCCTGCAGGTTGTGGTCGATGCCGGGAATATAGGCGGTCACTTCCGTCCCATTCGTCAGACGTACACGGGCGATTTTTCGCAAAGCCGAGTTGGGCTTTTTCGGCGTCTGGGTACGAACAATCAGACATACGCCCCGCTTCTGCGGGGAACCGGTAATATCCGAAATTCGCTTTTTGCTTTTGCTCTTGCGGCTGTTACGTACTAACTGATTAATCGTCGGCATAAATTCTCCAAACCTCTCGTAAGCATTTCTTTATCCGAAAGTTATGTTTATTTCGTTCGGTTCTATTCCAGACCCAGCGCCGCCTTGACAGCCTTGTCTTTGGCTGCCTCGACCTCTTTGGCTTCTCGCAGTTCCTCAAGCTGTTTGGGAACGGGCGGTTCGCCCATATGCTTGATTTTGGCATCGAGATACCGTTTATACGCCGTACCCGCCGGGATCAGGTGTCCCAGAATCACGTTTTCCTTCAAACCAAGTAAGTCGTCAATTTTACCCGCCAGGGAGGCTTCCGTCAAGACTTTTGTGGTCTCTTGGAAACTGGCCGCGGAAATGAAGCTGTCCGACTGCAGCGACGCCTTGGTAATACCCAACAGGAGCGTTGCCGCGGTCGCCGATCGCGGTTTTTTACCTTTAGCGGGAGTCCCGGCCAAAGCCTCGACTTTTTCGTTAGCCGCTTCGAGTTGTTCCTTGGTCACTAACTGGCCGACCTTCAAATCCGTATCGCCAGGCTCGGCAACACGCAGGCTGCCGGCAAGGTCCGTGCAGGCCTTGCGGAAGTCCGCCTTATCAATTACTTCGCCAGGCAGGAACTGACTGTCGCCGACGGATTCAATCTCAACCCTATTCATCATCTGCGACAGGATCATTTCAACGTGCTTATCATTGATGGTCACGCTTTGAGCGCGATACACATTTTGAATTTCACGCAGCAGATATCGCTGCAGAGCTTCCTCGCCCTTAATCCGCAAAATATCATGCGGAACCAGCGGCCCATCCGTCAGCGCATCACCCGCTTCAACCCGGTCACCGGTATGAAAGGTAAGATGTCTGTCGCGCGGTACGTGGTGCTCTTTTTCCATACCGCTTTCATTGCGAATAATAATTGTCATTTTACCGCGACGTTTATCGCTTTTGAGTTCGACTATGCCTGAAATCTCGGCCATTGCGGCGGGGTCTTTGGGTTTTCGGGCCTCGAAAATTTCCGTCACACGAGGCAAGCCGCCCGTAATGTCCTGCGTACCGCCGCCGCCGCGAGGCAGACGTGCCATTAGCGTACCGGCGTTAACCTGCTGGCCTTCATCGACTTCAATACGGGCCTTGGCCGGCAGATAGTGCACGTCCAGAATTTTGCCTTCGCCGTCTTCAATAATGACCTGAGGATGTTTATCGCCTTTATGTTCAATAATCACAGGTCTGCCCTTCTGGCCCTTGCGCTCCTCTTCGACGCGCATGGTTTCGCCATCAATGACATCGACCAGACGGACAAATCCGGGCACCTCCGCCAAAATCGAAACACGATGCGGGTCCCAGGCAAAGAGGCGTTCCCCCTTCTTAACCTTCTGTTCATCCTGGGCCATAATAATACCGCCGTATGGAACCTTAAACCGTTCCAGTTCACGGCCTTTCTCGTCCACGAGGGCCATTTCGCCGCTGCGGCGCAGGGCGATTTTCAACTTTGCACCATCCACTTCCGTTTCCACGGCATTGAGGTCAACATATTTGACGATACCATCGCGCGGGGCTTTTTGATCTGTTTCGATCAGCGAAACTGCAGCGATACCGCCGGTATGGAAGGTTCTCATGGTCAACTGCGTACCAGGCTCGCCGATGGATTGGGCCGCGATAATACCGACCGCCAGGCCCTCCTCGGCAAGATGACTAGTACTCAGGTCCCAGCCGTAACATTTGGCGCAGATGCCCACCTTGTTCTCACAGGTCAGCGGACTGCGAACACGAATGGCGTCCAGACCGAGCTGTTCGATTTTCTCCGCCGCTTCAGGAGTAATGACTTCATTTTCCCGAACAATCATTTCATCGGTGATCGGATTGCGGATATTGTCGCGGGCCGTGCGCCCGATGATTAATTGCTTCAGCGGTACGTCAACGGTTTCGCCTTTATATACCGTACTCTTGGTAATCCCCTGCGGTGTATTGCAGTCCTGTTCGCTGATCATCATGTTCTGGGCCACGTCGGCCAGCTTTCGCGTCAGATAACCTGAATCCGCGGTTTTCAAGGCGGTGTCGGCCAGTCCCTTGCGGGCGCCGTGGGTGGAACTGAAGTATTCCAGCACGTTCAACCCTTCACGGAAGTTCGCCTTAATCGGCGTTTCAATAATCTCGCCGCTGGGCTTGGCCATCAGGGCTCGCATGCCGGCCAACTGCTGAATCTGGTCGATACTGCCGCGGGCGCCGGAATGACGCATCACCCAGATGGGGTTCAGATACGGGATGCCGTCACGGGTATCATTTCTCATCGCGTTCATCATCGCAGTGGTCACCGCCACGCGGGCATGCGTCCATACGTCGATAATCTGATTATACCGTTCGCCTTCGGTCAGGATACCTGACTGGAAATTCTTCGCAATTTTATCGACCTTTTTCTGGGTCGCATCGATAATGGCAGGCTTTTCCGGCGGAATCCGCAGGTCCAGAAGACCAAAGCTCATTCCCGACAGCGTCGCCCGTTTGAAGCCCAGTTCCTTCATATTATCCAGCAAATCCAGCGTCGCTTTGGCGCCGGCGTATTCATAACAATCCTGCACCACGACGCCCAGACGTTTTTTGTCGAGCGTCATATTATAGAACGGCATCCGCGAATCAAGAATGTCATTGAACAGGCACCGACCGGGCGTCGTCCAGATAACATGCCCCGTTTCCGGTCCGTTCTCGCCGACGACCTTTTTGCCTTCCGGCAGCCGGACTTTCACACGGGCATGAACGCCGACTTTGCGCATATCCAGCGCGGTGATTGCCTCGGCCATATTGCGGAACATCATTCCCTCGCCCTTTTGTTTTCCGGCGATATGCGTGATATAGAAGTTACCAAGCACCATATCCTGGGAAGGTCCCAGCATCGGCTGACCGCTGGCCGGCGAGAAAATATTATTCGTCGATAAAATCAGCGTATGCGTTTCCACCTGCGCTTCGATACTTAACGGCAGGTGTACCGCCATCTGGTCACCGTCAAAGTCGGCGTTGAAACCGTGACAAACCAGCGGGTGCAGCATAATCGCGTTGCCTTCCACCAGCACCGGTTCAAACGCCTGAATACCCATTCGGTGCAGCGTCGGGGCACGGTTCAGCATTACGGGATGCTGATGAATGACTTCTTCCAGAATATCCCAGACATACTCTTCACGCCGTTCCAGCATGCGTTTCGCGCTTTTGATGGTATCGGCGTAACCGCGGTCTTTGAGCTTGCGGATAATAAACGGCTGGAATAGTTCCAGCGCGATGCGTTTGGGTAATCCGCACTGATTCAATTTCAGATGCGGCCCGACCACAATGACCGAACGCGCGGAATAGTCCACACGTTTGCCCAGCAGGTTTTCACGGAACCGGCCCTGTTTGCCCTTAATCATATCCGTCAGGCTCTTGAGCGGACGGTTGTTGCTGCCCAGCACGGGCCGACGGCAGCGGCCATTGTCAAACAGCGAATCCACCGCCTGCTGCAGCATGCGTTTTTCGTTGCGGATAATCACTTCCGGCGCGTTGAGGTCGATGAGTTTTTTCAGACGATTATTACGGTTGATGATGCGACGATACAGGTCGTTGAGGTCGCTGGTGGCAAAATTGCCGCTTTCCAGCATAACCAGAGGCCGCAAATCCGGGGGAATTACCGGAACGACGTCGAGAATCATCCATTCCGCCTTGTTTTCGCTGCCGCGCAGACTGTTGATCAGCTTCAGGCGCTTGCTCAGGTCCTTGATTTTCTGTTTGCTGGATGTCTCCGTAATCTGGGTTTTCAGTTCCACCGACAGCGATGCCAGGTCGAGTTTGCCCAGCAGATACTTGACGGCCTCGGCGCCCATGGAGGCTTTGAAACACGGGCCGTACTTCTCGATGGATTCGCGGAACTCGTCCTCGGTCAGAAGCTGACGCACTTTCAGCGGACTGACGCCGGGGTCGGTCACAACGTAATCCTGGAAATAGACGATTTTTTCGATATCCGTCGTTTTCATTCCAAGAAGGGTGCTTAACCGGCTGGGCATCGCCTTGAAAAACCAAATGTGCGCCACCGGCGCCGCCAGGTTGATATGTCCCATGCGTTTTCGGCGGACGCGGCTGTGAGTTACTTTGACGCCGCAGCGATCGCAGATAATCCCCTTGAATTTGGTCCCCTTGTATTTTCCGCAGGCGCATTCCCAGTCGCGTTCCGGACCGAAAATCCGCTCGCAGAACAGACCGTCTTTTTCCGGCCGATAGGTTCGATAGTTAATCGTTTCCGGCTTTTTGACTTCGCCAAACGACCAACTGCGAATATCATTGGGGCTGGCCAGCGAAATTCTTACCGAACCATAATCATTTACCCGATCATAAATCGATTCTGCCATATCAGGACCCACTCCCTTTGAATGTTCCCGGTTTTCCGCTCTTTCGGCGGTTATTCATCATAAAATCCCGTCGCCGCCATTTTACAACTGCGGCATTCCAATCCGTTTCTTTTCCAGTTGAATATTCAGGCCCAGCCCGCGGATTTCGTTGCACAGCACATCAAACGAAATCGGCGTACCGGCCTCCAGCACATTGGTCCCCTTGACCATCGATTCGTAAATTTTGGTACGACCTTCGATGTCATCGCTTTTAACCGTCAGCAGTTCCTGCAGGGTATAAGCCGCGCCATAGGCTTCCAGCGCCCAGACTTCCATTTCGCCGAACCGCTGACCGCCCGTGCGGGCCTTGCCGCCCAGCGGCTGCTGCGTAATCAGGCTGTACGGCCCCGTCGAACGCGCATGAATCTTGTCGTCCACCAGGTGATGCAGCTTCATCATATAGATTTGGCCGATGGTCACATTCTGGTCGAATGGCTCGCCCGTGCGCCCGTCGTAAATGCGGGCTTTCATGCTGTCCGTAGGCACCCGCGAAAACAGTTCATCCGCCGGCGGAACCTGTTTTTTCTCTTCCAGTTCCTGCATACGTTTGCACACATGCTGATTGGCTTCTTCGGTGACGGCAATAATATCTTCTTCCGTGGCTCCGTCAAAAACCGGCGTGACCGCATGGAAGCCCAATACTTTGGCAGCCCAGCCCAGATGAGTTTCCAGAATTTGCCCGACGTTCATACGGCTCGGTACGCCCAGCGGGTTAAGACAGATATCCACCGGAGTGCCGTCTTCAAGGAACGGCATATCTTCCTCGGGCATGATTTTTGCGATAACGCCCTTGTTTCCGTGCCGCCCGGCTATTTTGTCTCCCACCGACAGTGTACGCTTGGTCGCAATATAAATTTTGACCATTTCCAATACGCCGCTGGGTAATTCGTCGCCGTGCTTCATTCGCTCCAGCTCGCGATTCTTTTCGTCCTGGATCTGCTCCAGTTTCGGCCAGTATCGCGATACAATTTTTTGTACCGTCTCGCGCTGCGAGGCGGGTTTAACCCAACTGATGTCAAATGTTTCGATCTGTTCGTAGATAACGTCCATATCTTCGCTGGCGCCGACTTTCTGGCGTGTGTTGGGGTCCACCACTTCAACGCCGGCGTCTTCATGAATCTTGGCCATCATTTCCCTGAACAGCGTACATTCCTTGTTGACCATGCCCCGCTCAAAGCGGCGGATTTGGTCTTTGTAGGCCTTGCGCTGTTCTTCAGTCCCGGCGCCTTTACGCATAAACCGGCGGGCCTTAATAACGACGCCTTCATAACCGCTGGGCACTTCCAGCGAATCATTTTTGACGTCCTCGCCGGCCCGGCCGAAAATCGCATGCAGCAGTTTTTCTTCCGGTGTCAGTTCGGTTTTGCTCTTGGGCGAGACTTTACCCACCAGAATATCGCCCGGCGCAATGCGAGTACCTTCGCGGACCACGCCATTTTCGTCGAGATTGCGAAGCGCTTTTTCGCTGACGTTGGGAATATCACGGGTGAATTCTTCGCGGCCCAGCTTGGTTTCGCGGACTTCCACGCTGAACTCGTCAATATGAATACTGGTGAAGACGTCTTCTTTGACCAGCCGCTCACTGATTAAAATCGCGTCCTCAAAGTTATAGCCGTCAAACGACACAAACGCCACTAACGCATTGCGCCCCAAAGCCAGAACGCCGTCACAGGTAGCCCCGCCGTCGGCGATAATTTGCCCCTTCTTGACTTTCTGCCCCAGTTCCACAATCGGCTTCTGGTTCAGACACGTCCGCTCGTTAAGCCCCTGAAACTTCAACAGCAAGTGCTCCTCCGTACCGTTTATCACGATTCGTGTGGCATCCACGGCAGTTACTATCCCGGAGGAGGAAGCACGAACCACCATGCTGGAATTGCGAGCCACCGGCTCTTCCATCCCCGTTGCGACCAGCGGAATTTCCGTCCTCAGCAGCGGCACCGACTGACGCTGCATATTCGAACCCATTAATGCGCGGTTGGCGTCGTCGTGTTCGAGGAACGGAATCAGCGCCGCCGAAACACCCACCATTTGCTTGGGTGAAACGTCCGCATATTGCACTTCGGCGCTGTCCACCTGTGTAAGCTCGCCATTTTTACGCGCCAACACCAGCCCTTCGTGCAGTGTATTGTTTTTCGGATTGACCATGCTCGGCGGAGCGAAAACGGCCTTCATTTCCTCATCCGCACGCAGGTATTGGATTTCTTCCGTCACTTTCTTGTTTTTCACCTTGCGGTACGGCGTTACCAGAAAGCCATATTCATCCACTTTGGCGAAAATTCCCAGCGATACTATCAAACCGATGTTCGTGCCTTCGGGCGTTTCAATCGGGCAGACCCGACCGTAGTGGCTGATGTGCACGTCGCGTACCTCAAAGCCCGCACGTTTTCGGTTCAGACCGCCCGGCCCTAATGCGCTTAATCGGCGTTCATGGGTTAATTGGCTCAGCGAATTGGTCTGGTCCACCACCTGGCTCAGTTCGCCGCGACCAAAGAAAAATTCGACGCTCGACGAAACGCTTTTGCTGTTGACCAGATCAGCGATACGGGCGATTTCCTCTATCGTTTTGGAACTCATCCGCTCCTGCACCGTCCGCCGCAGTTTCAGCAGACCCTTGCGGATTTCGCCGGCGGCCAGCTCGTCGATGGTTCGCAGGCGGCGGTTGCCCAGATGGTCGATATCATCCAGTTCGCCTTCGTTGTTGCGAAGCTGGAGAATATATTTCATCGTATTTAGAAAATCTTCCGGCCGAAGCGACATTATATCTTCTTTGACGCTCAGACCAAACTTGCGATTGAGACGGAACCGTCCCACCGCTCCCAGACGATACCGGTTGATATCGTAAAACTTTTCATTAAACAGCAGTTTGGCCTTGTCTAAGTTGGCAGGGTTTCCGGGACGCAGACGGGCGTAAATTTTCATCAGCGCCTCTTCATGCCCCTCGCAACTGTCTTCGGCGATGGTATTAATCATCAGCGGGTCCGGGACGGCAGTAATGACTTCCACGCTATCCAGACCGCTGGCCTGAATCCTCGTCACCGCATCGCCTAATTGTGCCCCGGCCTCAACCAGCACTTCGCCGGTCTCCGTATCCACAATCGGCCCGACCGCCCACATCGTAGGTTCCAGTTTCTTGGTCTTAACCGTCTGAGTCGGATAAAACAGCCGAAGCAGTGTGTCCGTCCGCCCGTAATCGGGAGACATCGCCCGCAGAAACGTCGTTGCCGGGATCTTGCTGGACTGGTCGATGCGAATGACCAGCACGTCCTTGCGCGTCACGGACATTTCAATCCAGCTTCCGCGCTCGGGAATAATCCGGGCGCCGTGCAAAATCCGGTCGCCGTCTTTGCTGTCCACAACAAAATCCACGCCGGGACTGCGGTGGAGCTGATTGACGATAACGCGTTCGGCTCCATTGATGATAAATTCACCGCCGCCGATCATCACCGGGATTTCGCCCAGATAAATCGCCTGCTCGGCGATATCTTCCATATCCTTGCGTTTGAGCCGGCAATGCACTTTCAGAGGATACCCGTAGGTCAGACGAAGCTCCCGGCACTGTTCAATCGAATAGCGGGGAGGCTCCAGTTCATAGCCGAGATACTCCAGTTCCATCGTCTTGTCATAACTGACAATCGGAAATACCTCCCGGAACAGCGCCTCCAGCCCATCATTGGCGCGACGCTCCCAGGGTTTGTCCTGCTGCAGAAACCGGATGTAGCTTTTGATCTGAACTTCGATCAGGTCCGGTACCTCAACAGCATCTCCGACTTTGCCGAAATTCCGGATGTTCAGTGATGTCATTCGACAATTCTCCGTTTGGCTATATGCCTTTTTTGTATTCTTCCGCTTTGCGCAGAAGTGCTCTTATCAATAATCCTAAACAAAATGAAACTGTCCACCGGCTGCGCGAAAGTTTTTCTGCCCTGTTGTTCGCCTGTTTTATTCTTTCGCAAAAGCCGGTTTTGCCGGGAATATCCGAAAACAAAAACTGCATTGACAAGACAAACTCTCTTTCGGAGGCCGTTTGTCCGCCGCAGAATTTCCCCGGATTTCGATCGTGTCGCTTTTCTTCGGTTCCAAAAAACCATTCCAAAGGAAAAACTCCATTAAGCCTTGTGGGCCTTTCGAACCGCAAAAACCGCTGAAATTATTGAAGTTCCACTGTCGCGCCGGCCTCTTCGAGCTGTTTCTTGGCCGCTTCGGCTTCATCCTTGCTCACATTTTCTTTTACCGGTTTCGGAGCGCCATCGACAAGGTCTTTGGCTTCCTTGAGACCCAGGTTGGTTAAGGAACGAACTTCCTTGATGACCTGAATCTTTTTGTCGCCGACACTCTTGAGAACCACCGTAAAGCTGGTCTTTTCCACCTTGGCAGCTTCGCCGCCGCCGACCGCAGCCGCAGCTACCATCATCGCGCCGCCTGCTGCCGGTTCAATCCCATACGTTTCCTTCAGATAGTCCGCCAGCTCTTTGGCCTGCAGCAGGGTCAAACCAACAATTTTATCCCCCAGTTCCTTGGTCGTTGCACTGAATTCTGTTGCCATTCTTTATGACTCCTCATTGGGTCTGGATTTCAAGGTAGTCGAAACTCCACCGTTTCTTTTAACCCGCTCGCAGGCGGGACAACCTCGTAAATCTCGGTAATTTTTTCTATCCTTTAATCCGCTTATGCGGCTTCTTTTTCTTTTTTCTCGATTAGACTCTTCACGCAGCCCGCAATCACCCGGCTCGGCGCCAGCACGGCACCCACAACCCTGGCACCCGGAGCCATCGCGGCACCCGCAATCTGCCCCTGCAGTTCGGCTCGCGTGGGCATCTTCGAAAGCAACGCGGCGGCTTTCTCGTCCAGAACTTCGCCCTCTACATACGCCCCGCGAACCACCAGGATGTCTTTTTTCTTGTGAACCCAGATGTCCATTTCCTTGGCGACATCAACCACACTGTCGCCGCCAAAGACTACCGTACACGGTCCGGCTTCGAACAGACGAGCGGCGGCGGGATGGCCGAGACTTTCCATCGTTTTACGTATCAGACTGTTCTTGACCACCATCATGCGGATGCCCTTGTGTTTCAGCTCGCCGCGAATAATGTTGTTGTCAATTCCACTGATACCAATGGTCTGCATCACCAGAAACGAGTCAACACCTGCAAAGCGTTTTTCGTATTCCTTCTGAACCAATCCTTTTACGTAATAACTCATAATGACCTCGTTATCAAAAAAGGCCCGCTGGGCCGTTGTTGTTTATATTCCCGACAATTCCAACTGCACACCCGGACTCATGGTCGCCGCCAGGCTGATTTTCTTAATGTAGGTTCCCTTGACCGACGACGGTTTCATTCTTTTAATATGGTCGATAAAGGCTCCGATATTTTCGGCCAGCTTATTTTCATCAAAACTGAGCTTTCCGACCACCGCGTGAACATTTCCGCCGGTGTCATTGCGGAATTCCACCTTGCCTGCCGCAAATTCCTTCACCGCCGTCACCACATCCGCCGTCACGGTACCGTTTTTGGGAGAAGGCATTTTCCCCTGCGGACCCAAAACTTTGCCAAGCTTGCCGACTTTGCCCATGATTTTCGGCGACGCGACAGCCACATCAAAATCAAACCAGCCATCGTTTATTTTTTTGATCAGGTCGTCAACCCCGGCTTCGACGGCTCCGGCCGCTTTGGCGGCGTCGGCGTCTTCGCAAAACGCGATAACCCGGCGGGCCTTTCCAATCCCGTGCGGAAGACTCAGTGCGCCGCGAATCGCCTGGTCCGCCAGTTTGGTGTCGATACCCATAAATATCGCGATATTGACACTCTGATCAAATTTCGTCGATGCGAAAGATTTCAGTTTCTTGACCGCCAGTTCGAGCGACAGTGGTTCCACGACCGCCTTTTTGGCGTCGTTGTTATATCGTTTACTTCGTTTTTTCATTTTTTTCCTCGCGAAATAACGTCTTTTTTTTCGCTCCCACTGTTCCGCCGTGGTTAGCGTTTTTGTATTCTCAACGACAAACTGCGATTGTTCTAATCAACTACTTCAATGCCCATACTTCGCGCCGTACCCATGATAATCCGATCGGCGTTTTCCATGTCGTAGGCGTTCAGGTCCTTAATTTTGGTCTGCGCGATTTTGCGAATCTGGGCCTTGGTCACCTTTCCGACTTTTTCTTTGTTCGGAGTGCCGCTGCCTTGCGCGATACCGGCTTCCATTTTCAGAAGCACAGACGCCGGAGGGCTTTTAATAATAAAGGTGAAGCTGCGGTCGCTATAGACCGAGATTTCAACCGGCACAATGGTGCCATTAAACTCCTTTGTGCGTTCGTTAAATTGCGTGACGAACTGGCCGATATTGACGCCATGCTGGCCCAGTGCCGGACCAATCGGCGGCGCAGGCGTGGCTTTTCCGCCCGGAGCCTGCAGTTTAATGACTTTTGTAAGTTCTTTTGCCATAATGACCCAGCCTCAGTTATTCAGTTATTACGATTATACCTTTTCAATCTGCCAGTATTCAATATCCAGCGGCGTGCTGCGGCCGAAAATCGTTACAATGACACGAACGACGCCGCGCTGCTCATCGATGGAATCCACCACGCCTTCAAAATTCTCAAACGCCCCTTCCCGAATCTTGACCACATCGCCCTTGACAAATTCCACGCGAATATTCGGCGTATCCTCGGGCTTTTCCGCTTCCTTGAGCATCTTGGCCACGTCGGTGTCCCGCATGGGAGTCGGCACGCCTTCCGTACCGATGAAGTCGCCAACGCCCATCGTTTCCTTGATGATAAACCACACCTCATCCGGGATTCGCCCGTCTTCCTTGGACTGCATTTCCATGAATACATAGCCGGGATACAGCTTGCGTTTAAGCACTCGCTGCTTTCCCGCTCGAATCCGTTTAATCTGCTCCGTCGGAACAATAATCCGGCCTACGCTTTTGACCCCTTCCACTTCCATTTTGTGGGCCAGCGTGTCCCGAACCTGCTCTTCTTTATTGGATGCCACTCGCAAGACATACCATTGCATATCTATGAATCCTCAGGTGTTCCGAAAGGACTTTCTATTTTAATAAAGACCGATCTTCTGGAAAAACAAAACGAACAACCAGTCCACCACCGCCAGCATAATCGCCATAGCCAGCATCACAAAAATAACAACGGTGGTTGAGGCCGTCAGTTCTTTGCGCGTGGACCAACTGACTTTCTTGATTTCACCTTCCGAGGCAATCAGAAAATCCGCGACGGACGGTTTATTCATCACCCACGCAATCAGCCCTCCAATGACCACACACAGGCCGAACGGCACCAGCGTCTCCACCCAGAGATTGCCCAGCGGCTGCAGTTTTTGATTCAGTACAAAGCAACCATACGCCGCAATCACAAACACCCCGATCGCCACGCCCAGCCGCGTGTTTTTAGCCTGTCCTTGTTTATAAATCCTGCTTAGATTCATAGTCGTTCTTTTCGTGACTTCCTGTTTTTTTACTTGTCTGTGATTTCGGCGCTTCCGGGAGACACTTCATCCCTCGCGTTTTTTATGCGGGATAAGTTCCCTCGGTCGGCCCCACACCAGGCCAGGAGGGAATCGAACCCCCAACCTGCGGTTTTGGAGACCGCCGCTCTACCAAATTAAGCTACTGGCCTAAACGGGTCACTTCCTGCGTATTTTGTGAATAGTACGTTTACGTTCACGCTTACAGAACTTTTTCAGTTCAATCTTGGGGGTACCACCCTGCACATTGACTTCGGTACGGTAATTCCTATCACCGCAGTCTTTGCATTCCAGCCATACCCATTCTCGTTTTTGTGCTTTCGCCATACAGCCTAACCCTTGTACAAACAATCCCTTTATCGGCAGTCCAACCGAAAAGGATAGAATGGGGCGCCGCAGGCGGCGCCCCGCTTTATTTCACTTTAAAAGTTGCTGTCCTTAGCCGAGAATCTTGGTCACAACACCGGCACCAACGGTTCTGCCGCCTTCGCGGATGGCGAAGCGAACACCTTCTTCCATCGCGATCTTTGAGATAATTTCGGCTTCCATTTCGATGTTGTCGCCCGGCATACACATCTCAACCGGTTTGCCTTCACGGCTGCGAATCGCAGTAATGGCGCCGGTCACGTCGGTCGTGCGGAAGAAGAACTGGGGACGATACCCCGGGAAGAACGGCGTATGGCGACCGCCTTCCTCTTTCGTCAACACGTACACTTCCGCGTTGAATTTGGTGTGCGGAGTTATCGAACCGGTCTTGGCCAGAACCATACCGCGTTCCAGGTCTTTCTTTTCCACGCCGCGGAGCAGCAGGCCGACATTATCGCCCGCCTGACCCTGGTCGAGGGTCTTATTGAACATTTCCACGCCGGTCACGACCGTCTTGCGAGTTTGATCCATCAAACCAACGATTTCCACTTCATCGCCGACTTTCACGATACCGCGTTCGATACGGCCGGTGCCGACCGTACCGCGGCCCTTAATACTGAACACATCTTCTACCGGCATCAGGAATGGCTTGTCAACTTCACGCTGCGGAATCGGAATATACGCATCCATCGCCTTGAGCAGGTCTTTAATCGGCTGGCAGGCCGGGTCGTCGGCTTTTTCCGTTTTCATTGCGGTAACCGCAACGCCGCGAATGATCGGCGTATCGTCGCCCGGGAAATCGTACTTGTTCAACAGGTCACGGACTTCCATTTCTACCAGGTCGATCAATTCCGGATCGTCAACCAAATCGACTTTATTGAGGAACACCACAATTTTGGGTACATTGACCTGACGGGCCAGAAGGATATGCTCGCGGGTCTGGGGCATGGGACCGTCGTATGCACTGATGACTAATATCGCACCATCCATCTGAGCGGCGCCGGTAATCATGTTCTTAACATAGTCGGCGTGACCGGGACAGTCCACGTGAGCATAGTGCCGGGCTTCCGATTCATATTCGACGTGTGCCGTTGCAATGGTCAGAATTTTCGTATCATCACGACGGCCCTGTGATTCGGATGCCTTGGCGATATCATCATACGATTTGAATTTGGACAGACCCATCAACTCCGCCACTTTGGTAATCGCTGCTGTCAGCGTAGTCTTGCCATGGTCCACGTGCCCAATCGTCCCAACGTTGACATGGGGTTTTTTTCTTACAAATGTTTCTTTCGCCATGTGTCCATAACCTCCTGATATTCCTGAATTTTCGTTCTTTACCGTTTTTTCCGTTTATAATTCTGTATCGTTTCCGCCAACGCAGCCGGCGATTTCCTTTTATACCGCTACCGTCAGTCCCGTCGGCTACGCTGATGCGCCTCAGCTGCTGATGGGATTTGAACCCATGACCTCGTCCTTACCAAGGACGCGCTCTACCAACTGAGCTACAGCAGCGAAGAATTTCCTATTCGCTCTGGCCTGTTCCACCGTGACTTCCTGTGTCTCAACGTTGAAAAGGCTTTATTTACCACATTCAAATAGGAATCACTTTTTTTCCACTCTACCACAAAAAATGGAAACAGGGACTCCCTGCCGATGCCTCTATAGAAAGAGGGAGTATATATCCCTCACTATAAGACTGCAAACAGAAAAATGGAAAAAATAAAAATTTTTCTATAGAAGACATGCTTTTATTGTGGACATTAAGTGTATTACTACACTTGATATACGAAATATACGTTTCTATCCTTCTTTAACTGGTTTTGGAACGGTACTCAACGTCAACAGCCCTCGCCATTGTTCCAGTTTTTCCTGCCACCAGCTCTGTTCTGAATTGATCGGCACTTCTGCCAATGCCTCCAGAAGAGTTTTCTTGTCTTCCATGGAAGTTTTCTCGGAAACGAAATACGCTTCTATCATTTCCAGCATATCCGAGGTTTGGGTAAGCAGATTCCGTTTTAGTCGCTCACTGATCACGGCTGCCGTTTGTGTAAATTGTCGGAGCTGCAAATAGGCCTCTATGGCGTAATTGTCGGTTTGACGCAGTGCGTTTTGAGCATATTCTTTGCCGCCGTCTTTACGTGCCAATTTATCGCGATAGACAACAACCTGCTCATACTGCCCTTTATTCCAATACCCTTTTAACAACCGAACCTGCAAGTCACACAATAAAGACTCCTCTTTTTGCGCCGCCGCTTTCTGCTCCGCCAGCTCCAGTAATTCCACGGCTTGACCGGCTATGGCGGGGTTTTGTTCCATTCGACCCGCCCAGTTGGCAATCACACCGGCATCCTGGCGCTGCAAAATAGCCACGATGGACCGCCAGGCGGATTCGCTTTGACCATTTGAGCCAAGCAGGGCACTAAGCCACTCGAGGTCATCGGCTGTCCCCACTTGCCCCGCCAGTTCAATTACGATCAGTCGTACTGCCGGACTGCCGTCAGACTGAAGTTTCAACTCCCGAAATAACGGCATTGCCGCCGTTTTGTCGGCGTTGACCACCCCTGTCGCCGCGGCCTGTCGAACCAGATTATTCTCATCGTAAGTACGCAGTGTTTCGACAAATACGTTATTGTACAGTTTGCCGGCCTCTAATTTCAGGCCGCCTTGTCCGCAAAGCCGCGCCATAGCGGTCAGCAGTTCCCCGCGAATGGGACCTTTTCTTTGCGTCTCCGCGGTATAACGCTCCAGGATAACCCGCAGGTAATGCTCATTCTCTTTGGGCGTCAGTCCATCCAGTTCCAGCAGTTTTCGCAGGACTTCCACGCCTTTCCTGGCTGTTTCGGAATCTTCTTTTGAAGTATAGCTTTCCGCAATTTGCATGGTCTGCGTTTTGATTTCCGCCGGCAATGTGATTTTGGAGCCGGGTGAGAACGCGAAAAAGCACGCCTCCCCCAGCGCTTCAAAAATCGCTACGGCCACCTGGGGGTCCGTTTCTTCTTTATATCGGCTGATCAGTTTTTCCGCCGGGTTCAGAGCGCTCATTGTGCTGAGAACTCCCGCGGTAGCCATCCGAACCCGTCGATTTTCATCGGACAGCAGCATCAGCAGTTTGTCACGCAAACCCGCGGCCGATTCCGCGGGGTATCGCTGTAATTTATCCAGTGCCCACAACCGAATCGCCGGCATATCCGTCCCCAGCCGTTCCAGCAGATACGCAGTTTTTGCCGTCGTATCAAGAGGCTCAAATTCTTTGTCGAGAGCGCCGAGATATAGTTTTTGCCAGCGATCCCGTTCCGCCTGAATTTCACGCAGGCGGGTTTCCTGACGCAAAAGCCTTTCCCTGCGAATTTCCGTCGGGTCTTTTTGTTCGAGGTCTTTGAGGATTTTGTTCCAGACCTCTTTGCTCGTCCCCATCGGTACGCCAAACGATTCCTGCAGGGCCAACTCCGCCGCCCGGACAATTTCCGCATCCGGGTCATTCAGCAGCTCAATCAAATTTCGCAGCGCCTCCGGTTCTGGACGAATCTGAAAGACATAAATCACATTCAGACGTACTTGTTTTTCCGTCGCGGAGGATTGGACTAATTCCGAAAGCGGCCCGGCAATCTGATCGAACCGGAACACCAGCAGTGATTCAGCCGCCACGCGTGCCAGCAGCGCATCCGGATTTTTGACCGTTTCAATCAGGGGCATCAAAAAAACATCTAATGAGCCTGCCGCAGTACCCAGACTTCTGCCTCGAATCAGTGCCCGGCAGACGGCCATCCGCGCCATCGGGTTATCCTGAGCCGAAAGCGACTGCAGCAGAATATCGACTGCCGCCGGGTCTTTGCGAATCAAAAGCCCCATCGCCGCGTCCAAACGAATCGCATCCGTCACCCCATGCAGCAGCGAGTCGCCATAAATGCGAAGCTGCCGGCTGCCTTCATCCTCTACGGCGGCTTTCTCCGCGTCCAACACCGGCGCATTGACATCCGCTCCCGCCGACCAAACCACAGACGACAGAAATAACCCCATTAACAGAGTTATCAGACCCTGACCCGCTCGCAAAACTGTCTCCTTAATTTCGGCTCACTTGCCCTTTATAAGTACTTTTCGTCAATTCCAAACACATATCTTATTATAAAAAGTCAACCCGTCAAACTTTTCCATAGGTAAAGACGCTTTTTTCAACAAAAAAATTGCCCCTTTCTTTTTTCTACAGCCTCGTGGTGATTTTGTTCGGTAGTGAATTGTGAATTTGATTTGTTTAAAACAAAGTCAACTCCGCCGTGACGGGAAAAGGCTCCAAGGCGTATCGGCCGTCAAACTTCCGCCGAGCAGCTCAAACAGATCGAGCCGGCCCCCGAATAGCCGCCGACAAACCCATAATAACGCACATTTAAGTTCAACCAAGCCGTGATTGGAAGCCAAAATCACGGCCTTTTTGATTTTTCGTCACATTTTTGACCCCTATCCAGTCTAAAATATGGATTAAATAATCCAAACAGAAATTTGTACGGTTCAAGATAGCTATACGAGACACAGGACTTCATCTTAGTCATAAAAGATGAACATGGAAATATCTCCAAAAAAATATGATACCGGTGCTCTTCGCGCCTCTCATTCGAAAATAGCAACTTAACCTTTCATCGCCCGGCGGCCCATTGGATCGCCTGATGGAGCAGTTTGCTGTAGGCCGGGTGATTGTAAGCTTCGGAGCCGTGGCCAAGCTGGATGGTGCAGATCCGGGATTTTCGATAGAGCCTGGTCCAGCCGATTTCCTTCTGGCTTGCGGGCTGGTCGGTCGTCAGGAGAAGATGATTATCCGGTTCCAAGGAAAATCCCTTGTAGGCCTCATCCAGAATCGTAAAGTCATGCAAACCAGCCGTAATCGGATGATGTGTATCTGTGATATGCACCGGTATTTGTACATTTTCTTGATAGGTACTGCGCGGCCAAACTTTACCGTCTTCCTGCGTTTTGGCCAGGTAATACTTGACCCCGATGGTCTTTTTATACTCCGGCCAATCCGAAAAGTTGGCCATGCTGTGGTGCAGGGCAACGACTCCGACCCCGCGGTCCAGTAAAGTTAGAAAATTTGCCCTGCGTTTGGCAGAAATATTCTGCGTCATATTGTAAAACACAATGACATCATAATCCCAGTTGGAAATATCCTCAAACACCTCGCTGTCATCCTTTAGTTCGAAAAGACGCCATTGCGCCCCCAACATTTCATCAAACATGCCGACAAAGGACTGTTTATTAAAAGCATGGCCGCCGGTTACGACCAGGACTGAAACCGGTTTTTGTTTATGTTTGTTCATTGTGCACCCCCCTGCCAATACAAGAATCGCAATGACACATAAAACCAGCATTTTTCTTATCATAGGATATCTCCTGGTTTATTCAGTAATCCTGTTTGCCTCATTAAACTGTTATTGGCTCTAACGCCGTGTGACAGCAGAAGCTTTTCCACCAGTTCCATCGGCAGACCCATCACGTTGGTGAACGACCCTTCAATGCGCTCGACAAATTCATCCCCCGTTTCCTGAATGCCGTAAGCCCCCGCCTTGCCTTCCCATAACCCTCCGGCAATATGTTCGGCAATCTGCTGTTCGGTCAATTTCTTTGGATACACAATCGTCGTATCCGCCTGGACAATTTCAACTCCCTTCTTTTTCCAGACCAGCGCAATACCTGTAATCACCTTATGCGGCTTGCTGAACAGCATCCGCGTAATCCGCTCGGCGTCTTCGGCATCGGCGGGCTTGCCGATAATGTGCCCATCAAAATCCACCACCGTATCGGCCCCCAGCACAGGCATATTCGCAAATCGCCCGGCCACATCCTTCGCCTTGGCCAAAGCGAGAATTCTACAATGTTCCTCAGAACTGACGCCGGCTCTTTCGAACGCCTCTTCGTCCACCTCCGACGGCTCGACGCGAAACATATAGCCCGCTTTCTCAAGCAATTCTTTTCGTCGCGGTGAGGCTGAAGCCAGGATAAATTGAATTTGACTTTTCATTTGTTTTTGCCGTTCGGCTGCATTTCCTCTTTGAGCCGGACATGATAGACGATATCGCTGCAAAATCGCTGATACTGCGCCTCAATCACCTCCGTATCTGTACCGATGTACATCGAAAACAACTGCGGCGACACCCGGCTGTTCCACGCAACCGTCAGCGGAACTTGCCGGTCCGCCGCCATTTCAGCCAGATACAACTCTATCGGCCAGTTGCCGCGAAGCCCGCCCAGCAGCAGGTTATGATAATTCGTCAGCCGTCGGCCGTAATCATATTCCCGCAGAAAACGCACCAGCGCATAATTCTGGGCGTAAAATGCCATCGCCGCGTCACCGTCGCTGCCGTAGCCATCAAGCACCTGCCCCGGATTGAGCGTAATCAGTTCAGTCAGCGGGATCATTCGCCCCTGCTGCATAATTTGACGCAGAGTTCCAAGCCGCATCAAGTTATCCTGCGGGCGAAACTCAAACACGTCCTGTTTATATTGACACGTCTCAAACAGCGTCGCCACGCCCTCATCCAGCCAGCTTGGCAGCCGGTACTTGAAATACCGCTGATTAAACTGATGCCAGCCTTCGTGCCCCAGCACGGAAAAAGTCTGTTTTCGGCCGATATTGTACGCCACACAAGCACCGTTCAGAGCGTATGCGCCTCGCTGAATTTTCAAATACGTCGAAGACATCGGCCCCGCGAATTCCCGGGTGAATTGCTCCCACCCTTTGCGGTCACCGAAAAGATAAACTTTGAATCTCTCCGTACCGTTGGCCAAATCGGGCACCTGGCTTTGATAGGCCTGATACGCCGACTCAACAAAACTCGGGACCTGGCGCAGCATCAGCGGGTCTATCAGCGTCGTAAAAACCTGATAATGCTGTGTTTCAATGCAAATGCCCTGTCCGTGCGGGTTGTCCCAGGGTTTCATCCCGCGAATCCCCGGCACATTCGCCAGATACCCGGAGATGCGCCCATAATCCCATTGGGCTGTTTCAGCGCTTTGATTTTGTTTGACAGCGGTGGACTGATCACAACTGGAACAACAAATTAATAACGATAAGATGATAACACAAGATGCGATCTTCATTTTTTCCTTTCACGTTTATCGGCTTTATAGACAGCAGCCCGGAGCGCAAACAACGGGATTCCCAACAAAAACGCAGCAGCCCGGAGCGCAAGCGACGGGATTTCCAACAAAAACGCAGTAGCACGGAGCGCAAGCGACGGGATTCCCAACAAAAACGCAGCAGCCCAGAGCGCAAGCGACGGGATTTTCTGTGTCATCGCCAATGGATATAAATCGGCTCGCTTGCGCTTGCCGCTGCTGAGTAACACATTCCAACAGGAATCCATTGACACTTGGCCGGCCTTTTTTAAAACTGACAAATTATCGATAAACACGAAACACCCAGTCCTGCGTCTTCGTTGTTTTGTCCCATCCCTGACCCCCATTATCAACGCCGTCTTCGCCGATCGTGTAAATCATATAGCCGGAATTAGTCCGCTTATATCGTAGCGACTTGCCGTCAAATGGATCCAAATAAACTTGCGGCAAATACCCCGGCACCAGCGCATCCACCGTCTCCGGCAGCTTCCCTTCTTTCAATCGATACCGTTCCAACGCCAGCGCCGTAATCGCGCAATCCATATTCGCCCGCATCCGCAGATGAATTCCATACACTTTCTCTATCCCAGGCAAAGTTATCCGGGATAGAGAAAAAAGGATTTTCACATCACAGGCCTCTTTGACTTTGGCCGATTGCTTCTCAATCGGCAGCTTGTCAATCTCAATCATTCGCTGATAGGCTTCGATTAACTTTGTCGGGTTTAGAGGTGTAAGGCACATTGCATAGAACATCAATTCATTTACATCTCGAACATCGCGGTTCAGTTTCCTGTATTCCAGGCAAACGCATATTTCTCCGACCAGGGCAGGGCCGATTGTTGTAGATTGATTAACCTGTTGAAGATAGCCCTGCAGTTGCTGTAATTGAGTTTCGTCAAGCGATGTCCGATTTATAATTTCCTGCACCCCCAAAACTCCCATTGCGAGTATTGCCGTCCTTACAAGATGGCTGAATAGACAATGAGACCGGGACAATGATTGCCCCAGACGCAGTTGGTCCATCGCCGCATCATACGCTTTTTGAGGCTGGTTGGTCTGCGAATAATAGATTTCGGTTATCACCAGACATTGACAGGCCCGTTTAATATTTAGCAGGAGATCTTTTATTAGGGAAGGCCCTTGTGAATAATCGATTGGATAATAACAATCCTCCACCTTCCCGCCCTCGTGCAGCAGCGAAAACATCTCCTGATTCAACTCAATAAATTCCTTCGCCGCAGCCATCTGTTCCGCTGAATAAGGCTCATTATCATTAGGTTCGGACTGATTGCCCAGCACCGGCAGCAGCTTTTGCTTTTCTTCCGCCAGCGGCTTATACGCCGCAAACGCCTTCATATAAATATCCGCCGCGTTGGGCGTCCCCTCCGGCAGCTTATACTTTGCCTCCAGTTCCGCAAAAGTTGTCGGCATACCCTGCGCCTTCAGCTCCGCAATTTCCCTTTTCAGTTGAGTCTTGTCATGCAAATGAAAGACCGTCACCACTGCAGCGATACACAGCAGTACTGCCCCAACGCCGATAAGCCACTTCTTCATAATTTTCGCCTTTTACCTTTTTACTTTATCTGACCCCACCCCGCCCCGAACACTTCCGCGGTAAACAAATACACCTCCACCTCCGGGTCTTCCCACGCATACTCCCGCAGTCCCGCCTTGTGCGTACAGCAATAGTTGAGAAATTCCTCCGTCGTCCAGCCTGTTTCCGTCGCCACCTGCGGCAGGAAACATCCGCTGCGCCGGCCATCGGTGATAAAAATCCCATGTTTGCCCAGTTCCAGCCCCATCGGGTTATCCGTCTTTTCCATTGGCGATAAAACAGAAATCTCAATTTCCAGCAATGGCAGTTCCGCCGGACGGATGGGATTATGCGTAAATCGCGGGTCGCGCCTCGCCGACGACATCGCCATCTCCCGCACCATCTCAATCAGCGGTTTATCCGCCGTAAAATTCCCAATGCACCCCCGCAAATCTTCGTTATTTTTCAGCGTCACAAAACATCCGCACTCCGCCAGCAGCGCCGGGTCATCCGTCTTCTCGGCCATCGGAGCGGGCAGACGGTTCACCGCCGCATCGACCGTCTGCTTGGCCGTCCGCAGCAAAATCTGTTTTTGCGACTCGTTCATCATTTTATCAGCTTAATCGCCATAAACCCGCCGATCAGCAGAATCATAAACAACAGGCTCAGCCAATTGAAATACTTTTCAATAAACGGCCTTACCTTCTCGCCCTTCCATCCAAATAATCCCGCCACCATAAAAAACCTTGCCGACCGGCTCAGCACCGAAGCAATAATAAATCCGAGAAAATTAATTTTTGCCACTCCGGCCGAAATCGTGCATACCTTATACGGCAGCGGCGTGAACCCGCACGTAAAAACAATCCAGAAATCATACTTGTCATACCAGTTCCGGAATAACTCAAAATTAGCCTCCGTTAATCCAATTCCGCCCAGATGCGCGTAAACCCAAGGTCCAATTTCCTGCCATAGAAACATCCCGATTCCGTAACCGAAAATTCCACCCAGCACCGACGCAACGGAACACATTATCGCAAATCGAAACCATTTTTTCGGCGCTCCCAATGCCAGCGGAGCCAGCAGAACATCCGGCGGAACAGGAAAAAAACTCGACTCCGCAAAGCTCAGCAGAAATAACGCCCGCTCGCCGTGCGGCGTGTTGGCAAAATGAATCACCCAGTTGTAAAGTCTGCGATGTAAGTGCCACCAGGCAACCTGTTCTGTCTCTGTTTTCATACGGTCTCCCAAAAGCCGATTTTTCTTGTTCACTATTTCCCTGAATCATATATATAATAGGCACCGAAGTCAATCCGCAGAAAAATAGGAATCAAGGGATAATAAACATAATGGAACAATTTCGCCAAACAGAAACCGGCCTTTATGTGCTGGCCCCAGCCAAAATCAATCTGAGCTTATTGGTGGCCGGCAAAAGGCTCGACGGCTATCACGAACTTGAAACCATCATGGCCAAAGTGGATTATTATGACGAGCTGCTGGTCGAATGGGGAACAAAACCGGGCATCGAACTGATTTGCAACGGCCCATATTGGGCTCCGGACGGTCAGGACAACCTCGTCTGGAAAGCATGCCGCCTCCTGCTCGAAAAAGCCGACAAAAATCCGCCCATTAAGGTCACCCTGAATAAAAATATCCCCGCCGGCACAGGACTTGGAAGCGGCAGCTCTGACGCCGCCGCCGCTCTGATGGCATTGAATCGCTTTGCAAATCTTGGCATTTCCAACACTGATATTCACTCCATTGCCGCGATTTTGGGCAGCGACGTAAACTTTTTTCTCGAAGGACCGCTGGCATTTTGCTCCGGCAGAGGCGAAAAAATCAACCCTCTGAATGTTGTTTTCCCGTTTCAGGCTATTTTGATTATTCCCGATATAAGTACTTCTACAAAAAAAGTTTACGAGAATTATACTCACAATCCAGATATATATGGTCAGCTTTCCGCGAAAATAAATGCGTTTCTCGACCAAAATAAAGTTGATTTCGCAGCCAAAATGTGCGCAAATATGCTTGAGCAAAGCTGTTTCCAGCTATATCCGGAACTGGCGGACATCAAAAAAAGGGTAGAAGAATCAGTCCGCCGAAGTGTTTGTCTCAGCGGCAGCGGCAGTACATTATACTGCCTGATTGACGGAAATGATAAGATTCAAATAAGGGACCGTTGCCGCGACACAGTGAAGAGAGACACCAACTGCTTATGCAAGCTTGTCAGCAGCAATGGATGGTAAGTTTATGCGAGGCAGACTATGGAAATCAGCGAAGTCAGGGTTAGACTTGTAGCCAATCAGGATGATCGGCTCAAGGCTTTTTGCTCGATGACACTTGACAATGAATTCGTTGTCCGCGACATCAAAATCATCGAGGGCACAGGAGGGCTTTTCGTTGCCATGCCTTCCCGCAAAATGAGCGACCATTGCGGCAAATGCGGCGGGAAAAATCATCTCCGGGCCAAGTTTTGTAATCACTGCGGAGCCAAACTGCCGGAAAATCGCGCCAGGCAGGACCACGACGGCCGGATGAAATTGCACGCCGACATTGCCCATCCCATCAATGCTCAGTGCCGAAAGAGCATTCAGGAAAACATCTTAAGGGCTTTCCACAAAGAGTTTGAAAAATCCAAAGAGCCCGTCTACAAACCGGTGGATATGGACACCCCGGACGATTAGAAAAATTCCTGCGGTACCCGTTCAAATCGTTTATTGAGCGCTTTCGTGCAGCAATTCTTCCATGACGCGGTCCATTGCCTCATCCAGCGGTCCATCCAGATCGGATTCTGCACGATGCAGCAGCCGTCTGCCTTGTTCCACCTTTTCCGGCCGAATTTCGGGCAGCGAGGCTATAATTCCCAGCAACTTCCCCAGCGGAGTATTTTGGATATTCTCCATTATCTCTTTGGCAAGAACGTCATCCGACGATTTCCTGAACTGGGCTAATCGATCCTGGTGTTCGTGCTTGGCCTGTAAAAACCGCATCCGAAGTTCCTTGTTTGTATCGTTTTTGTTCATAAAGATATAACCTTGTGCACCTTCGGGTCTTCTCGACAGGTATCCGTCCCATCTTGTGACCCGCTGAAGCCAAAATGGACTTCATGTTTTCCTGAAATTTCCCCGGTTTCCTGCCGGGGGTGCCTCATACTACCATTATCGGCGTTTTTATCGCCCCTCGCCTATAAGGATTTCCCTTATTTTTATTTTTTCACCAATTCCCCCTGAAAACCGACTACAATATGTTGTATGCCTTGTTTTTCTGTTCCAAGCATTCTCGTTGCTGGCAGTACTGGTATCGACGTTTGGGATACGGAAACTTTAATCATACCTCTTGTTTTTGATTGCGATGTAACTCATTAAAAATGCTTGACTTAAATCTTTTTTATTGAAATCCATTATTTTCTGCTCTGAAATTTTTTTATTGCGCCCCCTATTTTCACACCTGACAATGGCGGTTTTGTAGAAATAGAAAAAATAGGCAATAACACAATATATAGTCTTTCCTATCTTCCGGAAATTCACACGTCTATTTCACACAAAAAGCCCGTTTTCTTCGGTGGAAAACATTTCCATTTTGACAGCCCGGCAGTTAGGATTAAATGCAAAAGTTACTTTTATCATAAAAACTACGCATAAGGCTCTGGAAAAGCTCAATAATAATTATGAAACAGGTCATATTTTCAAATCCGTGGCGGGCATTCTTCGAAGAACAGGGACTTCGCGGCTTTGAGGATTTTTTCGATGCGTTCGAAGGGACGCAAATCAACAAAAATACAAAACGCAGTGTCCTGACACGCACCTTCGAAAACGGCGGGCAAAGCCGGACGTTCTTTTTGAAACGGTTTTTTAACCCGCACTTCAAAGACATGCTCTTCGCCCTCTATAACTGGCATCGGCCGTGCAGCCAGGGCCGGCTCGAATGGAACTGCGCCAATTATCTGCTCTCGCACGGCATTGAGACCTATCGCCCGGCCTGCTTCGGTGAAATCAGCATCCTCTGCGTCGAATGGCGGTCGTTCTTTCTGACCGAAAAGCTGCCCGGCATGAGCCTGACGGAATTTCTCAAACAGTGCTGGCTGACGATCAACACCCATCGGCAGGAAAAACTTTTGTCGGACCTGGCGGGCTTTATCCGGCGGATTCATAGCCTCCGCGTCAGCCTGCCGGACTTGTACGCCTATCATATCTTCGTGGAGCAATGTAAGCTTGGTATAAACGCCGACGGCAAAGAAAACGCCTATTCGTTCGCTGTCATTGATTTGCATCGGATGAGCATCAACGTCCCGGCGTGGCGGATGCCGGCCGTTCGCATCGAAAACCTTGCCCGGCTGAATTTCAGCCTCCGCGACGGATACATCAGCCCCGCACAGCGGCAGTTTTTACTGCGGCAAAGTCTGAATGATTTCCCGGAGTCGAAAGTGAACGCAATGCTCGAAAAAATCCTCCGCCGGACCAATCACATTCACCATCGCCGCAACCAGCCGGTCTATTGAACGTGCTTTTGAATGCCCTGTCATATTAAGCATTTATTAAGATTGGGTTTGTTTGGGTTTGCTTTTGTTTTGTGTTTTTTAGATTAGTCCTTTCCGTGTAATAAGTTATCGATTTTTAAATTGGGTTTGCTTTTCCAAAAAATGATGGTGAACCATTTTTTGGATATCAAAAATCAAAGTGCAAAAATCAAAATTAAGGAGTCGGCAGGGCCGACGGCTGAAATAAGCGGATTCCTCACCCGCAAGGGGTTCGGAACGACGGGCCTCTTGTTCTGTCAAGTTCTTCGACAACATGATACACATACTCCTTTTGTTTTCAAAGTTCATAGTTCTTAGTTCGTGGTTCGTAGAAAATCTGGATTCCGGCCTTCGCCGGAATGACAGAACCACAAGGCGCAAAAGAGGCGCCTCTTATATAGGGCGGACTTGCACGCCGGTGTCGAAAATTTGTGATTTTTCGAGGGCAAAAAAGATGTAAGTCTTTATTTGGAAAGGAGTTAAAAATTTATGGAATTTTATAATACAACAGGATAGTGCAATCGCAATTGTGTTGAAATAGCATAAACCACAGATTGACGCAGATTGTCACAGAGAGAAAAAAGGGAGAAGGCAAGAGACAAAAGGTATGTAGATATACAGGTATGCAGGGATGAGGAGGGCAAGAACTTAACTCAAGAGGATAAAACGTATTGCGAATTGAGAATGCAGAATTTAGAATTGAGAAATTGTGGAATGCAAAGGGTACGGAAGGAAAATTCAAAATGTGAAATTGGGCAAAAATGTACCTGACCCCTTTATTTATCCTTGACCCGCTTTGATTCACTGAGCGGAATTAGTCGTATAATTCGCAAGAAAAGGGGTTGAGTTATTGCACTCAGATGAAGATTTTGGTAAAATTATTGAATTAGTATGCTTGGCGGCGTAGCCAAGCGTTTAATATGGGAAATGTCCGTTTATAGGACAAAAGATGTTGTCAAATACAGTTATGGAAAATCCGTTGTACGCCGCTTGGGAAAATTCCTCCCAGCCTAAAATCAGCCACTTTGAAAAAGTGAAAAAGAAATTTAACAGATGGTCTGATTGGTTCATTGTAATTCTTGTTTTACTCTTTCATTACTTGATACTGAACAGTATTGTGTGCGCCGCTGAGACAGTAGTGACTCCGGAAATTGACCGCAAATTGATGGACAAGTGGTCCGCGCCTTATCGTGGATGGCATTATTGGCCTGATCACGTCATCACGGCAGAACCGAATATTGTTGGGTATGATAAATTCCATGATACGGATGTCCCGTGTGTCTATCAACTGCCTGGACAGCCGAATAAGTGGCTCATGAGCTTTATTGCTTTCGATGGCAAAGGCTATAATTCATTTGTTGCCGAAAGCACGGACCTGATCCACTGGCTCAATCCACGGCTGGCGCTTGGCTTTGGCAAGCAGGACGAATTCGATTTTGGCGGCTGCGTGCTCGGTGGATATCTCTACGAGTCCTACGACATCAAAGCACCACGTCTGCTCAAAAAGCACGATGGTAAGTTCTGGACGCTCTACGGCTGCTATGCCAAACAGGGTGGCTACGAAATCGACCCGGGCTATGAAGGTGTAGCTATAAGTAATGATGGCCTCACGTGGCGGAGGGCTAAGGATATACCGATTCTCTCTGTACAAGATGCTGACTGCGCGGAATGGGAGCAGCACTGCATTTATCAGCCCTGGCTGGTTGAGCACGATGGCATGTTCTACAATTTCTATAACGCCAAACACATGCCAAATTGGGTCGAGCAAATGGGATTGGCTAAGTCCCGAGACTTGTTGAACTGGAAACGTTATGAAGGCAACCCGATCGTGCGGGTCCGCAAGGAGAACTATGATGAGCAGTTCTGCTCCGATGGTAAGGTGTTTCGCGACGGCGATCACTGGGTGATGTTCTACTTCGGTGTGGGCAAAGGTGGTGCGCACATAATGATGGCCTTTTCGCGAGACCTGCTACACTGGGCGTCACATCCGGAACCACTCTACAAGGCAGGCGGACATCCCACCGGTCTAGACAAACAATACGCCCACAAGATTTCGTTGGTTTACAACCCGAACAACGAGATATTTTACCTTTACTATTGCGCCTGCGGCAACAAAGGGCGTGGAATTGGCTTGATCAGCAGCAAGCCACTCTTACCTTAAAAGAATTGACTCAGAACAAGACAAAGTAGTTTGGCAACCATTGTTTTTCATAACAGTATGATAAATCCATTTCAAAATCTTGCCTGTAAATCTTAACCATAATTGTGCAACTATCATCTGTGTTGACTAATATTAATTATTAAAAAGTCTGCCAATTTTTTTAAAAAAGGGGTCATCCAGCCGGCTGATGCGCAGGTTATCCCTGTATTTGTCCGCCCAGGAATGGTATCTGTGCGGTTTCCATAAGGTAGGATATTTTCGGCATCCATAGATCGTTGATATAATCCCATACAACAGTCCGCTGACCCAGATTATCAGAAAAGTAATCGCGAAACTGATAAAGCCGTAGGCGACGATCTGCGGATGATGCTTTGCCCAGGGAGGAAGAAAAACCGCCAGAAGACAGACAATCAACAATATCACCATCGCGGTCAATACCAATTTTCGAACCGGATGGGGGCCCACCTGCTTCCAATTGATAAGCATTCTAAGAAAAGCCGGCTTTCTCATGTTCCGTTTTTCTTTATACGGAAAACGTTAATCAATTTTGGCGACGAGAACGACGTAATTTTTGCCGTAGGCTTTGGCGCATTTGGGACAGGTGGTGTAGAAAAAGTACAGATGCTTTGTCGCCTTGCCTCTGGACTTCACGAAGGTATCCATTTGGCCCATCCATGTGCGGATATTTTTATAGGGGCCTTCAAATACTTTGGTCAGGAACCGGCCGGAGATTCTGGCCATTTCGGAATTTGGAATATCTTTGGTGACCGCGATATAAACATCGGCGCCCCACAGCGATTTTTCATCCGACAACAGCAGCGGCTCGGGCGTCAGGGCCTGGGCCTGTACAATTTTTTCCATATTGCGGACCATGACTTTGCCGAAGTTGAGCGGGATGTGCAGGAAACTTCGTACATGGTCTTTTAAGAACAGCTTGTCCCGCCATGTGTGTTCTTTTTCATCCCACGGGGCGGGGTCGAACGGCGGGCAGCAGCCGGTGGGACTGTCATATAATTTGTCCATAAAACCTCCTGTTCAATTAAGTTCCCAGGGCGTTGCCCTTGGCTAAGTTATTTTGGCCTTTCAGGCCGGGACTTGATTGCGACGACGCTTTAATTTATACCCAACCACTACCCCAATATAAGAAATCACCAAATTTATCACCAAGGGGACTGTTATCATAATCATATAATTGACGTTACTGAAAGAAAAAACGATCTCCATCGCGACTGTATAAAGCGCCGGCATGCAGAAGAAAAACCTAATGAATGATTTTTCAAATAAAGGCGAAACCAAAAACCCCGTCAACATACTGCTCAGGAACAGAATGACAGGCATGATGACCATAAAAATAAGCCCTAAGAAAGCTTCCGGTTCTCTACCAGTTGCTCTCTGCCACGGCGTAATTACAAGAAAAATAATCGCCTCATATAAAATAACCGCTGTTAAAATGCCGGCAAGAACAGACAAAACCGAATACAAAACTTTTTTCATTGAAACCTCCCGTAAAAGTATTTCAAACAAAAAAGGGTAGGTCGTTTTGACCCACCCTGCGATTTTTTGTCTTATAATTTTTTGGCGATCTCATCTTTTAGCTGCTGGACGAGGGCGACGGCGGTGTCGGCCGCGGCGACGAGGTCGATGAGTTTCTTATCCTTTTCGCGGCGGAGTTTGAGTTCGATTTTGCCCTCGGCCAGCGTCTTTGGGCCGATGGTCAGGCGAATCGGAATACCGAGCAGGTCGGCATCCTTGAATTTGACGCCGGCGCGGAGGTCGCGGTCGTCGTATAAGACTTCGACGCCTTTGGCCTGCAGGTCTTTGTAGATTTTTTCGGCGGCGCCTGTCACATCGTCGCTGACGGCGGCGGTGGTGATGATGACTTCCCACGGGGCAATCGTAATCGGCAGAATCATACCGTCGGCATCGTTGCCGGTCTCAATGGCGGAGGCGATGATGCGGTTGACACCGATGCCGTAGCAACCCATCAGGCACGGCTTGATTGCGCCATCGACATCGGAGAATTTGGCTTCGAGCTTGACGCTGTACTTGGTGCCGAGCTTGAAGACCTGACCGACTTCGATGCCGCGTTTGAATAATAATTTTTTGCCTTCGTAGGTATCGCCATCAACGGCGTTGCGGATGTCGGCGACAGCGATGTTTTTGCCTTCAAGCGGGAAATCCCGACCGGGGACGACATTGACCGTGTGGTAATCGGTCTTGTTGGCGCCTGTAGCTCCGACGGCCATCGCGGCGACGGCGTGGTCGATGATGACCTTGTCGGCTTTATCGCAGATACCGACAGGGCCGGCAAATCCGACGGCCGCGCCGGTGAGTTTGATGATTTCTGGTTCCTCAGCTAATTCGACTGAATCTCCTACAATTACTCGCATTTTCTCTGGATTAACCTCGTGATCGCCACGCACCAGAACAGCAATAAGCTTGTATGGTTTTGTTGGCGATTCGCTATTCAAAAGAATTGAAGCAATTGAACGACCATCGTGCTTGGTTAATTTTTCTCCAAGATTTTTGAGAGATTCAGTTTTAATCCCTTTTGTCGCAAAAATAATAGTCTTGATCATTTTTTGGGGCTTGAGTTTCAAAAACGCGCAGACCTCGTCAATTTTTCCGACGTTGGGCGTATGCAGGTCCGTCATTGGGCCGGTTTCTTTGGGAGGCTGTTTGGGCAGCGGATCGACGGGGGCTTTTTCGATATTCCATGCGAGGCTGCTGTCGGCGGTATAGACGATGACGTCTTCGCCGTTGTCGCAGGGGATGGTGAACTGGTGGGAGCCTGTGCCGCCCATCTCGCCGGTCTCGGCCTGCACGATGACATAGTCGAGGCCGCAGCGCGTGAAGACCCGGCAATAGGCGTTATACATATCCATATAGGTTTTGTGGAGGCAGTCCTCGGTCGCGTGAAAGCTGTAGGCGTCCTTCATAATAAATTCTCGCGAGCGGAGGGCGCCGAAGCGCGGGCGAAACTCGTCGCGGTACTTGGTGTTAATCTGATAGAGATTCATCGGAAGCTGCTTATAGGATTGAATCTCGCAGGAGGCCAGGTAGGTGAAGCCTTCTTCGGCGGTCGGGGACAGGACGTTGCCGCGGCCGTGGCGGTCGATGAATTTGCCGAGGGTCTCGCCGTAGTCGATGTCGCGGCCGGTGCGCTGCCATAATTCCATCGGCTGCACGACGGGCATGGTGATTTCCTGAGCGCCGGTGCGGTTCATTTCTTCGCGGATAATCTGTTCGATTTTGAGAATCATCCGCCGGCCTGAGGGCAGGTAGATGTAGGTTCCGCTGGCCAATTTACGCATCATGCCGGAACGAATCATCAGTTGATGGCTGAGAATTTCGGCGTCGGCGGGGAGTTCTTTGACGGTTGGTATCAATGTCTGGCTATAACGCATTCTGATTTTCCATTTTCAATTTTCTATTTTCCATTTATGTCTAACGGAAACTTTTTTCTATTGCCTGTCTGACTATCTCCTGTGACACTTCGTGCGCCCACCGGCCGTCTTTGCAATACACCCGGCCGAGCCTTTCGAGGAGCACGAACCACGGTCGTTTGCCGACAGCTTTTTTATCGAGCAACAGCAAGTCCATTAATTGTTCCATTTTTATATCAGATGGAATTTCCGTCGGCATACCGAGTTTTTTTAATATTGCCTCGATGCGTTCGATGCGGTCATCGTTGACCATACCCAGGGCCTGTTCCATCATTCCGACGGCAATCATACCGATGGCGACACACTGGCCGTGGAGCAATTGATAATCGCAGGCGGATTCGACGGCGTGGCCGATAGTGTGGCCGTAGTTCAAAATCCGGCGTTTATTTTTTTCGGTGGGGTCTTCTTCGACCACCGAGGCTTTAATCCGGCAATTCCACCCGGCGATTTGTTCCAGTATCTTCGTATCGCGCCGTAAAACCATATCGATATTTTTTTCGAGAAACGTAAAATACTCAGGATCGGCGATGGCGGCGTGCTTGACCGATTCGACCAGGCCGGAGCGGTACTGCAAATCATCGAGTGTCTTGAGTGTCGCGGTATCAATGAATACCGCCGAGGGGTACCAGAAACAGCCGAATGCGTTTTTGCTCAGTGAGCTGTCCACGCCGGTCTTTCCGCCGACGCTTGAATCAGCCTGCGCAACGGTCGTCGTCGGGATATGGACGACGGGCACACCCCGCTTGAACACGGCGGCGGCAAAGCCGGCGATATCGCCGACGGTTCCACCTCCCAGACCGATAACCACGGTATCGCGGCTGAGACGATGCTGTTCCATTGCTTCGAGAATCGCCGTCGCCGTCGCCATCGTTTTGGACCGTTCGCCCGCGGGCGTAATGGCATAAGATGGGACATTTTTGCCGCCAGTCAGTGTCGCCAGATGTCCTGCCTGCACTAATTTTTCATCGGTGACGATGAAAAGTGATTTTTTCGGAAACAGCCGTTCAATCCGTGCCAGAAGTCCGGACAGAATCCCCGTACCGATGGTAATCGGATAACTTCTTTCTTGCTCAGCCGGTATTTTTACAAATTGTTCATTCATTCAAGTTAGACATCCATTGACGATTTTCGATTGACGATTCTCGATTCGGACAAAGGCGCAATTCAATCGTCAATACTTCATTACGCTGTGTATCGGATATTTTTTGAGTTTTTCGCGTCCGCCGAGAGCCGTCAGTTCCACCAGAAACGTCAGTCCTATGACTTTTGCGCCGAGTTTTTCAGCCAGTTGACACGAGGCGGCCATCGTTCCGCCGGTCGCCAGCAAATCGTCAATCATCAGCACGCGGGCACCGGATTTCAGGGCGTCGGTGTGCATTTCAATCGTATCTGTGCCATATTCGAGACCATAGCTGGTCGAGGTCGTATGCCAGGGCAGTTTGCCCTTTTTTCGGACGGGGACAAAGCCGGCATTCAGCTCCCGCGCCACGGCGGCACCGAAGATAAAGCCGCGGGCCTCGACCGCCACCACGGCGTCAATCGCCTGGTTGTGGTAAGGGCCGGCCAATTGATAAACCGCCACAGCCAATGCCTGGCGGTCGGCCAACAACGGCGTAATATCCCGAAACAATATCCCCGGCTTCGGGAAATCCGGGATATCCCGAATGTAAGCCTTTAAATCCAGCATAATTAGGCTCCTTTTCTTAAAAACACCTCTTGAGGGCTGGAATTATAAGGAAAAAGTGTATCTTACGAAAGCAAAAAAGCCGGTCGAAACAGCATGTTTTGAGTTTTTCACTTGCGTCAGCGGGAAACCAAAATTATAGTTTTGTCCCGGTTTTAACCGATTTTTCAATATGTGGAACCGCAGGGTGGGTGATTTTGGCCCGCCTTTTTTTTCTATCTATAATAAACAGGTGAAAATCCATAATGGAATCCGTCACGGGTAAAAAATATCATTTTATCGGAATCGGCGGCATCGGAACCAGCGGGCTGGCCAAACTACTGATTAAACACGGGGCTTCAGTCAGCGGCTCGGATATGTCCGAAGGGGCCGTTTTGAACGATCTTATAGGACGCGGCGTGGCGATCCATCTCGGTCACCGAGCGGAAAATCTGCCCGACGACGTTGACGCGGTCATCATCAGCGCCGCGATCCCCGCCTCCAACCCGGAATTGACCCGCGCCGGTGAAAAGGGACTGAAAATCTACAAATACGCCGAGATGCTGGGGAAAGTCTTCGACCAATATGCCGGCATTGCCGTCTGCGGCACCCACGGCAAAAGCACGACCAGCGCCTGGACGGCGGTTTCGCTTGAAAAAGCGGGGCTGAATCCGAGTTTCATCATCGGGGCCGACATCCCGCAATTAGGCGGCTCCAGCGGCGCGGGCGGTGCGGAATGGTTTGTGGCCGAGGCCTGTGAATACGACCGCAGTTTTCTGAACCTGCATCCGCGAATTGCCGCGATGCTCAATATCGAGGCCGACCATTTGGACTATTACCGGGATGAGGACGAGATTGTTGATGCGTTTGCCGATTTTGCCCGGAATATCCGCCCCGACGGCGTATTAGTAGCCAACGGGCGAGACCGGAATATCGCGCGGATTCTTCGCCGGCCAGGCCTATCCGCGAAGATTGTCACCTTCGGTCTGGATTTATCCTGCCAATTTACCGCCGTCAATCCCGAATTGATTGACGGCCTGTACCATTTCGACATTCTTTACAACGGCACATTATTCGGCACAACGCATATTTCTCTGCCGGGGCTGCACAATATTGAAAACGCCCTGGCGGTCGCGGCGATGCTGACGGAAACGGGTCTGCCGGCGCAGCGGATTTGCGAGCTTTTGCCGGAGTTTACGGGAACGGACCGGCGGCTGATGTTCAAGGGTAAATTTGGCGGAATCACCGTGATGGACGATTATGCCCATCATCCGACGGAAATCCGGGCCTCACTGGCCGGGATTCGCCAGCAGTATCAGCCGCACCGGCTGTGGTGCGTCTTTCAGCCGCATCAATACAGCCGCACCCGTTTTTTACTTGATGATTTCGCCGAAAGCTTTAAGCTGGCGGATATTACGATAGTCCCGGAAATTTACTTTGTGCGGGACACCGCCGAAAGCAAAAGCAAAGTCAGCGCCGAGGCGCTTGTCGAACGGATTCGGCAAAGCGGCAGTGACGCCTTGTTTATCAATGATTTCGGCGGTATCCTGGAGCATTTACAAAACCATGTAGAACCCGGCGACCTGGTGGTAACGATGGGCGCCGGAACAATTTGGAAGGTAGCCGATGAATATCTTTGCTGGCTTGGAAAGCATTGTTAAAAAAGACTGCTCTTTGGCCGAGTACACATGGTACCGGCTGGGCGGGCCTGTGGACTGGCTGATGAGTCCGACCTCTACGGAACAGCTTCAAACGGTGCTGAAACGCTGCTGCGAAAACGATTTGCCCGTCTGGATTCTGGGCAACGGATCCAACCTGCTGGTCAGCGATGACGGCGTCCGCGGAGCGGTGGTCAAGCTCGGCGGCGAGGCGTTCAGCAAATACGAATTCAAAGAAACGACGCTGACTGCGGGGGCGGCGGCGGATTTACAAAAATTAGTGCAGGAATCGGTCAAAAAAGGACTGGGCGGGCTGGAATCTCTGGCCGGCATCCCCGGCACCATCGGCGGCGCGGTCAAAATGAATGCCGGCGGCCGGTTTGGCGACATCGGCACCAGCATTCAGAGCGTATCCGTCATGGACAAACAAGGCACTATCTTCGAAAAAACCAAACCAGAATTAATTTTCGATTATCGTCAGGTCAACATCACCGCACAGGTCATTTTGGGCGCCACGATGCATCTGACCGAAGACGATCCTGAAGAACTGCTCAAGACGGTCAAGGAAGTCTGGATTTACAAGAAAAATACCCAGCCGCTGGATACCCACAATGCCGGGTGCATCTTCAAAAATCCGCGGGGGATGTCGGCAGGCGCCTTAATCGACCGCGCGGGCCTGAAGAATGAAAAAATCGGCGGCGCCATCGTCAGCGAAAAACACGCGAATTTCATTGTGACCGAAAAAGGCTGCAAGAGCGCCGACATCAAAGCCCTGATTGGGAAAATCCAGAGCAGAGTCAAAGACCAGTTTGACGTGGATTTGGAACTGGAAATTGAAATCTGGTGAAAATGAAACCACAGATTTCACAGATTTTCACAGATTAAAATATTGGGCAGGGTGGGCCACGCCCACGCAGTAATGACAAAACAAATAAATGATTTAAAAATTGCGGTGTTGTGCGGCGGGGTCGGCTCGGAACGCGGGGTCAGTCTGCACAGCGGCGAAAATATCTACAACGCGCTGTGTCGCGGCAAGATGAATGCGATTCTGCACGATTTGAAACCCGACGCGATGGGGATACTCGACGACACATCCATCGACGTATTTTTTCTGGCTCTGCACGGCCGATTCGGCGAAGACGGTCAATTACAATCCATCCTGGAGCAGAAAAAATCAGCCTTTACCGGATCCGGCTCCAAAGCCAGTCAAACGGCGTTTGATAAAATCGCGGCCAAGAAGGTTTTTGCCGCGGCCGGGCTGCCGCTGGCAAAACAAGTCGTACTGAACGGTTCAGTTTCTTCGAAGGCACTGGCTGAACAATTGAAACGGCTGTCGTCTAAAGTGGTAGTCAAGCCCGCCTGCGAAGGCAGCAGCGTCGGGGTGGAAATTCACACCGACCCGCAGAAAGCAACGAAGGCCGCGATTCGCTGCCGTCAGCAATTCGGCAACTGTATGGTGGAAGAATTCATCACGGGACGCGAAATGACCGTCGGTCTGCTGGAAGGCAAGGCCTTGCCGGTACTTGAAATTCGGCCTAAAGCAAAATTTTACGATTATCAGGCCAAATACGAGGACGACACGACGGAATATTTATTCGATACGATTTCCGATGCGGCGGTTGTGAAACGGTTGCAGCAGGACGCTGAAAAGGCGTTCGCGGCGCTGGGATGCCGGCACCTGAGCCGGGCGGATTTTATCCTGACTGAAGATAATACGCCGTATATTCTGGAATTGAACACGCTGCCGGGATTCACGAGTCATTCACTGCTGCCGATGGCGGCCAAAAAAGCGGGTATCCCGCCCGAAGAATTGTGCAGGCGGATTGCGGAAGCGGCATGGAGAGACAAAGTTAGAAGTTAGAACCCAAAAGTCAAAATGATGGAATCCGCCGAGGGCGGATGACTTTTCAATATGGCCAGGAAAAAACTTAAAATCAGAAAAACAAAAAGCGGCAAAAGCTGGCGCCAGTGGTTTTCGTGGGGCAGCCGAAGCCAGAAACGCTCGTCCCGGACTGAGCAGAAAGAAAAACTCGGCCGACGGATTAAAATCGCGGCGCTGAGTATTTTTCTGCCGCTGCTGCCGGCGGCGATTGTGGCGGGATTTTTCTATATGGAAAAACACGTCGATGCGCAGCAGCAGGCCGAGCCTCCAACGGGGCCGCTGGTCTTTGTCCGGGGACAGACGGAAACCATTGTTCCCGGAACGAATTACAAGCTGAACAAGGAAACCGCAAAAACCATCGCTGAAGAACTGGCTTCCAAAGCATGGCTGTACGATATCCAGGTGCAGACCAAACGTGAAAAAGTGCTGGTGTACGCGCAATACCGCCTCCCGACAGCGTTCATCAAAGATGCCAAAGGAAAGAGTTTGTATATCGGATTGCCGGCCAAAAATGACCCGCTGGGAGGAAATGAAAACGCGGTATTCGTCTCGGATTACACGGTGGACACACCGCCGCTGATTGAAGTGGCCGGATTCTCGGACAAAGACACTCCCATCGTCGGCAAGGCGTGGCATGCTCCTGACGTCGCCGCGGCACTGACACTCCTGACTAAACTGACGGATTACGGCAAAACCATTTGCCCTCATAAACCGTTAGTCAATGAAATCGCCTCGATTGACATCACCAATTTCAACGGGCGAAAAAAGATGCTGGATTCTCACATCACCCTGATTCTCAGGGATGGAACCCCGGTATTCTGGGGCGCGGCATACGGGCAAGCCAGCCGGCAGCTTGAAGCGCCGGAAGAGGAAAAACTCAACAAGCTATACACGTTCTATCAGGAGCGCAAATATACGCTGATGGGGCAGCCCAAATTCATCGACCTTCGTATGCCGCTAATGGGCATCCCCCGACCGCAGTAGCCGTCGCACATATCATTTTTACAAATGCAATCTGTTTTCCTGTCGATAAAAGACATACGATAAAAACACCGAAATCAATACCGCCGAAAGAACCGGTACAATTATAAATAAAACGGGGTGGTAAATCATCATACCGCCAAACAGCATCACGGCGGCAGCCAGTTTAAATAATACTGCACTGCACAGGTGTGTTTTTCGCCAGACTCTTTCATTGCTCAGTGTCCAGGGCGTGCGGATACCGATAAACCAGTTGGGACCGACCTTTTCCATAATACAGCCCAGTCCGAAAAATAAAATACTCAACAGCACCGGCATCATGAAATTAATACGAATCTTGATTCCCAGATTCCACGCAATAATAAACACCTGCACGGCAAAAAGAAATGCCAGCAGCAGGAATAAAAAGGTATCGTTGAATACACGAAACCGTCGGAAATTTTTCTGAAGTGGATCGACATGACTTAACCCCGCAAAAAGCAGCACTACAAAAACAGAAATTGCGGGAATCATAAACACGCAGATGTTCTTTGACATGTGACCATCCACCTGCCCCCGTGCATTCCAGTGGGACGCCATCCAATGCGGCAGTTTCGGATAATAATAAACGCTGAAACCAAACATACAGAGAATAAAAAGAACCATCATGATAGTCGTAAAGCGAATTTTCATTTTTGAACCTCCTTTTGAAGAATATAATAACAGGGCTTTCGTCCCAGTATCATTACATCACCGCTGATCCATTCAAAGAACAAATAGTCCCGGCCATCCATTCGGCGTATGTAATATTTGGAGTGGGTTTTATCACCGCGGCAATAAATGTCACCCTTGGTCCAATAACACCAACCTGACTCTGTGGTTCCATCCTCATTAAAGACCATTTGCTTGAGAAACAAATTCCCTTTCCAGTGTTTTTGCCCGGGGACAAAGTCTTCCGGGCGGTCAACAAAATCCACCGAAATCCACTTACCGACCAGATTCGGGTCATTGACGAACGGCGGCACCCAGGCATCCTGCGATTCCTGATAAGGCCCGACGGTCGCCCCCATCCCGATATGCATGACCACCGCACCGAACAAGACCAGCAGATAGAACACCGTCGCCAGGCGATTGAGAAAAATAAGACCTTTGTGCGGAACATATTTCATTCCCCGGGATACCGCTTTTGAAGTCAGCAATTCGGCATAATCTTCCGCCGGGCCCATATCGGCTATAATCGCTTCAAATCGCTCGCGATTTTTCCGCTCTGGACTTAATTCCGCATAACGCCGATCCAGATGTTCCTCCACGTCATTGAGGATATTCTGACGCGCGGTTTTATCCGTCATTATCAGTGCCGCTTCCACCTGGCACAGATAGCCCTCTTTCATGTCCTGCCACAATTTATCCGTGTTTTCCATTATTGTTCTCCTCGGATCTGTCGAACTGTATCGATCAATTCGTCCCAGTGGTGATTCATTTGTTCCAACGCCTCGCGGCCGGCGGAGGTGATGCTGAAATATTTTCTGGGCGGGCCGTCTCGGCTGGGCTGGCTTTCCGAAGTGATAAGCCCATCCATTCCAAGGCGCTGCAAAATCGGATAGACGTTGCCTTCACGAATTGTCAGGCCTTTGTGATTTTTGAGTGATTGAACAATCTCATAGCCGTGCGAGCGACGGTGGGATAATAAATTCAAAATCACAAAATCCAAAATCCCCTTTCGCATCTGGATTTGCCAGTTTTGAGTGTCCAAAGAGATACTCCTTAAATTTCCAATTACCGCCTCAAATCACATTTCATCGTTTCATTTCACATTATACTACTATACATTATACTGGAATGCAAGAAAAAAATGTGATTTTTACGAAAAATTTTTACTTATTTTAATATAAAGACTTAGGAGTCTAAATGTGCTTACCGAAAAGACCGGGGAGGTTATTTTTCACCCAGTTCCAGTTGAGGATCAGATGGATGACGGCCAATGTTAAAAGTGTCCTGCCGCACCAGATATGAACCGAAAAAAACATCCTGGCGGAAATGACATCACGAAAAACCACCGTACACAACTGCGCAATAAATGCCGCCGCCAGCAAGATATTAACCCACAAAATCCATTGTGATTTTTTCATAAGACCTCCCTGAATCAACGTCGTTTGACCGTTATTTGAATTTTAGGTTTTGGCATCTCCATTCCACGAACCAAAACATTTGTGCCGGTGTTTTCATCCCAGACATTTGTGTTGGCCAGGCGAATCGCATAACGCGGGTCGTCCCGCAGAACGGGGGTCGGGTCGGGCAAACGCAATTCCAACTGACAGGTTCTGCCGAGAAATTCGTCCGGGATTTTTAACTTCGTTTGAATCACAATCGGCTTTCCCGGAAGCCAGAATCGCGGGTCTTCATCCAGAGTCTGAATCAGCACTTTCTTTTCACTGCGAAGAATCAATTCCACGAGGCGTGAATTAAACGGCGACGCAAAACCCGTATTATCCAGCCGGATTTCAACATCAAAATAGCTCTGATTCCGGTCGTCCTGCAATATTTCACCAATCGATATATTTCGCACGACAAACCGATAGCCCAGACGCCGTTCAATTTCATCGAGGCATCCGTTTTTTTGCCAGCGGTCGCGTACCTGCGGATGGTAGTCCCAGTTCAGCCATGAGCAATGCAGGTCGCTCATTTCATCGAGAGCGTTGGCACATTGCCCGATGGAATGCAGCCTGCAGGTTTCACCGCCAAAGGGAGTAAAACGAGTTTCAGAGCCGATGTATTGGATCCATGCCCAGCGTGGTTTTTGAGGGGTATAGGTTCCGACGTCGTCGTCATTGGAAAGAAAACAATCGTTGTGAAAACCAATGCGAGAGATAGACGAACCGTTAAAAGCTTCTTTTTCAGAAAGCATTTTGTTGTCGAAAAGGTCAAGTTTGTATTTCGGCGTTCGCAGTACGAGCATCCTGTCGCGCGGCACGGCCTCCAGCAGGCGGTCGAGGATAAGACGGCGGTTTTGCAGTGTATCCGGGCCTGCCTGCCAACTGTGCCACTCCCCCCAGGGGCCGATAAAGCCCGCTTTGACCAGGTAAATGACATCGGCGTTTTCGCGAAAAATCGGCTTGAGCTGATCGATGTGGCGAAGAATCATGTCCAAGGAGGCATCCGGGTCACCGATTTTATCGCTATAGGACATACAAAAGATGACTTTCAGTCCGGCCTGGCGGGCACGATAAAAACCCCAGTCAATCTTGTGCAGGAATTCTTTGGTCAGCTCTTTATCACGAAATTCATTAGCCTCGACTTTACCGTAAATGAGGGTGATATAACGCTTACGCAAGTCTTCGAGCGGCTTGAGCTGGTCAATTTTATTGAGTACCCCATAATGGTAAAAACCCCGCTCGGGATTGGCGAATCGCTCCTGCGTCTCCTCAAAGGCAACGGTGCGGTCGGCCCGCGAAAGGATAACAAACCCCAAAAACATAATTCCGACAAGAACCTGTGTTCGCATTTTTGTTTTCCTATTCCGCGGCGGCCTGATTCAAGGCCGTCTTTAAATCAAGATACCGATAAGATAGACTTTCCTGCAAGCAAATTTGTTTCATCCGACGTATCATTTTTTCACTTAATTCGCCCTGCAAATCCGCATTGCCAGTACAATTAAAAATCCGGCATCCCGCGAATCGCCACGGATAGACGGAACACTTGCCGTCTTTGCAGTAGGGGCATACGCCGGTCTTCATCGGCAGGATGGGAATTTTGTTTTTCGCCAGCACGGCCCTGAAATACAGCAACTCCGGTGTCGTGATATACAGCTTATGGCCAAAGGATTCAAAATCGCAGCATTTTCCGCAGGCTTTGCACTTGTCCGGCGTTTGTAAAAGTTCCGCCTCAAGCGATAAATAAATCCGCTCCACCGCCTCAACAACCGCTTGCTCTGTTCGCGGCCCTTTTTGGGCTTTATCCATTCGGGCATCCTTCTTTCTTTATTCAGGGAGCGACGCCATAAGATTGACGGTTTATCGACGCGGCACGAACTCTGGATTCGATTGGGTCGATGAGTAAATGACGGATTGGCGCGTCGCCGGAGGCCGGTATTATCGCATCGCAATGAAATTCCCACCAGAATACGCCGCGGTAACGACGCGTCAGAATCCAGTCCATTTTGCGGCTGATGCTGCGGTTGTCGTCAATCGTCGCAAAACTGCGGCCATCGGGACTGATATAGTAAGAGGCTTCAGCGGCGGCGTCATACGATTCTTTCCACCCGGCCGAAAGCAGAGACGAAAGCTGGTTGTAATAGAGAGACCGACCGATTTGTCGCAGCGGCACGGCGCTTTTGCGCCCGGGAGCGATACCCTGATAAAGATAACCATAACCGGCCAAGCCGACACAAATTTTACTCGAATCAAACACAGACCAGTTAGCGAGATATTTTTTTACGCGACTCAGCGGCGCGTTATGCAAGGGCGTGCTGCCGTAAAGAGCGCCGCCGAGGTCGTAGGTCATCACGTTAATCCAATCGACCGACCGGTTTAGCGAAGCGGCGATAGCCGGGGTATATTTTTTGCCGGCAAGAATCGCCGTTGACAGATAATGGCGTTTTTCATTGCCCAGGACATTGAGACTGCGGCGGAAGTTGGCCATCATCTCGGCGTGCAGGGCCATATCGAAATCCTCTTCCCAATCCACCTCGATACCGTCGTAGCCGTATTTTTTGACAATTGCCGTCATCGCGGCGATGAAATTTTTCTGTTTTTGCGTGTCCGCCGCAACGGCAAGAAATTCGCGGTCCTGAAGACAGAGCAGGACTTTGACTTTATATTGATGAGCCAGTTCGATAAACGCCGGGGCAAGGGCCATCCCTGTATCGCCCGCAGGATAGATATCAGCGGCGATATATTTATTGAAAGCAACTGCTCCCGTTCCGGCAAAATCCGCCGCAGTCCATTTTGGCGCGGCAATCAGGTACAGCACATTGAACTGGTCAAAGCGAATCTGTTCGAGCTGCCGACGGCTTTGGAGTTTATGGGCGTACACATAGCAGCCGTGAATAAACGACATCGCCGGGGGATTGGCTTCGGGACGCGGCTTGGCCTCGACCGGCGGATAAATAATCCGTTTCGGCGGCTGAGATTCTATTTGTACGGGTGAAATTTCCTGCTTTGGCGCGCAGGAGCAGAGAATTATTGTTGCAGTGATTATTAAAACGATTTTTCGCGTCATTATTCCCACCATTTTTTCTGTGTACGTCGTTGTTCGATCTGTTCGAGAGTGAACAGCGGGCCGCGGTTGATGCCGGGGCATTTTTCTGCCGCTTCCTTCCAGTCGTTAGGACTGTTGAGATTCCAATTCCAGAACGGCCAGGTCCGGCACTGATTGGGCCTGACCGGATAAATCGCGCAGATGCGTTTGTGATCGGGGCCGATTTGCAGGAAGATGCAATCATTGGTGCGTCTGTCTTCGATGATGCTGGTGCGAAAACCGATGCGTGTAATAAAACGTTTGCGCACTTCCGCTTCCGGCATGCCCAGATGCCGGGCAAGCAGCTCGATTTCCACGGCGGTAATCCAGATATCGCCCTGTTCCGGCCCGGCACAGCAGTTGCCGCAGCCGGTGCACTCAAAATGCAGCCCGCACAAATACCATCTATTCTTCATTTTTTACCAAGCATAAGAAAATTTCAAATTAAAATTCAACATGTTAAAGGGGAATCGACCACCGGCATCTTATGATTGTTGTTCAAGAACGCTTAGAAGATAAGGCAAATCAGAGACCAAACATGTTTCTGACAGGATTGGTTTTTCAATCCGACAGACAAGAATTCGTTTATCGGCGTCAATTAAATCTGCGACTTTATTAAAATGTGCGATGTCGTCCGGTGACGGGCTGCTGGTTAGTTTGATTTCAATTGCCCACTTCTTCGGCCCGAAATCAAGAATCAGGTCGATTTCTTTCTGGTCGCTGGTTCGCAGATAGTAGGGACTAAATTGCCGGTCGAGATAAGACAGCTTGCCCAAAATCTGTTCGATAACAAATCCTTCCCAGCTTGCCCCGGCGGATGGATGCGATAAAAGCCCATTAAAATCCGGAAGTTTCAGCAAAGAATGCAGCAGACCGGAATCTCGAAGATACATTTTCGGTGATTTTATCAATCGTTTTTTAAGATTGGCAAAATACGGTTCCAGTTGCCGGACAATAAACGATCCAGTCAGATAGTCCATATATCCGTTAACGGTTTTGTAGTCGATGCCGAGACTTTGGCCGATTTTGGATGCGTTCCAGTTCTGGGCGTGTGCAACACTCAGCATGTGCAACAATCGCATCGCTGCGGCGGGTTTTGCAGACAGCCCCCAATTCGGCAAATCACGCTGCGTCAATGTTCCAATATAATCATTTTGCCAGGAAGGATAAAATGTACGATCTAACACGCCACCTTCCGGATAGCCGCCATAGAACCATAATTCATCCGATTTTTGAGTTCCCGTCTCGTCCAGCAAAAATGGTGTCAGTTCGATCACCGCCAGCCGACCCGCCAGCGATTCCGACACATTTTTCATCAATGCCGGAGAAACGGATCCCAGCAGCAAAAAACGCCCGGTGCGTTGACGGTCTTGATCGATTGCCGAACGCAGACGAGAAAAAATAACAGGATAACTCTGGGCTTCGTCGAGGATGATGAGTTGATCTTGTTTGATTAACTCCGGCCATTGTGCATCCAGACTGGCATACATCTGGGGGTTTTCCATGTCGAAATAACAGGAGCTTAATGTTTTGGCTAATGTGGTCTTGCCGGATTGACGGGGCCCAATTATAGCCGCCGCCGGAGAACGTACCAGTCGTTTTTTAATAAGGTTTGTAATACGTCGCGAAATCATATTGTACATTTTAGGAACCAATTCCTAAAATGCAAGAAAAATTATAAACCAAACTCCTGCAATATCTTACGTTCTTGCAAGAAAACCGCATCCACAAAAAATCTCACCCTGACCGCCTCCGCCGCAGGGCTTAAAAAGGGCACGATTACTCTAACCGCCCACACGAATACCATTTCATCGTCATCTTCAAAACCTGTTCCGATACCAGACGATGATTAACTCTAATACAAAAATAATCGTTAAAAACATAACACCGTATTTGGCAAGCCAGGAAATACGGATATTATATTTTTTATAACGGTAAATCAGTAGCCATAAATAACTTACAATATACAATCCTATTAAACATACATACACTCTTTCCCGTTCGCTGTTCGGAGGAATTACGCCGGAACCAGAAGGGATCAAGGTTTCAGCAAATATAACAACCAGCAAAAAATACAACGCATAAAAAATCAGCGTCGGCCAGCCCCATATTTTAATTTGCCATTTTTCGCTTAGATTTTTAAACATTTCAGTCCCATTTCAGCACGCCGCCGGTGTCGGCACTGGTGGCCATTGCGGCGTATTTGGCAAGGCAGCCTTCGGTAATCTTCGGCCTGCGAGGTTTCCATTCCTTTTTGCGTTTTTTCAGTTCGGCGGCGGTCAGCTTGACGTTGATTTTATTGGCGGGGATATCAATTTCGACAATATCGCCCTTCTTCAGCAGGCCGATGGGGCCGCCGACGGCGGCTTCGGGACTGACATGGCCGATGCAGGCGCCGCGTGTGCCGCCGGAGAACCGCCCGTCGGTAATCAACGCCACCGATTCACCCAGACCCGCACCCATAATATAGCTGGTGGGGCTGAGCATTTCCTGCATACCGGGGCCGCCTTTGGGGCCTTCGTAGCGAATAATTACCACATCGCCGGCCTTGACCTTGCCGCCGAGGATACCGTCGCATGCTTCTTCCTGACTGTTAAAAATCACACACGGGCCGGCGTGCTTGAGCATTTGAGGAACGACACCGGCGGCCTTGATGACGCAGCCGTCGGGAGCAAGATTGCCCCGCAGAATCGCCAGTCCGCCGGTTTTGGAATAGGCCTTGTCGAGCGGATGAATACAGTTGGGGTTCTTTATTGCGGCGGATTTGATTCTTTCGCCCAGCGTGGTGCCGGAAACGGTGATGCAATCGAGGTTGAGCAAGCCGGGAATTTTGCTGATTTCGTTTAAGATGGCACTGATGCCGCCGGCAGCATCAACATCTTCCATGTGCCAACTGCTGGACGGCGAGACTTTGCAGATATTGGGGACCTTGCGGCTGACAGCATTAATTCGGTTGAGATTATATTTAATTCCCGCCTCGCTGGCCAAAGCCAGGGCGTGCAGGACGGTATTGGTCGATCCGCCCATCGCCATATCGAGGGCAAAGGCGTTATCCAGTGATTTCTGCGTGATGACAGCCGAGGGGCGGATGTCTTTTTTGACAATTTCGAGAATCTGCCGCCCCGCCTGCTTGTACAAGTCCTGCCGTTTCGGGTCCACGGCCAATATCGTGCCATTGCCCGGCAGAGCAATGCCGATAGCTTCACACAGGCAGTTCATACTGTTGGCAGTGAACATTCCCGAACAGCTTCCGGCAGTGGGACAGCCGGCACATTCCAGCTCCGTCAATTCCTGTTCGGATATTTTTTTTGCGTTAAAGGCCGCGACGCCTTCAAAAATCGAAATCAGGTCGGCGGTTTTTCCACTTTTGGTCTTGCCGGCAGCCATCGGACCGCCGGAGACAAACAGCGTCGGAATATCCACCCGCACCGAGGCCATCAGCATTCCCGGAATGATTTTATCGCAGTTGGGAATGCAAATCATCCCGTCAAAGCAATGCGCCCGCAGCATCGCCTCGACCGCGTCGGCGATAATTTCCCGGCTGGCCAGTGAATACTTCATCCCCGTATGTCCCATGGCGATGCCGTCGCAGATAGCGATGGTATTAAACTCAAACGGCACCCCGCCGGCGTCGCGGATGGCCTGCTTGACGACTTTGGCCACCTCGTGCAGATGGACGTGGCCGGGCACAATATCGCAGTAGCTGTTGGCCACGGCGATAAACGGCTTGTTCATATCTTCCTCTTTCAGGCCGCAGGCCCGAAGCAGCGCCCGATGCGGCGCCCGTTGAAATCCGCTTTTAATAGCGTTACTATTCATCCCAATGTTCTCCCAAAATAAGGTTCAGTAAATTCCCATCCCATAAGGGATGGATTATTATAACCTGTCAGTCATCAGGAGAAAACCCCAATTTCCACTCCAGAACGGGATATCGCCGGAGGATCATTCTGTCTCGCCGCAACCAAGGATGAAAAAACCCTGATTTTTCGGCAAAAAGATTACTTGCCAGAACATCTGTGGATGGTTATAATTTCCGGTTTAGTACGAGGATACGTATAAAAATTACCGGAAATTCGTCCGAATAAGGAGATTGTTATGTCCAGAACAATGATTGCGAGTCTGATGGTTGCGGTTTTTGTCGTTTCTTTACTCAGCGGCTGCGCCCCCTCGGCCAAAATAGCCCTGACTTTTGCGCCTCAGCAAACAGCCCGCTATGAATCCATATCCAAAATGATTAAGGACGTTGATTTCGACCAGCCATCACTGAAAAAGAGTAAAAAGGAACAGGTCAGCACGACCATTACGGTGAAATTCGACCAGACCATTGCGGACGTACAGCCGGACGGAACGGCGACAGCCGATATCGCTATCCGCGCCGTACAGTTCAAACAGGTTAATAAAGATGAAGTTCGCCTCGCTTTTGACAGCACTGCCGAAAAGAGCAAGAACGAACCGCTGAGCAAAATCATTGGGCAAAGTTATCGTATCGCCATGGACCCGAACGGCGCCGTGAAAGTGATTGACGCCGCCAAGGCCCGCGCCGCGGTCAGCGGCAGCGACGAGCAAAAGAAAATCGCCCAGAAAATTCTGAGCGATGAAAGTATTATCGAACGTCATCAACTGCCTTTGCCGAAGGCGGGGCAGAATATGATTTCCGCCGGCAAAACCTGGACGCAGGTCGTTCCCTCGCCGCCCGGATTGCTCGCCCCGAAATTCTTTGAGAAAGTCTATACGGTCAGCACCGCTGACAAAAGCAAAACTGTTGTGACGATGTCGGCCAGGGAAAATCTGAAACAGAAGGCAGAGACACCGAAAAATACCGGCAACCTGGGATTTCTGGCCAAGCTGTTCGATAATCAGGACGAATACACCGGCAAAATCGTATTGAACCCGGCAGGCACGCTGGCAGAATACGAAGAAACGCTGGTCAGCAGCTACACGGCCCAGGACAAACCCAAGGATGCCGCCCAGGATGTCGCCCCGGACACGCTGATTATGCGACTGACCTACGGCATCAGCGTCAAAAAAGTCAACTAAGTCTTTCCTTTCCCAAGGATGAAAGGTCCGGCAATGCGTTTGCGCAAACGGCTGATTTCTCTACCGCTTTATGCGGTCATGACAGGGTTGGTATGTTTTCTGCCGGGCGGCTGCGGCAGCGTGCAGAAACATGACGAAAACCTGCTGATTGTTAATTTCCGCAAGGACCAGCCCCTTCGTTATCAAATGACTTCCACCCGCCGGACGACGTTGGTTGTCCAGGATGCTTCGACCGGCAAAAAACAGGGATCGCAGCAGGAAACCGTCGAATCGCTGGAGATGGTCATAACGTATAAGCCGGTCAAAGTTGACCCGTTCGGAGTGACGCAAATCGAAGGCACCTGCGAATCAGTCAAGGTCAATCGAAATTCTTCTTCCGGAAAAAATCCAACAACAAGCGATGCCCTCGAAAATCTCAAAGGAAAACCGTTTACCCTTGAACTTTCCCCCAGCGGTAAGATTGAGGATTTCAAGCCGCTGGAAAAACTTTTGTTTGATGCCGGCTCCACCGCCTTTGACAATTCGCGTAAAGATATGCGTGTCAAAAATCCGGATATGATTTACGATTTTGTCGCGCTGCAATGGTATCTGTGGGATTCCATCGCATCGGTTCCCAATCCGATGGCGGGGGTAACACCGGGAATGACATGGAAAAATACGCAGTTGATTGCCTGGCCGGTACCCATACCCCAGCCGCCCTGCCGGATAACCACATTTACACTGGATTCGGTAAAAGAGGAAAACAGCCAGCAAAAAGCCGTGATTAAAAGCACGTATCAACTCAGCGATAAAACGGCAGCCGGCTTTCCCCAACCCTACGAAGGGACATTTATGATGCGGGGCCTGTTCGGATTTTTGCAGAATTATCAATTTCAGTCGCTGGCCGGACAGGGCGAACAGATTTTCAACCTGACAACCGGCACTGTGGAAAGCGACGTTCAGGAATATGACCTTGTTGCCAAGGCGGCGTTTCTGTTTCACCTCGGAACTTCCATACCCTATCTGACGGTTCATCAAACCTTTTCAGTCAAACTGCTCGAAAATCGCTGACAGGGGGACTCTATGGAACGCAAAAACCTCTGGGCGCCGTGGCGAATCAAATATGTTCAGGGCCTGTCCGGCAAAACCAGCTGCTTTCTGTGCGACGATATTGCCAGCCCCGAAGAGGACGCGAAAAATTTCGTTTTATGGCGGACGCCGGAAGCTATCGTTGTCTTCAATCGCTTTCCCTATAATAACGGGCATTTGCTGATTGCGCCGAGTCGTCATATCGCCCATATTGAAGAGGCGACGGAACTCGAACTGACGGCCCTGATGAGACTCATCCGGGACTGCCAGAAGGTGTTGTCGCTGGCGATTCGTCCGCATGGATTCAACGTCGGAATGAACTTTGGCCGCTGCGCGGGAGCGGGATTGCCGGAACATTTCCATATCCACGTTGTACCCCGCTGGGATGGCGACACAAATTTTATGCACGTCTGCGGCGACACCGACGTCATCAGCCAGTCAATGACGGAACTCTATACAAAACTGGTTGAACTAAGTCAAAAAAACAATCTTCCGACGGTATAACGATGCAGACCTCACCGGCTCCATACGCAGTGGACGAACATAACAGCCGAGGCAGACAATTCCCCGAAAAAACGCACCCCTATCGTGCCGCGTTTGAGCGCGATCGCGACCGGATTATTCATTGTGCGGCGTTTCGCAGGCTGGAGGGCAAAACCCAGGTTTTTACCACGGGCCTCAATGACCATTACCGTACGCGGATGACCCACAGTATTGAAGTTGCACAGATCGGAAGAACTGTTGCTCGCGTACTGAATCTGAACGAAAGCTTGACGGAAGCGATTTGTCTGGCGCATGACCTCGGACACAGCCCTTTCGGGCACGCCGGCGAAGCCGTACTCAATGACCTGATGGCCGGGGCGGGCGGATTTGAACATAATCGCCAGTCGCTGCGCATCGTGGATTTTCTTGAACATCCCTACTCCGCTTTCGCAGGGCTGAATCTGATGTATGAAACGCGAACGGCGCTGGCCAAACACCAAAGTCCCTATGACAAACCCGACGGCACAGCGGAATCCATCTGTCTCGAAGGACAAATCGCCGACCTCGCCGACCGCATCGCCTATAACTGCCACGACCTCGAAGACGGCCTGCGTTCCCGCCTGCTGGAAGAAAAAGAACTGCGGGGTATTGTTTTGTATGAGGAAGCGGCTCTGGCCGTGCAGGCCGACAAGATTGACGATATTGTTATCCGTCGAACGCGCATTGCCAAGGCGATTCTGGATTATCTGGCGGTGGATACCATCGAAAACAGCAAAACGAAATTGCGAGACTTTGAAATCCAAAGTCTTGAACAGGTCTATGCCTGCCGCCGGCGGCTGATTGAACTTTCGTCCGCCGTGGAAACGCAATTGCGGGAACTGGAACAATTTCTGCTGAAAAATCTGTACCACCATCCCCAAATCGCCGGGCAGGCCGAAAAAGTCCGGGACTGGCTGGGCCGGCTGTTCGAAAAATTCAGCCAAAAGCCGGATTTAATGCCCCGGTACTATCAGAGTATGATTTCGACCGAAGGCCTCCGGCGGGTCGTCTGCGACTACATCTCCGGAATGACTGACCGTTTTGCCCTGAGTTGTCAGGAATAGAGAATTTACTTGCTCAAATGGCGGCGGGACTGTCAAATGTCATTCTATTTTACCGATAATGCCGATAAGACAATATGAATACGCATAAACTTTTAACAAGCAGTTTTGGCCTTGGGCTTGTGCCGGTCGTGCCGGGGACGTGCGGATCGCTGGCGCCGGCAGTGATTTATATGGCCGCCGGAATACTCATCGGCCCTCAGACGGCGATGGGAGCAATGGTTGTATTGCTTGTGCTGGGCTGCATGATTACGGTGATTTGTTCGCCGAAAGTGATTGCGGCAACCGGCGACAAAGACCCAGGGCAGATTGTCAGTGATGAAGTGGCCGGGCAGGCTTTGACGCTGCTGTTGGCGCAGTGGCTTATCCCAATGACTGGATTTTGCACGCCCACCGCTATTGGCTTTGGTCTGTTTCGGCTCTTCGACATCACTAAGCCATGGCCGTGCCGCCAGCTGGAAAAACTGCCCGCCGGCTGGGGCATTTTGGCCGATGATTTGGCGGCGGGAATCTGGGCAGTGGCTGTCTGGCGGATTTTGATTTATCCCCTTGTCTAAATGAAATAGAAAAACGATGGCTAAAAACTACGACACCAACACCATACGATACCTCGAAAAACGCTTCGCGGATTGCCAACTGGTACGCCCGATGCGCCGCGACCGCTACGAAGACGGCATGGAACTGGCATACACCCTGCAATTTGTCGAGCCTGCCGCCCCCGCGGAGGTCAAAATCCGGCTTGAACGGTTTGTCGGCGGCGGTTTTGCCGGGCAGGTCTATCGCGTACAGGTCTTATCTTTATCGCAAAACGGCCAGAGTATCGATTCCTGCGGCGGACTTGCGATCGGCGGTTTCTACGCGATGAAAATTCTCATTCCTCCTTCGCGGATGGGATGCCTGTTTCGCAATTTTTTATATGCCGTCGGCTTTCAGGGAATGTTCCAATTGCAGGTTAATCCCGCCGCGGCACAGGCCGGGGCCTTGTGGCAGAAATTTATCCGTCAGGCCGCCGCATCGCGATTCGGCGATGAAAAAACCGTCAACAACGTCCACGCCCTCTTTGTCGATATGACGCTGGGTAGCTGCGGCGAAATCAGCGATTGGGTCGAAGGCCGGACATGGCGACTGGAAGTCGATGATTATATGGACAGCCTTAAACTATGGCGTAAAGGTAAAATCTCCGAAAACGAACACCCCGGCTCGCCGGAATACCGGGTAAAGTATAAATTCATGCACGACTTTGTAAAACTCCTGCACGAGATGGGAGCGCACGAATTCGCCCGCCAATACGAGTGGACAACGTGTAAAAGTCAGCCCAACGCCCTCAAACGGTTAGACACAAACAATGACCCACAGGCCGGTTTAATCGCGGTGGACTTCCGCGCGGGGCTGACCCTGCTGCCGTTTTTGCCGATGAGTCCCGGCGATTTCAAACTCATCGGGCAGGGATTCAAACGCGGGTCGCTTGTGCAATTCGACCGCGGCGACATCAATCAACTGGAAAAATTTATCGACGACAATCCACAGATGTTTCTCGATATGCCAAATTGCCGTCCAATGCTGGAGCAATTAAAGAAATGCGAAGCGATTTATCGCAGTTCCGTCCCGGATATAACGCATAATCATATTCGTCTGCTGACCGACGGCAACCTCTGGCGGATGATATTTCAAAGCAAGCTGCAGGGCTGGAAAATCCGCGGCATGGTGGATGACGCAGCGGAAAAAACTCTTTCGACGGATAAAATCAAATTTGCCGTCTTTTTATTCCTCGGCTTTATCCCCCTGCTGGGACGGTTTGTGCGAAAACTCTGGGGCCGGGCGGACTATCGTCAGCACTATAAAAGTATGCTTAGCGGCGGATATTTTCTGCGGGCCTTTCGCGGCCATATCATCGAAGCCCTTATCCGCGGCTATCGGAAGGGGCGATTTAGCAAAGAGATGGTCGAATTTATCGCGGGGCGTCCGGCGTGGTATTTTGCGCATCTGCCGCTGCTGATATTGCCGGCGGGACTGCATCGCTTCTTGACCGATTGGGAAGTCTTCCGTGATAAAATCCACTTTCTATTTGTCCGGCCGTTCAAATTATATTTCAACGCGCCGCTGCGCAGCGAATGGATGCGTGAGATGGTTACCGCCGGGCAGAAAAAACATATCCTCAGCGACGACGACGCAAAAACAATTCTCGCACAAATAGAAGAGCCGTTCATTCAAAAATACTTGGTCAGTCTTGTTGTTCACTTGATGACACTGCCGGTAACACAGATTGTATCAGGCACTATCGCGGCAGTGTATTACTTTACTCATCCGGACGTACCGAAGACCGAACGCGCAGCGATGGTGACCGCGATTCTTGTTCTCTTCCAGATTATTCCGCTCTCGCCGGGTTCATTGTGCCGGGGCATTTACACAACGTATATGGCGATTAAAGACAGAAACTTCAAAGATTACAACATCGCCCTGTTCCTGAGCTATTTCAAATACATCGGTTACCTGGCGTTCCCGATTCAGATGACGTACCGCTACCCGGCGATAGCGAGGTTTATGGCCTCGCACTGGGCGACCGACGCATCGCACATCATGCCGGTTTTCGGAGAACAGGGGGCCTTGTTCGAACGGTGGGTCTTCGGGCTGTGTTATAACTGGCCGCTGACGATTCGCCGGCGGATGAATAAAATTGCCGAAATACGTAAAAACAAAACGCCGAATTATATACATTTGCCCATCGTCGTCGGACTGACGTGGGCACTGCTCATCTCCCTCCACCAGATGTATCATCAAAAAACAGGGTTGCTCCCGCAGCGGGATAATTTCTGGTATCTCAAATCGCTCTGGCCGTTTGCCGGGCCGATTTTATGCGGGTGGTTCGTCGCGGTATTTGCCGGCGGGATGCCGCTGATACGCAGAATCATCAGTTCGACGGTTTGCGGGGCGATGGTTGGAATTCTTTACAGTATCGCGGCGTTTTTCCTCGAAAAAAGCTGGTATCCAGAGCAGCAAATCGATCTCTTTCTGCCGATAGTCTGGCGGACATTCGCATTTGTCATTTTTGCCGCGATTTCGACCCTGGTGCGGGAATTATTAGTCAAAGACCCGGACTACAGGAACCTGTAGCCGTCCATTTTCGGCCCTTGTCGCCCTTGTTTATCCCCTACGGAAAAGTTTTCCCGTGTGGACATTAGGTCTTGTAAGTTGGCGGGTTTTGTGAGACAATACTATAAGTAATGGTGCGACAAATTCGTTGGAGAGAACTGTAATGACCGAAGGCTTTGGGTCGTTTTGCGACGACTTTTATGTGGATTTATGCGTCAACACCCAGTTGGAACTGCCTTCTGAGCGGGATACGGTGTTGAGTTTTTTTGAGCAGCTTCGCAAGCGGTTTCCGAATATGCTGAATTTTTCCCGGCGGGACAATGGGGAATTCCTGCTGGAAGAAGAGCAGCAGGGTCAGAAATACCGCTGGGTCAGCCTCGAAAAAGACCGCCTTATCGCCAGTTGCGCAGAGCCGGAACGGCTGGAAGAAGCATACGCGCTGCACAGCGAAGTATTGGAGCTGATGCCGTACATGCTTGGTGTGACGGCGCTGGACGTGGATTCCATAGACGTGACCTTCACAATGGATTTTGATTATCAGGGCAACCACGACGAGGTCATCGCCGAAGCGCTTTTGAGCGGCTCGGGTTTAGGTTCGCTGCTGGAACTGCCCGGAGCCAAAACCATCAGCTGCAATCCATCGATTATTCTGTCGCTCAGCGAGGACCTTCGCACCCAGGCGCGAATCGCGGTGGAATCGCGGACCAGCATTTATGATATTCGCGGCGAAAAATATAAACAGGATGAGCCTATCAGTCTGTATTTTACCACCCGGCGATACCCTGCCCCGGCCGATGCCGGCAAAGCCGTCGAGGCTTATCGCGAACAATGCAAACTCGCCGAGCAATTGATGTTCGACCGGGTACTGCCGTATTTTGTTCAGCCGCTGTTGAGCGCTATCGCCCAGAGACGATAAGGAAATCTATTCTAGAATAAGGAAGGAAAAATGAGCATTGAAGCCCCTCTGAGCAAGTACAGAAAACACAATCTGCTTTTAATCGCGGCGATGCTGGCCGGTATGGCCGTGTGGTTCTGGTATGACGGATATTACAGCCAGAAATTCATTAAAGACCACACCAATCCCGACGGAACACCAAACAGCACTCTTGTCTTCAATCGCAAAAGTCCGCCGTATATGCTCATCGCCGCGGCGATCATCGGCGTGCGATTCTGGATGATTAAAGGCAAAAAAATCGTCGCCGGCGATAAAGAATTGACATACGAAAAACTGATTATCCCGTATGACCGGATTGACAGCATCGACAAAACTTATTTTGATAAAAAGGGCTTTTTTGTCATTCATTACCGGGATGACAACCAGCAGGTTCAGCAATTAAAACTCAGCGACCGGGGTTATGACAATCTGCCGGCCGTATTGGATCATTTGACAGCCAAACTCGCAGGTTGAAAACTTTTACATTTTCCCAATGGGATTAAATTTGCCGTGAGGTTTGTCTTGCGCGGCGCCGGAAAAAACGGAAATATAAAACAGGGGATTGAAAATAAAGATGAATCTCTGCGTTGTGGGACTTCAATGGGGCGATGAAGGCAAGGGCAAGGTTGTTGATATTCTTGCGGAGAAAGCGGATGTCGTATGCCGTTACGGCGGCGGCGCCAACGCCGGCCATACCGTCATCATCGGCGACACGCGTTTTGCTCTGCATCTGATGCCTTCCGGGGCGGTCCGCCCGAAAACTGTCTGTGTTATCGCCAACGGCGTGGTGGTTGACCCGGCCGTGCTGCTGGAGGAAATCGCTGGATTGGAGGAAAAAGGCCTGACTCTCAATGGCCGATTTCATATCAGTCATTGTGCTCACGTTGTGCTGGACTATCATAAACTGGAAGACCAACTGCGAGAAAATGCTCTCGGCGAAGGCAAAATCGGCACCACCGCCCGCGGCATCGGCCCCTGCTATGCCGATAAGACGGGGCGAAGTTACGCCCTGCGGATGGCCGACCTGCTGGACCTGGCAACGCTGAAGCCAAAATTACAGAACATCATTGACTATAAAAATAAACTCTTCACGGCTCTATACAACGTCGCGCCGATACAGTTCAATACGATTTATCAAAAATGCATGGAGTATCACAAAAAACTGGCCCCGTATGTTTGCAACACCACGGAATTTCTGCACACCGCGATTGAACAGGGCAAGACGATTCTATTTGAAGGCGCCCAGGGTTCGCTTCTGGATATTGACCACGGCACATTCCCGTTTGTCACCAGTTCCAATTCCAGTGCGCTGGGGCTGGGACCGGGCTGCGGTGTGCCGCCGCAAAAAGTCCAGCGGTTTATCGGTGTGGTCAAGGCTTATACCACGCGCGTCGGTTCCGGGCCGTTTCCCAGCGAACAGAATAATACCATCGGCCAGCGCATCCGCGACAAAGGACATGAATACGGCACCACAACCGGACGTCCCCGCCGCTGCGGCTGGTTTGACGCCGTGGTCGTGCGATATTCCGCTGTCATCAGCGGCATCAATGAAATTGCGATGATGCACTTAGACACCCTGTCGGGACTGGATGAACTGAAAATCTGCAACACCTACGAAATCGACGGTAAAAAAACCTCTTTCTTTCCCGCCGATGCCGGACAATTGGCCAAAGTCAAATGTATTTATCAAACGGTGCCGGGGTGGCAGGAAGATTTAACAAATATTGAACGGTTCGAAGATTTACCAAAAGCAGCGCAGCAGTATGTCAAAACCGCCGAACAGATCATTGGGGTTCCGATTAAAATGGTCGGCATTGGACCCCGTCGTACACAAATTATTTATCGTTGAAAATCATGAGCGATTTTTCCGTCAAAAAAACAGAAACCGCCAACCGGCTGGGTATTGACCCGACGGCCGTGCCGGCACATATCGCCATTATTATGGATGGCAATGGCCGCTGGGCGACGCAGCGGGGGCTGCCCCGGTTTCGCGGCCACGAACAGGGAGCCCGGGTCGTGGAAACGATTGCGCAGTATTGCGTCGATACGGGGATAGAATACCTGACGCTGTATTCGTTCAGTATGCAGAACTGGAAACGTCCAAAGGAAGAAATTGATTTTCTGATGCAGTTGTACGTGGTTTACCTCGAAGCAATTCGTCCGAAGCTGATGGAAAATAAAACCCGCCTGCTGCATCTGGGACGTCGTGACAAGCTGCCGCAGACGGTTTTGGACGCCCTTGATGAAACGATGCGGCTGACGGCAAAAAATACGGGGCTGACGATTGGTCTTGCGCTGAATTACGCGGCACAAAGCGAAATCGCCGACGCCGCGGCAAAAATTGCCAGAGACTGCATTGCCGGCAAAATAAAGCCTGAGCTAATTGATGAAAACCGATTCGCCGATTTTCTCTACACCGCCGGCTGGCGGGACGTGGACCTGGTTATCCGCACCAGCGGCGAGATGCGTATCAGCAATTTTATGCTGTGGCAGGTTGCGTACGCGGAATTTTATGTCACGCCGACCTACTGGCCGGATTTCTCCGCCCAGGAAATGGACAAAGCGATTCTTGCATATTCGCAGCGAAACCGACGCTTCGGCGACGTCAACCCGGCCCCTGTCCGCTGAATTGAAATCATCGCTATGCTGAAATACCGACTCATTTTTGGAACGCTGATGACCGCCCTGTTTGCGGGGCTGGTCTTACTGGATGGCTGGATGGACGGTTCACTGCTCAAAGGCCAGACACCTGCCGCGATACAGGGAACAATCTTATGTTTCCTTGTGACGCTTTTAGCAATTCCCGCGACACTGGAACTGGCAAGTCTGGCAAAAAAAAATCAGGTTTATATTTTTAAGCTCGCAGCCATCCCCTCGACCTTATTTATTGTCCTTTCTTTTTATATTTTTCAGTTCTTTCACATAGCTGATTTCGAGTTATTTTTTATCCTTTTTGTATTGTCTGGAACCGTTTTATTGTCATTCCTGATACAGGCCATCCATTTTGGGACGGTCGGCGTCCTAAAAAATTGCTCGGCCACACTTTTTTCCGTTCTGTACTTAGGGCTTCTATGCAGCTTTGTACCTGCTATCCGAATCGACTTTGGACCGTGGGCGTTTTTGATGTTCGTTTTTACTATAAAGTGTTCTGACATAGGAGCTTACACGTTTGGCAGTCTCTTTGGGAAACACAAGATGTCTCCGTCTATTTCGCCGGGCAAGACCTGGGAGGGACTGGCGGGAGCAATCATATTTGCCTCAGCAACAGGGTACTTTTTTGCTTTATCTTGTGGTATAATGTCTCCGACTTGGGGAGTAGTATTTGGAGCGGTGTTCGCGGTATTAGGGCAGTTGGGCGATTTAGCCGAATCCATGCTCAAACGTGACGCAGCCGCCAAAGACTCCTCGGTTCGGATTCCCGGCTTTGGCGGGATTCTGGATGTCATCGATTCGCCGCTGGCGACCGCACCGGCGGCGTATGCGTTTTTTTGTTGGTGTTGCGGTCTCTAAGGAATCAGGTTGGAACTGCGAATTGAACTGGAATCCCAGGCGCAACGGCTGGAATTATTCGGTCCGGCGGATTCTCATCTGCGCCTTTTGAAAAACGAGCTGGGCGTTCAAATCACCGCCCGCAACGGCAGTGTCATTCTGACCGGTGAGGCGGCAGTCGTCCATCGTACCGCGGAAATCATCGACCGGATGCAAAAACGTCTGCTGCAAAGAAAGCGTCTGGCCGAAACAGACGTCAAAGAATTGCTGGCGACGTCCGAAGAAATAAAACCGTCATCTCAGAAAAGCGGCATTCTCGAAGTTTATTCAAAAAAGAAAATTATTGAGCCGTTCACGCCGGGACAGCTTCAATATATCGAAGCGATGTTGAAAAAAGATATGACTTTTTGTATCGGGCCGGCCGGAACAGGAAAAACCTATCTGGCCGTGGCTGTGGCCGTGTCGCTGCTCAAGAAAAAGCAAGTTCGTAAAATCGTCCTGGCCCGCCCGGCGGTGGAAGCGGGCGAACGGCTGGGATTTCTGCCCGGCGACCTGCAGGCCAAGGTCAACCCGTACCTGCGGCCGCTGTTTGACAGCCTCGAGGAAATGATGGAATTTTCTCAGATGCGCAAGTTTATGGAAATGGATATCATCGAGGTCATCCCGCTGGCGTTTATGCGGGGCCGAACCCTCAACGAAGCAGTCGTTATCTGCGACGAAGCCCAGAACACGACTGTCTCCCAGATGCTGATGTTTCTGACGCGTCTGGGCCGCGGCTCAAAAATGATTATCACCGGCGACATCACCCAGACGGATTTGGAAAAAGGACAGGTCAGCGGCCTGGTGGACGCCATCCGGAAACTTCGTCATATCGCAGGCGTTGGTTTCGTGGAACTGGAACGGGCCGATATCGTCCGGCATAAACTGGTACATCAAATCGTGGACGCTTACGACCAGAGTAAAAAAGAATCTCCGACTTTGTGAGATAGAACCGATGTTTGGACGCAGAAAAATCAGTTCCCGGCGGCAACAGGTACGCAACAACATTGCCACCGAGCGGCTTAGTCGTCTCAGCGCCGTCGCCAACAGCCCTTATCCGGCGACGATCGGCGTCCTGTTTTTATTTATGGCCGGGTGCGTGTATTTGCTGGGGCTGGATACCACGGACCAGACCGTGATGACCGTGCTTTTCTCGAAATTCAAGCCGCTGCAGGAACTGGCGGCTCTGACTGTGATTGTGGTATTGATCGGTGCGGCGGCGGCAATTTACGTGCAACATTATCAGCCTAAAATCCCGCTGCGCGCGTCCCGCTGTCTGAATCTGGCAATCCTGTTGTGGCTGCTGATGGCGCTGACTCGCATCGGCTCGATGTATCCGGAATGGGTGTATCTGGCCACGGGCACGTCCGTCGTTTGTGCCATGATTGTCACCATTGTTTATGACCCGCGTTTCGCGCTGGGCATCAGCCTGTTTTATTCGATTCTGGCCTGTTTTGCCATCGGACGCATTAATGCCACATTCGAACTGTTTTTGACTATGATGTCCGGCGTCACCATCTGCTGCTACAGCCTGCGGGAAATCCGAACACGGATGAAACTGGTGGAGGTTTCGGCTCTGGCAGCAGTGACGGTTTTTGTAATCGCTTTTGCGATGCAGACAATCCAACTGCTGCCGCTGAATCGAATAGGGTTCGGATTCCGACCGGCAGCTTCGGCTGCGGCCGTAACTTTCGCCGTCGGCGTCGTGATTCAGACATTTTTGCCCATCATTGAACGGGTGTTTAAAATCGCCACGAGTATGACGCTGATGGAATACAGTGATGCCAATCAGCCGCTGCTGAAAAAAATGGCGATGGAAGCGCCGGGGACATTCAGCCACAGTCTGTTAATCGGTTCAATGGCCGAGGCTGCCGCCGAAGCCATCGGGGCCAACGGCCTTTTGTGTCGTGTGGGGGCGTATTATCACGACATCGGCAAAATAAACAAGCCGGGCTATTTCGTGGAAAACCAGATGGGCTCAACCAGCCGGCATGAACAATTATCGCCGGCGATGAGTCAATTAGTCATCGTCGGGCATGTCAAAGACGGAATGGAAATCGCCCGCGAATACAGCCTGCCGGCGGTGCTGCGGCAATTCATCGAAAGTCATCACGGCACCACACTGATGGAATTCTTTTACAACGAAGCAAGAAAAAAACAGGACGAAAAACTGTCTCCCGTTTCCGAGGTGGAATTTCGGTATCCGGGACCTAAACCCCGCACAAAAGAGTCGGCGATTGTAATGCTGGCCGACGCCTGCGAAAGCGCCTGTCGTCCGATTTCGGAACTGACCCCGACACGGTCCGAGGCGGTCGTACACTCCATCGCCATCAAACGTCTGCAGGACGGCCAGTTTGACGAATGCGACCTGACGCTCAAGGAAATAAGCCGCATCGAGGCCGCGCTGGCAAAATCCCTGGCCGCGCACCATCACGGACGCATTCCCTATCCCAAACCGAGTGAGGCGGAACCCCCTGCAACCCGTCCGACGACGCCGGCGGTCACGCAATAATCTCTATGAGCAAAACGCCAGGTACAATCTCTATTCGACTGATTTATGAAACGCCCTGCCATGATATTGCCCCGGCAAAGCTCAAACGATTAGTTCGTCAGGTATGCCGTCAATTTCGAATCAGCCGGGCAACGGTGAACATCGCTCTCGTAAGCGATAAAACCATCCGGACCCTGCACAAAAAGATTTTCCGCTCCGCTAAAATCACGGATGTCATCAGTTTTGACTTGAGCGACCCTCTGGAAAAATCGCGATTTTTCGATATTATTATCAACGCCGGGCAGGCCCGACGACAGGCCCGACGACGGGGCCATATCGCGCAGGCGGAAGCGGCGCTGTATCTGGTTCACGGCCTGCTGCACCAACTCGGATTCAATGACGCAACGGAAGCCCAGGCCCGACGAATGCACCTGCAGGAAGACGAAATCCTGCGGGATGCGGGCTTTGGAAACGTGTATTATTCGGCCAAGAAAGGATAATGCCGCTATGGATGGTATGGGCTGGACGATTGTTTTAATCATCACATTGGCGCTGTTATCGCTGTTTTTTTCGCTGCATTCTCTGGCGATGCGCGGTATCCCCAAAGTCACACTGTACGAAGCCTTTCGCAGGGCGGGCAAGGAAGAAAAAGCGGAACTGTTTTTTCAGCAGAGTGAAGCGCTGTACCTGACCTGCGGCTTTATCCGATTAGTGTGCAACGCCGGTATCCTGCTGGCCCTGGCCCATCTGATGGCGGATAAGCACTACCTTATGACGCTGCTGACGGCGGTTGTCATTATCGAAACTTTCGCGCTGGTGATTCCGCACTCCTGGGCCAAACACGCCGGGCAGTATTTCCTGCCTCGAACCTATCCTCTGTTGGGCGGCATCTATTGGCTGTTTAATCCGATTCTGAAATTATTTGAGTGGCACGACCGTCTGGTGCGGCGAATCGTCGGACTGCCGGCAACCCCGTCGGAAGAAGCGAAGGAAGAACAATTTCTCGACGTCGTTGAACAGGGCAAACTGGAAGGTGTCGTGGACCAGGAAGAAGTAAATATGATTGAAAATGTTCTGGAACTGGACCAGACGACCGCCGAGCAGATTATGACGCCAAGGACGGATTTGTTCGCCCTGTCCACCCAGACGAATCTGTCCGGAGTAATCGAGCTTATCCGCGACACGGGACATTCGCGGATTCCCGTCTATGAAAACACGGTTGATAACATCACAGGCATCCTGTATGCCAAGGATTTACTTAACGAGGTCGGCAAACAGACAGCGGGATTTGATTGGCGGCAAAAGATGCGGACGGCATACTTTGTGCCGGAGACTAAACCACTGCGGGACCTGCTGCACGAGTTCAAAAAACAAAAACTGCACATCGCCGTCGTGCTGGATGAATATGGAGGCACGGCCGGTATCGTCACCATCGAGGATATTTTCGAACATCTGGTCGGCGATATCGCCGACGAGTACGAAAAGGCCGAACCGGAAGCCTTTCGCAAAATCAGCGACACTATCGCCGAAGTGGACGCCCGAATGTACATCGACGACGTTAACAGCAGTTTCGATATCGAGCTGCCCGATGATGAAGATTACGATACCCTGGGCGGATTCGTGTTTTCTCATCTCGGATATATTCCAAAAACCGGGCAGACGTTTGACTATGCCAACCTGCGATTCACCGTCATCGTCGCTGAACCGCGAAGCGTCCGGCGGGTACGCATCGAAAAATTGTCTCTCCCGCAAGAGGAAAATCAATAAATGCAGGAAAAAGACCGTGCCATTTGTCTTCGCTGTGTAAATTATTCGGAGACCTCGCAGGTCGTCACGCTGCTGACCCGCCGGCACGGTAAAATCGCCTGTATGGCCAAAGGCTCCAAACGCTCCAAATCCGCCACCGACGGCCCCATCGAGCCGTTTTCGTTCGGCCCGGTGGTATTCTCCACGCCCAAAGGAGAAGGGCTTGCTGTGCTGAGCGAATTTTCACAGGAATCGCGATTTCGCCCCCTGCGGCAAAATCTCTTCGCCCTCAACTGCGGCCTGCTGACGGCGGAGCTGATAGAATCATTCACCGAAAACAGCGACCCGCATGAAGGATTATTCGACGCCACGGTATCTTTTCTGGACACGGTTCAGAACCGCAGCCGGCAAAATTTCCAGCTTGCGGATTTAATCGGGTTCGAATTAACGCTGCTCAATGAAATCGGCGTTGGATTGGTGACACAGTGGTGCGCTAATTGCTCAACCGCTTTCAGTAATCGCTGGAAGTATGCCTATTTTTCGAACGAGGTCAATGGCCTTGTTTGTCCTGGCTGTGAAAGTTCGTTTGTGGATAAAACGCGGCTTGACGTCGCCGCAGCAGCGGGGTTATCACAAACAGAAAACCTGAAAAAACTTCCGCTCACTGTACTGGAAACGCTTCATAAGGCAATGCTGAATCACTTCACCGCCCTGCTGCACCGTCCGCCGAAACTGGCGAGTTTCTTTCTATCGCAGTAGTCTTACTGCGGCTCTTCAAACAACTCCGGCTGCGGCAATTCCTGTGCTTTTTGCTGCGGCATTGTCAGCCCCAGATGCTCACAGGCCGCGCGGGTGACTTCCCGTCCCCGGCGGGTTCGGCGGACAAACCCGATTTGCAGCAGGTATGGCTCCACCACATCTTCCAGCGTATCCCGTTCTTCGCCGAGCGTCGCGGCAATGGCTTCAATCCCGGCCGGGCCGCCGTTATAAATCTGTATCAGCGCCTTGAGAAACGACCGGTCAAGTTCATCCAGCCCCAGTTCATCAATCCGCTCCATCTTCAGCGAGCTGTCAACAATCTGCGACGTGAGTTTGCCGACGCCTTTGACCTGGGCATAGTCCCGAACTCGCTTGAGCAGACGATTGGCGACACGCGGCGTACCCCGGCTGCGCGAAGCGATTTTTTCCAGCGTGCCGACTTCGTATGCTAATTCCAGCATCTGCGCCGAGCGCCGGAGGATGTGTGTTAATTCGTCGGTCGTATAAAATTCCAGATGATACAGCATCCCGAACCGGCCTCGAAGCGGAGCGCTGAGAAGCCCGGCCCGCGTCGTGGCCCCAATCAGCGTAAAACGCTTGAGCGGAAAATTGATCGTTTTGGCGTGCAGACCGCTGTCCACGGTGAAATCGACTTTGAAATCCTCCATCGCCGGGTAAATAAATTCCTCCACCAACGCGCTGAGGCGGTGAATCTCATCGATAAACAAAATATCGCCGGTGCTGATATTGCTCAGCAGGCCCATCACATCACCCTGCTTGGTCAGCGCGGGACCTGACGAGACACGAATCGCGGCGTTCATCTCGTTGGCGATAACATTGGCCAGCGTCGTCTTGCCCAGCCCCGGCGGGCCGTAAAAGAGAATATGCTCCAGCGGCTCGCCGCGCTTTTTCGCCGCGGCAATCGCAATAGACAACTTCTCCACGACGTTTTTCTGCCCCACGACTTCACTAAGCCGTTTGGGCCGAAGAACGTTGTTGAACTGTTCTTCTTTGTCTGGGCCGCTATCGGCGCTGATGACACGTTCTATAGCCATGTTACGCTTCTATCCCTTGTTTCATTCGATATACCAGCGGCACAAGCTGCTCGGCTGTCTCAATCTCCGGATGCCTGCGGCAGGCCAATTCTATTAATTCCATCGCCTCGTTGCGTTTTTCGCCCCAGGCGATGAGAATTTCCAGTGCCTCAGTCTGGAACGTCGTAAAGCCGGCGTCCGCCTTGCCGGAAGATACCGCACCGGCGGCAAAGGAAACTAATTTGCCTTTCAGCTCCGCAACCATCATCTGGGCCATCTTCTTGCCAACGCCGGGCAGCGTCGCCAATAGTTTCTCATCGCCGGATTCAATCGCCCCGGCTATTCGCTCAATCGGCATCGCCAGCGACTTGAGACCTTTTTTGATTCCCATCCCCTTGACGCTCGTATAAACGGCGAAAAAGTCCCGCTCCGATTTGCTCAGAAAGCCTACCATCCGCGGAATCAGGTTTCCGCCGCCCAGCGTGCCTTCATAATATTCCATCGTACACAGATTGACGGCAGAGCCAATCTGCCCGGACAGCCGGCTGACCGCATATCCCGGCAGCATCAGCTCATAACACACCGCCCCCACCTGCACCCAGCAGGTCGATTCGTCGAGACTAATCAGTTTGCCTTCAATTTGAACAATCATTTTATACGCCTGTCATTGATACAGCAAAGTGCTACTGCAATCGCATCGGCCACGTCGGCCGGGGTGGGCAGTTTTGCCAGCGCCAGCGTTGACTGTATCGCACGCTGCATCTGGGCTTTGCCCGCGTGGCCGTTGCCGGTCAGCGCCTTTTTAATCCGCGTCGCCGAAAAACTGCGAACCTCCGCACCCATCGCCACAGCCTGCTGTAATAATATGCCGCGGGCGTGCCCCATCAAAATCGCCGTCCGCGGATGCTGGTAATGCGAATACAATTCTTCCACGGCCGCCACGCCTGGCTTATATTTTTGCAGCACCTGCCGAACATCTTCGGCAAGCTGATTCAGCCGCTGACCCAAATCCTTTTTGCCGTCGGTGCGGAAAACGCCCGCTTCCAGCAAAACCGTCCGGAGCAGCTCGGCCTTGATCACCGCATAGCCGCATACCTGCAGGCCCGGATCGATACCGAGAATAATCACTTATTGCGTCTCCACGTCGTCACGCCGCCGGGCTTGTCTTCGAGGACGATGCCGCGGGCTTCGAGGTCTTTGCGAATCGCATCAGAGGCGGCGAAATCTTTATTTCTTCGCGCCTCAGCCCGTTTCTGTATCATCTGGCCAACTAAATAATCCAACAGGTCATTATCCGCCGTCGCCGCATGCGGATACACCTCCGGCACAATACCCAGCACGTCGCCGCCAAGTCTGCGGAATTGCACATCTATTGCTTTAAACGTCTCGGCTGTGGTTTTCGGATTTTCCAGAAGACGATTTGTAATTTTAACCATCTCAAACAATACTGACACGGCGATGGCGGTATTGAAATCGTCGTTCATCGCGTCTTCAAATTTTGCCTTGGCCGCGTCTAATTCCGCAAGAACGGATTTATCGGCGGCGCCTGTGGGAGCAGAAACTATTTTATTGCGTAAGGCCTGCACCGCTTCGGCAATACGGTCATAACCGCTTTGTGCCGCGGCAAGCGCCGCATCGGAAAAGTCCATCGTCATCCGATAATGACTGTTCAATATTAACTGCCGCACCGCCAGCGGGTCATACGCCCGGCTCAATGCCGTATGCTGCCCCGTGAATACCTGGTCCAGCGTGATGAAATTACCTAAGCTTTTACCCATTTTCTGGCCGTTGACGGTCATCATATTATGGTGCAGCCAGTATTTCACAAACTGCACGCCATTGGCCGCCTCGGATTGCGCGATTTCGCATTCGTGATGCGGAAACTGGTTTTCAATTCCGCCGCCGTGGATGTCGATGGTCTTGCCGAGGTATTTCATACTCATCACAGAGCATTCGAGGTGCCAGCCCGGATAACCTTTGCCCCATGGGCTGTTCCACTGCATCACATGATTGGCCTCGGCTTTTTTCCACAGGGCGAAATCCGCCGGGCTGTGTTTTTCCGAATTAACCTCCACCCTGGCCCCAGCCTGCATTTCCTCGACATTCCGGCCGGACAGTTTGCCATAGCCGGCGAATTTGCTCACATCAAAATATACCGAGCCGTTGACCTCATACGCATAACCTTTGTCCACCAGCGTCTGCACCAGTTCAATCTGTTCGGGGATATGACCCGTAGCGCGGGGGCTGATATCGGGACGCACACAATTGAGCCTGTCCATGTCGCGGAAAAACATCCACGTATAATATTCCGCGATGGCCATCGGGTGTTTCATTTCTTTTTTGGCCTGTTTGGCGATTTTGTCTTCGCCGCTGTCCGCGTCGTCGGTCAAATGCCCCACGTCGGTAATATTCTGCACATACGCCACCGCATAGCCCAGATACCGCAGCCAGCGGACGATGATATCGAAACTGACGTAGCTTTTGCCGTGCCCCAAATGCGGCGGCCCATAGACCGTCGGCCCGCAAACATACATTCCCACCCGCCCGATTTCGAGCGGCACAAAGTCTTCTAATTCCCGCGTTAATGTGTTGTATAGTCTCAGTCCCATATCGGCTCGAAATAAAAAGTGAAACGGATTTTCCTGCTAAAATCTAAACGGTTTTGCAGTCGGATACAAGCGAAATTTCCTCCGCCCGGCACACAGGCCTTTTCGATTAAATCGGCTCCCGAACTTGCTCAATATGTTTCGCAAAATGGGCGTCGTCTCGTTCGGGATAATCGCCGCGATAATGGACGCCGCGGGATTCATTCCGCGTCATGGCCGCCTGTGCCATCAGCAGCGCCACCGTCAGCATATTCTGGCACTCCCAGCCGAACGGATTTTCAAAAACCTTGTCCATCACGTACCGCTGCCAAAAACGGATGATTTCCTGCGCCTCTTCCAGCGGCTTTGCCTTACGCGTGATGCCGACGTTACGCCACATCAGCGCCCGCAGTGAGTTTCGCACGTCGTCGGTATCCAATCGGCTGCGGTCAGATAGCGGAATCTCAACATTCATTTTTCGATACTCCGGCCCCGCCATTTTACCGAGCCACTCGACCGCCGACCGTCCCGCGATTTTGCCGAAGACCAGTCCTTCCAGCAGCGAATTGCTGCCGAGCCGGTTGGCCCCGTGAAGTCCCGTCGAAGCCGCTTCGCCGCAGGCAAATAACCCCGGCACGGTGGTTTGGGCCATAAAATCCGCCTTCACGCCGCCAAGCATATAATGAGCGCTGGGCCGGACGGGAATCATATCCGTTTTAATGTCGATATCGAAACTCTCACAGATTTCGTTAATCAGCGGAAACCGTTTGGCGAAATGTTCCTTGTCAAAATGACGAATGTCCAAATTCATGTGCGTTGAGCCGGTCTTGAGCATCTGCTCCAGAATCGCCCGGCTGACAACGTCTCGCGGCGCCAGGTCGCCGTCGGGATGATATTTTTTCATAAATGCCTTGCCGGTATTGTCCCGCAAAATGGCGCCTTCGCCGCGAAGCGTCTCGGTAATCAGGGCGCGGGATGCGCCGGCGATATACAGCGTCGTCGGATGAAACTGCATAAATTCCATATCCCGCAGTACCGCCCCGGCACGATAAGCCATCGCGTGACCGTCGGCGGTAGCAATTTCAGGATTGGTCGTCTCACGATAGAGTCGGCCCGCACCACCCGTGGCCAGTATTGTCGCTGCCGCCCAGATAATTTCATATCCAGCCCGCGAATGATGACCGATAACACCCAGGCATCCGCCGTCTGGCCCTGTCAAAAGGTCAATGGAGAAAAAATTCTCGATAATGTTAATTTTATTCTGCTGCTTGACCCTGCGAACCAGGGCCTCCGCCAGCCCCCGGCCCGTCGAATCGCCGTGAGCATGGGCAATGCGCGGATGACTGTGGCCGCCTTCACGGGTGATGTCGATTTTGCCGTCCACCCGGTCAAATTCCGCCCCCCACTGGTCCATCTGCCGAATCAGCTCCGGCCCCTGCCGAACCACCCGCTCAACGACCTCCCGATCGCACAGGCCACAGCCCGTTTTCAGCGTATCTTCAACATGGGATTCGAAACTGTCTTCTATGGCCAGGACCGACGCGATGCCGCCCTGGGCATTCCACGTATTGCTGTCCGAAAGCGTCCCCTTGCAGACCAGTGTCACATCGCACTGCTCTGCCGCCTCTAACGCCGCACGCAGGCCCGCGATGCCCGCCCCGATCACTAAGCAGTCGGTAAATAACTGCTGCGTGGAGCCGGTGTTTACCGGCACCAGATAACGTCGAAACTCAGGCTGTCTTGTCGGCATAATGGTCCCTTTTTATAGGAAACAAGCATTGTATTTCACATTCCCGACCGGGGCAAGGGAAAATAGCAAGAGCGCGGCGGCGCAAGCCGCCCGATTTCTCACGTTACCGACAAGACTGTACGACTACTTCCACCCCGTCCGGCGGCTTGCGCCGCTTGGCTGCTATATAGAAAATATTCTGAAATTTTTGAATTTTTTGACACATTTCAAAGCTTTGCCTGACTGGAATAGTACGGTAAAATGACAAATTCACTGGAAAACGACCTATGTACGAAGAAAAAAAACTAATTCAGTCAGCCCTGGCCGGGGACAGCCGGTCGTTTGAACGGCTTGTTGAGAAATATCAGGCAACCATCTGCGCCATTACCTTTGCAGCTACCGGCCGGCTGGAGACCAGCGAAGAACTGGCCCAGGAGACTTTCCTGCGGGCATGGAAAAATCTCGGCCAGCTCAAGGAGTTTGACAAATTTCGTTTCTGGCTTTGCGGTATCACCCGTAACCTGATACGGGATTATCTGTCGGATAAAAGCAGGCAGCCGATTCAGTCTATGGATTTAACTGAAGTCCCGACCGACAAAGCAGCCCCATCCGACCATCTTATCAGTCAGGAGGAAGAAATGATACTCAACCAGGCCCTGATGCAGATTCCAGAAGAATACCGTGAACCGCTGGTGTTGTTCTATCGACAGCAGCAATCGACTAAGGAGGTGGCCGAGAGTCTGGATTTGAACGAAGCAACCGTTCGCACCCGTATGCACCGCGGCCGCCAGATGCTCAAAGACCAGGTCGCCGCGATGGTCGAAAACACACTGGCAAAGAGCGGCCCGACAAAGAAATTCACCAAAGCCGTTATGGTCGCTATCGGTACAGGCTTGGCGGCGACTACGGCGGCCACAGCAGGCGCAGCAGCCGCAGGTGTTTCAACGACAGCCTCTGGGGCAGCAACAGGATTATTGACTGCAACCGTCGCCAAAATAACCGCCATCGCCGCAGCGGTTATCTTAACGGCAGGTGTGGCCATTTATTCGTACAACAACTCACAGGAAAAGACTAACGTTTTGCAGTCAGCACAACAGGAAACTCTCATCAATGCCAATCCACAAGCGTCGGTATCAATGGTTCCGGCGATACAGGAAGAAATTAAACCGGAGCCACCGGCTAAACCCACACCGATAAATCCTGTCACACCTGAAAAACAAACAGAAACATTACCGGAAAAACCCCAAGTCCGTCACCCTGACTGGCCCAGAATGGGTGCTCCCGTACAGTATTATTATTTCACTTTAAATGAGCCCAGGATGGTAGTTTCTGATTCGAACACAGTTGCTGCAAAGACCGAGCAGCTTTCTATGGAAGAAAACTTTGGTCAAAAGCTTTGGATAAAATTACCCAATCAATTTCGTGATGAAAATTCAGATACAATCCTGATTGACAATGGTAAAGAAAGAATTGAAGTTGACAAAGTCAAAAAAACAGTTCGCCGCAGCACTTCTTTGACCGCTGGAAATAATCCTGTCTATAAAGACGGAAGAGCGTTGAATAATATTGAAGTTATTCAAATGGCTAATTTCTTTCGTCGAATGCAAACTCCTGATGCAGACCCTAATGGTATACCTGAATTGGATATAACACAAGTCGGCAATCAAGACAAAGGGGATACTCTGGTTTATAAAGTTGTTGAAAAGAATGCAAATCAGCCGTTGTTCTACGATTACAAGGCGTATGTGGATGCAGCTACATTGTTACCTGAAAAGTGTGTGATAGTTCACATGGATGAAGATGGTTCAATATCTGATCAACAGGAATATATATTCGATTTTGCACCCATTCCAGATTCAATGTTTATTTATCAGTCGCAGTCTGATGAGGCGCTATTGCCGCCTAAGCTGCAGCCTGGTTTTAGCGGCCGGGTAGTTGATATGATGAATAATCCTGTGGCTGGTGCAGATGTGTTTGTCAGCTATTTCCCGCTTTATGAATTGAAGTATCTAAAAGGAATTACCGACAACAAAGGCTGTTTTGAGATTAAAATTCCGGATAAATCTCCTCATGTTAACGTACCGGTTAATCTGCCGATTTATTATTGGGCAATTCTGCCGGATAACCCACATTACTTTGCATGGACGGCCTTACCTCGTGAGGATGGATTGGATTCAGATGCAAACAATTTAATACCAGGGTTTGGTGGCAATATTATATCCGAAAGAGAAATGATGGCTGGTACACGTACTAAAAATGGTATATCAACCCCTTGTCAAATTCCATCCAGCATGCTCAAAGAACCAGTAATTAGAGATGTCCTGCTTGTAATGCAGACTTCAGGTAAGATTTATGGGGTTATATCAGACCAAAATGGATATCCGATTGCGGATGCAGGAATAAGAGTCGACTTTGAAGCTCAAACCCTAAATGCCGGTTTTGCATTTCTCAGTTTTGACAAAATAAAGTATTCTGCCAGATCGAATCAGCAAGGCTATTATGAAGTTCCAGGACTGCCATCTCTGTGGAAAGGATGCCGTTTTTATGTTTATCCATCTGCTTCCGATTTTGTATCTGAATATCACTCTATTGAAATTGCCGAGCCGTTGGTAGCAAAAGAATTGAATATCAAACTTCATTCTCAGCAGGTGACCGTTCGTGGAGTATTAAAAGACAATTGCGGCGTCCCGCTTGAAAAGCGGACCATCAGTATATCGGCTCCCAATATATCAATCAACGGATGCTCTGCGCAAACTGACCCGAACGGATGTTTCATAATACCAGGCTGCCCTGACGTGCCCGGTCTGAAATTACATGCATATTTGTCCCGGAATAATAATTCGTTTACGATGGAGCTTAATAATAAATTAATAGAGAAAGAAAAATATCTATCATTCCGGTATTATCCAGATGTAGAGGTTGAGATTGCTTATGTTGCCGACCAGAAAGACTACTATGTTGAAATGACTGTGACCTTCCCCCGTTTATAGTACCACTAAAAATTGGAATATCCAGCGTTAATTAATCCCGCTTCCACCGGCATGCCGGTGGAAAATTTCCTACTCTCTCGGTCTATAAACTCCTCTGGCGTCAGGTA
>VGXU01000004.1 GCA_016873215.1 Planctomycetota bacterium
AGCCGCCACCAAAGCGACCATGCCGGGAGGGACCTGTGCCATGGATAAGGGCGGCTGCTCGATGGGATAATTGACGCAACGAACCGAAGCAGGAACGCTTCCGTAAGCCTGTCGTGTCAATATAAAAACAGCCCCACTGTCGCTAGTTTATCTATATTGCAGGCCGAATCAGGCGCCGATTAAGAAGGGGTCGCATTGTGAAAAGCGTGCAATTCTTTGCTGAGCTGTTTCACAAGAGATGCATGCTTTGCCAGGTTGGCGATGTTGCGGTTCTCAGCCGAATCGCCCTGATGGTCGTACAATTCCCGGGCGGCAACCTCGCCGGTCTTTAGGTTTTGCCATTCGGTATACCTGAAGCGATCCGTCCGCATTGAATCGCCCATGAAATCGCCTTTCGGGTATTGGCTCAATGCGGCCGTTTTCACATTTTTCTTTGGGTCATTCAAAAGCACAACCGTGCTAATGCCCTGCAGGTGCGAGGGTTTTTCAAGCCCGCACAAATCGCAGAGCGTCGGGTAGATATCCACAAACTCGGTCAGGGCAAAAGTCCTTTGCCCGGCGGCCTTCATCTGCGGGTTGCGAACAATCAGGGTCGAACGGGTGTCGATCTCGAAATTGGTATGCTTACACCACATCGCGTGTTCGCCCAGTTTCCAGCCGTGATCACCCCAGAGCATGACAACCGTGTTGTCGCGCAATCTCAGTGCATCCAGCCGGTCAAGGACGCGACCAATCTGGGCATCCACATAGGAAACACAGGCGTAATAGGCGTGAATCAATTTTTTTGCCAGGTCATCCGGCATAGGACCGTTTGCAGGCATACCATGATACCCGCGAAGTTCACCCCATTGGTTTAAGGCCTGCTGTGGGGCCCCTTCAGGGTAAAAGGGATTGTCCGCCAGTTTGATATCCTCTTCCTTGTAGAGATCCCAGTATTTTTGAGGCGCGTTGAACGGCAGATGAGGCCTGAGAAATCCGACAGCCAGGAAGAAAGGTTGGTCCTTAAGGCGGTTTAGTTCCTCGATCGCGCGATCGGCGATGATGCCATCCGGGTAATCGGAATCGGACACATCGGGATGCTCATAGGCCGGACCCATCCCCCGGCGACCTGCATTGGGGAACTGTTTATCATACGCGGCGGCAATCTTTATCGATTCGCTATCGAGATAATGACGGCCCACCCATTTGCCTTCGGGATGAAAGGCCGGTTTGCTGAAACCGATTGTCTCATCCTCGGGATGGTGATAAATCTTGCCCAATGAAAGCGTTTCATAACCGTTGTGCATGAAATGCGTATTGAGCGCCAGCGCGCCGGGTACGTGTGAATACAGCGGCTTGCAGTTGTAGATCTGTCCTTTGTCGGGGCGATAGCCGCTCATCAGGCTGGCGCGAGACGCCATGCAGATAGCCTGCTGACAATATGCACGCTCAAAAAGCATCCCGGAAGCGGCCAGCCGATCGATGTTGGGCGAATGAATCTGTGTATGTCCATAGCAGCCAAGCTGTGGACGTAAATCATCGACGGCTATAAAGAGAACGTTCTTTCGTGCGGTTTTTCCAAAACAACTATCCTGCAGCATTATGCTGGCAGCTGCGGCAGTCCCCATCAGTTTCAAGAATTCTCTGCGCGTACTCATGTATACTGGGTTCCTCTAAGATAATTAAAGGGGTCGGGTACATTATTTACCATATTCCTCTCTCTTTATATCTTCCGCCACGCATGGATAACGAAACGGGATAACGAGACACTCTTTTTGCCCGTTCCCGCTTCATTTCCCTCGTCGCGTCGTTTCATTTATCATTATACATTTATCAATAATCATTCCCCGTGTTGTGTTTTCTTCCTTTCGTCTCATATTATACAATCCTCCTCTTGAATTGAAAACAGAAAATTCAAAATGAAAAATTAAAACGCCCGCATTTTACGATCTACAATTTCTCAATTATAAATTCTGAATTCTTAATTCGCAATACGTTTTATCTGGATAAAACATGTTGCGATAGCACTATCCTGCTGTCTTATAAAATTCCATAAATTTTCAACTCCATTCCACATAAAGACTTACAGCTTTCCCGTCCCCGAAAAATCACGAATTTTCGACACAGATGTGCAAGTCCAGCCCATATAGGAGACGCTTATTTTGCGCCCCAGAAAGGAGTATGACGTGTCATAGTACTGTGTAAGATCTGCCCGGCCGCAGGCCGCCTGCCCCGCCGTCTCGTCCTGTCGTAGTTTTAACGAAGACGGAAGTTCTAACGAAGGCGGGTCCTTAATTTTGCCTTTTTACTTTTACCTTTTGCCTTTGCAAGGCATCTCGCGGATGCCGCGCGCACCCACTGCAAACAGGGGTCAAAAAACTGCTCCTAAAAACCCAATATAAAGCCAAATATGAAAAAACCAATGACTGCAAAATCCGTTAAACTCATCATCGCAAATTACTTGCAACCCGCGAACTCTCGCAGCAAAACTCCGCATCTTGTTCGTCATTCCGAACTCCTTGCGGGTGAGGAATCCGCTTATTTCAGCCGTCGGCCCTGCCGACTCCTTAATTTTGATTTTTGCACTTTGATTTTTGATATCCAAAAAATGGTTCACCATCATTTTTTGGAAGAGCAAACCCAATTCAAAAATTGATAACTTATTACAAAGAAAGGACTAATCTAAAAATCGCCCCCAAAAAGCAAACCCAAACAAACCCATTAAGCCAATTGTGGATAACTTTTTTCAAACCACAAATTTTTTTGAAATTTCGTTCATAAACCGATACACTATGGGCCTGTATGGTTTGTTTTGTGAAAAAAATAACGATGAAATTTATCAGAGGTCAATATGACGGATTTTGTGATTGAACCGGCACAGCGAGTAAAACGATTGCCGCCGTATTTGTTCGGCAGGATCAATGCGCTGAAGCATCAGAAACGCCAGCAGGATATCGATATTATCGACCTGGGGATGGGCAACCCGATGGATGGCGCCCCGCAGCAAGTGGTTGATAAGCTTTGTGAGGCTGCCAAAGATCCCCGCAACCATCGCTACAGTGCTTCCAAGGGCGTTTTTAATCTCCGGCGGGAAATGGCCTTAAAATACGCCCGCAAATGGAATGTCCAGTTGGACCCGGAAACCGAGGTACTGGCCACCATCGGTTCCAAAGAGGGCATCAGCCACATGTGTCTGGCAATGCTCGGGCCGGGAGATACGGCCATTGTGGCCGACCCGGCGTTTCCCATTCATATTTATGGTGTTGTCTTGGCCGGGGGAAATGTCATTTCCGTGCCGCTGGGCAACGACCAGAAGTTTCTGGATACCATAGCGATGGTTTGTGAAAGCCTGTTTCCAAAGCCGAAATTGCTGATTTTGAACTATCCGCATAATCCGACGTCAATGACGGTGGAAGAGGGATTTTTTGAGACAGTGGTGGATTTGGCGAAACGGTTCGGTTTTGCGGTTATTCAGGACTTTGCGTATGGGGAAACCTGTTTTGATGGCTATAAAGCACCAAGTTTCTTGTCAGCCAAAGGAGCCAAGGACATTGGCGTAGAATTTACGACGTTGAGCAAACCCTACAGTATGGCCGGATTTCGAATCGGCTTTTGTGCCGGCAATAAAACGATGCTGGATGCCTTGGCGACCATCAAAGGCTATTACGACTACGGCATTTTCCAGGCCATCCAGATTGCCGGCATTATCGCGATGCGGGAATGTGAAGATTTTATCGCCCAGCAGAATGCCAAGTATCAGTTCCGCCGGGATGTGGTGTGTGACGGCCTGCGCAGGCTTGGCTGGGAAGTGAATGTTCCCAAGGCGTCGATGTTTGTGTGGACGAAGTTTTCAAAGGAGCATTCCAAAGGCAAAGGCAGCATAGATTTCGCGATGGATTTGCTGGAGTATGCGAATGTGGCCATTGCGCCGGGCAGGGCATTTGGCGAGAACGGCGAGTATTGTATGCGCATCGCGCTGGTCGAAAATGAACATCGAATCCGTCAGGCAATTCGTAATATCGGACGTTTTATGCAGGGCAAATCAGTCGCCGGTGCCAAGTCGACAGATATGCAGTAAGCCCATTATTTGTAACGCGTTATGAAAATATATGATGTTCAATTTTTGGGTTTTCGATAGCGTTCTGACGGTTTGGGTCCAATAAAATTACAGTTTTTTAAAAAATCTGCTTGACATTCCGCAGTCGGTTTGTTAAAAGCTATAATACTGGAGTAGGCGGAAAGTACTTTTTGAAGTAATATTTGAAAGAGTGCTTTTCGCTGTTTTTTTGCGCCAAGCAATTCAAATCAGGGGAAGAAGGAAAGTTTTTTCTGGATGACGAGGAACACAAACTGTACCAGTGCGATAGCAGTCTATGTGGGACTGTAGCGTGTGCGGCGTGTGTAATGCGCGTGAGGTATTGTGTTTCTGCGTGTACGGGAGTTTTTCCGTAAAAGTCATGACTGTTTTGTCTGTGCGGACAAAGCGGCGTCAAAAGAAAGGACTTGATGATGAGAAGAATTATCTGCTTATTCGCTATAGTGCTTTATTGGTTGAGCATGCAGGCAATAGCTTATTTTCACTAACGGTGGTTACATGTTATTCTTGTCGAAAATGAATATTGAGTCTGCCGGACGATTCGTCATATCGGACGTTTTATGCGGGATAAACCGGCCGATAGAGCCAAGACCCAAGGCCTCAATAATTCTTTGTTTTGTAATGTTTTATGTGTTTTCGGGGTAAGCGTTTTTTGTCGCAGAAACAAGATGGATAAATCAGGGAAAATATAAAAGTTAAGATTTTTTTGAAAATCCACTTGACTTTTTAATTGGTATATGGTTTAATGAACTTATCAAATGGATTTGGGGGAGTAGGCGGAAGAGCAAGTATCTTTGAGATAATGTGTCGAGGATAGAGTGTTTTTTTGCCGAATTTTTTCTGCGCTAAAGCAAATCAAACTGGGGAAGCTGGACAGAGTTCTTTTTCTGGAGACGAGGACACAAACTGTGTGAATACGTCTGTAATCCTTGTTGGATTACCACGTGTGTGATGTGTGTGTGAGTGTCAGTTTGTATCGTGTTGTGTTTCTGCGTGTACGGGAAAAGGCTTTTCCGTAATTCTGTCATCGCTCTGTCCATTTGGATAGAGCCAGTGCTAATGAGAGGGTTATATGATGAAAAAGATGGTGTATCTATACATGGGATTGCTCTGCTTACTGAGCATCCCGGCAATGGCCTCGCTCAATCTTGCGCCTGTGCCAAATCATCTTATGAACCCGGCGCCTTTCGTTCCGCCGTTAGTCAATGAAGACTTTATTGTGGTGTACGGCAGCGGGCTTGGTACTGCGAAAGCCAAAGTCACCAGTACAGTCTATAAAGCTGACGCCGGCGGGTATATCTACACGTATCAGATTTCGAATGCGGCGGTAAAATTTACGTGGTTTTCCGCAGCCCTCAACTCGGTAGCTATTACCGATTTGGGCGTTGATGTTTCCGGGACCGAGATGCAACCGGTGGCTTGGGTTCCGGTAGATGATTCTTCCGCCGCAACAAGCGTCGAGGCAATTTTCTCACCCGGCCTGACGGCCGCCAACAATTCCGCAATTCTTTGGTTCACCTGTGCTAAGGCTCCCGATCCGACTTATGGCGAAGGCGCATTAGCCAAGCTGTCTATTGTCGGCGGGGTGTACGCGGTAGGCAATATCTTGGTTCCGATACCGGAGCCAATAACAATGATTTTGCTGGGTAGCGGGTGGTTACTATTGCGAATCTGCAAGCACAAAAAAGCATAATTTTCACGACGTTACAGTAAGAAAACAGAACTTTTCTCTCACGCTGCGGATTGAGTGGGATGCAGTCGCAAGGAGTGCATCCATCTTAAGCTGACGGGGCGTTTTCTGTCCTGCCGCGGCGAGATGAAAAGTGCGTTTGACACGCAAAATGGGGAAGGTCGAAGATTGGGGAAGGTCGAGGGTTGTTTTTCAACCGTGTTCCTACAGGAGTGAACAGGTATAGCTGTCTGATACTATCTCCAAAAAGGGGATGAAAAGATGAAGCGCTGTAGAAATAAGAATCACCCGAGAAAAGTTTCCTCTATCCTCATATTGCTTCTTGGCATTGCTGCGATGCTGGCTGGAATGACATTGCCGGCTATCGCGGCAGAGGCGAAGGCAGCGGATTCCGGATTTGCCCTGCTGCTTCAGTCCAGTCCCGTTGACGGCGGAAACGTTATGCCGGGCGATGGCGTGCACATAATACAAATCGGTGGCTCTGTTCCGTTGGTTGCCGTGCCGAAGCGAGGATATCGTTTTCTTTACTGGCTTGGCGACGTAGGGCAAACCGACAGAACACGCACATCTGTAAGAATGGACAGCCCCAAGCTGGTTATCGCAGTTTTTGAACGCGAACAATTCGAAGACCTTCTCCCTGCCGGAATTCCGCAGGGCGCTTCCTATGGCGGAGTTTATGCATCTTCCGAACCGGGCAGCGGCGGAAGTGTTAACCCTCCTCCTCCTCCTCCTCCTCCTCCCCCGCCTCCTCCGGTTCCTGAACCTGTCTCTTTTCTATTGCTGGGACTCGGCCTGTTTGCGGTGAGTCGCATGCGAAAGTAAGATCAATCGCAATTATTAAAACTAAGAGTGTCCTTGTGACTTTTGTATGCATTGGCACTGGAGGAGAGGTTTTTTGAGTATGGCCGAGGGAATGACTCCCTCGGCCGTATTCTTATTTTATGAGAACCCAGTGAACCGCGGGGTGATATTCCTCTGTTGCCTGTCAATCCGTGGACAGAGGAACAGAAAAGGGAAGTTCAGTCATTTTTGTCTGCGAAAGACGGCCACTACATTTTCCACTTCCACGACGAACAGGCGATTGTCGCCTTCAAAGTCCACCGGAATTGCGCCTTTGGGATTGAATAATACCTTGTCGTATTGCTTGAGGGGGTATTCGCTGGACATTTCGACTTCCGCGGAGACGGCCACGATACGGCCGGTGATGGTGGGGATTTCGATATTGTCCGGCAGTTGAATGCCGCCTTTGGTCTGCTTTTTGTCCTCATCCTTGCGAATCAGGACGCGTTTGCCGATAGGCTCGACAATTTCAAATGTTTCTTTGGATTCTGCGTCGGTCATATAGGTAAAATCAAATAGCAAAAATCAAATAGCAAAATTAAGGATTCCGCCGGAGGCGGATGCCACATTATATTATAAACAAATACCCTAAAAAAAACGGCGTGTGCAGCAAAGCTGCACACCCTACAACTCGTTATGCGGGTTGTTCGGTTTTGGACGATTTTTTTCGCGGCACCCGGCGGGGTTTTTCCGGATCGCCCAGAATTTCTTTAACCTGAGCCTCGTCTTTCGGCGGCCACTGGCCTTTGGCCTGTAAATCCTTAAGCATTTCGAGTTTTTCTATCTTGACGATGGTCCGGCATCGCGGGAATTTATTACATCCCATAAACGGCCCGCGTTTGCTCTGGCGTATGACTAATTCACCCTGGCCGCACTTATGACAAATGATGCCGGTCGGCTGCGGGGGGGCCTTGGGCGGCATTGCCTTGCCTTCCTTGTCCAGACGCATAATGGTCTTACACTCCGGGTAAGCCGAACAGCCCAGAAACGCCCCAAAACGTCCGCGTTTCTGCATCATCGGTTTGCCGCAGTTGGGACACTTGAGTTCGGAGGGTTTTTCCTCGATCATCTTGCCTTCATTATCGCAGGGGCAGGCGAATTTGCAGTCCGGATATTTGGAACAGCTCAGGAACCGGCCGTTCTTGCCGAAGCGATAAACCATGGGTGCTTTACACTTCGGACACGTGTATTCGCTGGGTTGGGTTTCGGCCTTGGCGTGTACCATTTCCGTTTGTGCGTTTTCAAGACTTTTGGAGAACGGCTCGTAAAATTCTTTCAATACCTTGACCCAGTCGAGATGCTGGTCTTCAATTTTGTCGAGTTGCTCTTCCATGTGGCGGGTGAAAGCCACGTCCATCACCTGCGGGAAAAATTCGTCGAGCTTGTCGGTGACAATTTCGCCGACCTGCGTGGCAAAGAATTTTTTATCCCTCTTTTCGACATATTCGCGGTCCTGAATCGTCGAGATGATGGAGGCGTAGGTGCTGGGCCGTCCGATGCCTTCTTTTTCGAGCGCCTTGACCAGCGAAGCCTCGGTATAACGGGCCGGGGGCTTGGTGAAGTGCTGCTGGGCGTCGATCCAGACCGCGGATACTGTTTGTCCGACTTGCATTTCGGGCAGCGTTGGCTCTTCAGTCGAAGTGGGCCACAGTTTGGTGAACCCGTCGAAGACCTGTACCCGGCCGGAGGCGCGATACATACACGGGCCGAGGGCGGTTTGCGCGATGATTTCCGCGCGGGTGGTATCCCACTGCGCCGCAGTCATCTGGCAGGCCAGAAAGCGCCGCCAGATTAAATCGTACAATTTATATTGTTCGTCATTCAGGAAGGACCGAATGTCCTCCGGCGTCAAATCCGGGTCGGTGGGCCGAATCGCTTCGTGCGCCTGCTGGGCGGATTTAGACGAGGTAAAAAAGTTCGGTTTTTCGGGCAGATAATTTTTGCCGAATCGATGCTCGATAAAATGTCTGGCGGATTGAAGGGCCTCGCCGGATAAATGCGTACTATCGGTACGCATATACGTAATCAATCCCAATGCGCCCATCGAACCCAGGTCGATACCTTCATAAAGCTGCTGGGCGAACATCATTGTTCTGGCGGCGGAGAATCCAAGCCGGTTGGCCGCGGCCTGCTGCATCGTAGAGGTGATGAACGGCGCGCCGGGCCGGGACTGCACCCGGTTGGTCGTCAGATTGGAAACCGTAAAAGCGGTACATTCCTGTAACGCTTTCAAAACCGTACTTGCCTGCGTTTCGTTTTCCGCATGAAACGGCTGACCATTGACGCTGTGCAGTTCGGCCTTGAACGCATTGTGTTTTGACAGCCAGGCGATTTGTTTGGCGACGGTGGGGCCTTTGTCTTCCTCGTCCGCGTTTTGGCCGACGAAGGTTTTCCATTGTTCGGTCAATTCCGGCGACGGTTTTGTCGTAAAAACCGCAGGGATAAGCCAGTATTCTTTTTTGTCGAAAGAGCGAATTTCCCGCTCCCGCAGGACAATCAGCTTGACGGCGACCGACTGCACCCGGCCGGCGCTTAAGCCCCGTGCGACTTTTTTCCATAGCAGAGGGCTGATTTGATAGCCTACGATGCGGTCGAGAATGCGTCTGGCCTGTTGGGCCAGGACGCGATGCATATCGATTTTGCCCGGATTGGAAAAGGCCTTTTGGATGTCGTTTTTGGTAATGGCGTTGAAGACTACGCGGAACGTATCATCGTCTTTGAGATTCAGCGCCTCGGCCAGATGCCAGGCGATGGCTTCGCCTTCGCGGTCCAAGTCCGTCGCCAGATAGACGGTTTTACATTTTTTGGCGACGGCTTTCAGGTCCGCGACGGTTTTTTTTCGTCCCGGCGTGATTTCATACGTCGGCTCGAAATTATTTTCGATATCGACGTTGATTCCCTTGGGAGGAAGGTCGCGGATGTGTCCCATGGAGGCCTTGACCTCAAAGTCCGGGCCGAGATACTTGTTAATCGTCTTGGCCTTGGCGGGCGATTCGACGACGACCAGCGATTTTCCTTTTACCGTTTTTGCCATAAGCGAGACATACAATATAAAATAATAATGGTTTAATTGTCGCTCTGTCTTACCTTTTTTCAAAAGAACAACCGAACCATACAGACCCCGGCGGGGGCTGTCAAGAAAATTTACCGCCGGAGTGCGGACTAAGAGGATTGCAGCAGCTTTTTCAGCAGGGGTTTAAGCTGCTGGACGGCCTGGCCGCGATGACTGATGGAATTTTTATGTTCGCTATTTAATTGAGCGGTGGTTTTGCCCAGCGAAGGGACATAAAAAAGCGGATCGTAGCCGAAACCGTTGTCGCCCAGCGGCGTATCGATGATTTGACCTTCGATTTTGCCTTCGGTTTGAATCAGGATTTCCTGCGGGTTTGCCAGACACATACAGCAGACAAACCGGGCGGCTCGCTGTTGTTGCGGAATATTTTTCAGAAGCGACAGCACCTTCCGATTATTTTTCAAATCCTGTTCGTGGCGGGAGAGTTTTTCGTTTTCCTCAGCGGCAAAACGGGCGCTGAATACGCCGGGAAGTCCGTTGAGGGTGTCGATGACCAGGCCGGAGTCATCGGCGATAGTCCACAGGCCAGTTTGTTTGGCATACCCTAATGCTTTTTTAGCGGCGTTTTCGGCAAAGGTGGCGCCGTCTTCTTCGACTTCCTGAGCGTTGGGAAAATCCCGCAGACTGAGCCATTCAATTTGCCCGGCCAATTCAGCCAGCATTTGCGAAAGCTCCTTTGTTTTGCCCGGATTGGTCGTCGCAACGAGAATTTTGTGCTTCATAACAATTATTTGCCGCCTATCAGTTTTTTGAGCAGGGCGCGCTGGAAGTGCAGACGATTTTCGGCCTCGTCGAAGATGACCGATTGTTTTGACTCGCACACCTCATCGGTGATTTCGTAACCCCGATAGGCCGGGAGGCAGTGCATCACTTTGGCGGTCTTCGGGGCAAGAGCCAGCAATTCACCGTTGACCTGATAACCCTGAAAATCTTTAATGCGTTTTTCTTTTTCGGCTTCCTGTCCCATGCTGACCCAGGTATCGGTGTAGATGATATCGGCGCCTTTGACGGCCTGTTTGGGGTCTCGAATCTGCTCGGCGCTGCCGGGGTGAATGGCGTTGGCCGCGGCGATTGTCTCGGCGTCCAGTTCGTATCCCCGCGGCGAGGCGACAACACATTTCATTCCTAATTTTGCGCAGGCGAAGGCCAGCGACCGTGCGACGTTATTGCCGTCGCCGATGTATGCCAGCTTGAGGCCGTTGATTTTGCCGAAACATTCGATTGCCGTTTGCATATCGGCCATCGCCTGACACGGGTGCGACAAATCGGACAGGGCGTTAATCACCGGCACGGAGGCCCAGTGAGCCAGTTCGTTAAGTGTTTCGTGTGCATAAGTCCGGGCCACAATCCCGTGCACATAGCGCGAAAAAACGCGGGCCATATCCTTGGCCGGTTCCCGCTGGCCGATGATGCCGATGTCGTCGGGCTTAAGATAAACGGTAATTCCGCCCAGGTCGTGCATTGCCACCTGAAAGCTGACGCGCGTCCGCAGGCTGGCCTTTTCAAACAGCAATGCCAGCGTTTTGCCCGTCAGGCACAGGTCGCGTTTGTCGTTCTTGTACAATTTTTTAAGGCCGGCGCTCAGCTCCAGCAGTTCCAGCAGTTCCTGGGTGGTACAATCCCGAATGGTCAGAAAGTTTTTCATATTACGCCTCGCTTTCGAGTACGTCCCGCAAAATTCCAATCGCCTGGTCGATTTGTTCTTTGGTTATCGTCATCGACGGCATAAACCGCAGAATGTTGCCCTGCGTGCAGTTAATCCGCAGGCCTTTTTCGAGACATTTGCTGACAATATCGGCTCCGGGCGAAGTTAATTCGATGCCGATCATCAGGCCTTTGCCCCGCAGGCCGTGAATAACGGAAAATTTCTGTTTGAGTTGGGTCAGTTTTTCCACGGCATACTGGCCCATCCGGTTGGCGTTATCGATGAGCTTTTCCTGCTCGATGGCTTCGATGGTCGCAATGCCCGCGGCGCAGGCCAGCGGGTTTCCGCCGAAGGTGGAAGCATGTGTTCCGGGCGTCAGCGTGGCTGCGATTTCCGGCCGGGCCATCATTGCGCCGATAGCGACGCCGCCGCCGAGGGTCTTGGCCATTGTGATGATGTCCGGCACGATGTCGTAATGCTGATAGCCGAACCACCGTCCCGTCCGTCCCATTCCGGTCTGTACCTCGTCGAGAATCATCATCGCGCCGTGTTCGTCGCAGAGGTCCCGGATGGTCTGCATATATTCCGGCGTTGCTTCGTTGACGCCGCCTTCACCCTGAATCGGCTCGATGAGTACGCCGCAGACTTCGTCGGTGAAGACTTTGGTCAGCGCGTCGATGTCGTTAAACGGCACGTATTCAAACCCCGCCATCAGGGGCATAAAGCCCTCGTGGTACTTGGGTTGTCCCGTGGCGGTCACCGCGCCGAAGGTCCGTCCGTGAAAACTGTGCTGGGCGGTGATATATTTATATTTTTCTTTCGGCGTATGGCGTCGGGCCAGTTTCATCGCCGCTTCATTGGCTTCGGCGCCGCTGTTGCAGAAAAAGCATTTGCCGCCGAAGGCCCGCTCCGAAAGCAGTTGAGCCAGTTTACCCTGCTGAAGGGTGTAGAATGTATTGTCGATATGCAGCAATTCACCGGCCTGCTTGCGAATGGCCTCAACGACTTTCGGATGGCAATGGCCGATGCCGCTGACGGCCCAGCCCGGAAAGAAATCGAGAATCTTGTTGCCATCGAGATCATAGAGATAGTTTCCTTCGCCCCGGGTGATGACCCGCGGCAGCCGACCGTAGTTGCCGATGACGTATTGATTAAATTGTGCAATCACTTCCTGTGTGTTCATTATTATTTTTTCCTGTTTTTCATTCAAATCAAAAGTTAAAAAGATTTTTGAGCAGCTATCCCGACGAATGTCGGGATTCAATATTTTTGCTTTTTTATATTTAATTTTTTATTTTACTATCTGTGTTCCGACGCCTTTGTCGGTGTAGATTTCCAGCAGCAGCGAATGTTCAATCCGACCATCGATGATGTGAGCCTTTCGCACGCCGCCTTCCAGCGCCACCAGACACGATTCCACCTTGGGCAGCATGCCTTTGGTGATGACATCATCTTTAATCATCCGGTTGATTTCCGTTTCGCTGATACTCGAAATCCGGCTTTGCGGGTCGTTGATATCCTTCAAGATGCCGTGGGTATCTGAAAGCACGACTAATTTTTCCGCCGTCACCGCCGCGGCCACTCTGCCGGCGACCGTATCGGCGTTGCAGTTGAGTTTCGTGCCGCCGGTTTTGGCCCGCGCAATCGGCGAGATAACCGGAATGACGCTGCTCTGACACAGTGCCCTGAGGATTTCGCCGTTGACTTCCGTGACTTCGCCGACCAGACCGAGGTCGATTTTTCGTCCGTCGCCGTTGGACAGACGCAGCGGTTCGGCGAAGACGACGCAACTGCTCAACGAATGCATACCCATCGCCCGGCAGCCGGATTCATTCAGTATCCGGCACATCGTTGCGTTCATCTTCTGCACCAGCACATGCTCGGCGATGGCCAGCGTGCGTTCGTCGGTATAGCGCCTGCCGTGAACCCAGACGGGTTCCAGTCCCGATTCGTTCATCGCCTGCGTGATGGCTTTACCGCCGCCATGAACGAGTATCGGGCACATTCCCACCGTGGCCATAAACGCTACATCAATCAGCAGTTTTTTCTGGAGTTCCATATCGTCCAGGATACTGCCGCCGAGTTTGACGACCACAATTTTCCCCTTGAAGCCGCGGATATATTCCATCGCTTCAATCAGGGCGCCGGCCTTTACAATAGCTTGTTCCATAGTCTGACTTTCACAATTCCAATCCAATGCGATATCCTGCAAAATAAAAAAAAGCCAACGGCGGGATTTGAACCCGCAACCCCTGGTTTACAAAACCAGAGCTCTACCATTGAGCTACATTGGCGTTACTATCTTACTTATATCGGCCGATTTATATCATCATTCGTCCACGTGTCGGCTCCCGGAACCCATATCACGCGAGAAAATCCCGACCGGAAAACGCCGATTCTACAAATTCATCTTCACGGATTCAAGAAAATTCACACCAAAGGGTTTTGGAATGCCTAATTCAGCTATCAACAAGATATTGTTGATTTAAAATAAAAAGAATAGAGTGGATTTTTGACAACACGGAAGCCGTATTAACCATGGTTCAAAATAAGCTGCAATTGCTGGTCAATAATGGCAGGACAGGAGAAGGCTGATCCGAGATTTTTTTCCAGCCAGATGCTTCCGAACAAGACACTCAGCAGAATGTCGGCGGAGAGTTTTGCCTGCTCCGGGTTCAGGCCGCACTGGGCCAGCCAGCTTTCATACAATCCCTCATACCATCGCCAGAAATTCATCAGCCGTTCCTGCAATTCCGGCCCCAGTTGCTGTATCTGTACCGACAGCCGGGTAATCAGCCGACAATTGACCCACCGACCGGATTGATTTTTTTCCATCACTATCGTCAACCATTGTTTTAACTGTTCGGCGGGGGGGCGATGCCGGTCCACGGTTTCGAGCAATTCCTGATACTCTACGATAACGCTTTCCAGAACGTGCTGACAGAGGTGTTCTTTACTGCGGAAATAATGATAAAACGCCCCTTTGGTGATTCCTGTAGCGTCGAGAATATCGTCCAGCGACGTCGCTGTAAAACCATGATTGCTGAACAGGCTTCGAGCGGAAAGCAGGATGCGTGATTTAGTCTCTGTGGGGCTTCTGGACATTCCATGCCCTTTTTTTTTATCCGGAGGATTTGGACATCAGCAGAAAAACCACTGTCAGCGCCAATAATGCCGCCAAGGCTCCGAGGATAATCAAATACATTCGATATTTTGTGATGAGTTCTTCGCTGATTTTGGGTGTCCGGCTTCCCGGCATTTCGATGACGTCGCCGTGTTCCAGTTCTCCGAGGGCCTCGATATTAAATCGCTGACGGGCAATCAGAGGAGGCTTGCCGTCCCGAACGGCCTGCAAGTCCGCCAGCATCTCGTCCATCGTTTTATAGCGGTCGTTCCGATTCTTGGCCATCATCACTTCGATGACTTCGGAAATGCCGGCCGACAGCGCTGTGTTAATGTGGTCCGGCGGAATCAGCGGCTCGTGAAGGTGTTTTTTCATCACATCCGAAGGCGACGTGGCCTCAAAGGGCACCCGGCCGGTGACCATGTGGTACAGTGTACCGCCGAGGGAATAGATGTCGGCCCGGCCGTCAATGTCGATGTCGCCGCGGATTTGTTCCGGGGCGATATAATAAGGCGTGCCGAAAGTTTTGCCCTGTTCGTGTTTGGCGGCCTTGATATCCGAAGCTTCCCGCGCCAGCCCCATATCGGCCAGTTTGACCACGCCGGCCTTGTTAATCATGATGTTTTTGGGCTTGACGTCGCGGTGAATCAGTCCCTGGCTATGAGCATGGGCCAGGGCTTTGGCGACCTGGATAATAATATCCAGGGCGTCTTTTTCCGAAAAGACCTTTCCTTTGGACAGGTCGTCGTAGAGGGTTTTTCCCTCGACATATTCCATTACGAAATAATACAGGCCGCCGACTTCACCTACGTCGATGGCCTGGACGATATTGTTATGGTTGAGTCTGGCGGCCAATCGGCCTTCTTTGTAAAACCGCTCCACGTAATCCGATTTCTGCACGAATTTTTTGGGTAGTACCTTGATGGCTACGATACGGTCGAGGGAAAGTTGTTTGGCCTTATAAACCACGGCCATTGCGCCGGAGCCTAACTTACCGAGTACTTTGTACCCCGGAATCTGATTGGTGCTGTCGCGGCTGTCCCGAATAGCGGCTTTCAGCCGCTCGGCCTGGGTCCGGGTCAAAAACTGTTTTTCCAAAAGCAGTTGTTCGAGGGTAGCCGGTTGCGTCGAAGCCCGTCTTTTCTGTTCGTCCTCGCATTGTTGCACCTCGTCCTCGGCGCAAAGTTTCTGCTCAATGACCATTCGGCCAAACAGCGTGTCGGCGCTGGTTTGTTCATTGCCGGCCAAGATTACCTCCCAGGTATCCTATAATTCCAATATAATTCCAATTATTCCGAATAACATTCCTCTGGAGAGATTATCGGCCAAAAGAGCTTCTTGTCAAAGAAAAATCGTCGTAAGTCCGTGCAAAAATGACATTTTGAGGCGTATTGCCCCGGAGAAACATAGCCCGCGGCCTGGGCTTGCCGGAGGAATCCCAAGGGGCCGTCTTCAACCAGAGTCCGCCAGAAAGGCATCCGGGCGGGGTCAAATTGAGCCCACATCTTGTCCAGCGGTGTTTCTTGAACGTTTCCAACCACAATGCCGCTGCACTGCCCGCTGAAGACATTTCCGGCAGGGTCGATATGGACACCTTTGGCCCCCAGAATCTCGGATTTGCAGTTTCGCCCTGAAAATGACTCTGCGGGCCGACCGGCCATTAGCCCGGCCAGTCGAAACGCGGCCCGGCCGGTGAAGCGGCAGGCATCCTGCTTAAGGGCCTGATGATAAACTTTGTTTTTTTCCCGGGTTTCAAGGCCCCGGATTTTCACAGGGGTCTGTAAATATCGCTGCCAGCGAACCAGAACGCGGTTGGAACCGAGGACCTGCTCGGCGATTTCCTTGAGTCGCAATACTGTATCAGGACCGATAAATTCCGCGTGAAACACGTCCCAACTGATTTTCAGCTTCTCCAGTCCGTTGGCGTCCAGAAACCTCAGACGGTCTCGGATTTCCACGGCGTCCGTTGCCCAGGAGGCGTTGGTTTCAATATATTTCAGCCCCTTCAAGCCCTGTCGGTGAGCTTGTTCGACGATTTGGGCCAGGCGGTCAAAATACAAAAACGGCTCTCCGCCGGTCAGATGGATTTTCGCCCCGTCCCCGGCCAGACGAACCAGTCCTTCCCATGCTCCCAGTGCGGTATCCACGGTCATCAGGCCGGTTTTGTTTGGGCCGCAGCAGTAATAACAGAAAGCGCAGGCAGCACTGCACCGCCAGGTAAGCATCAGTCCCGCATCGCGCCACAATTTCAGCATGGGCTGGCCGCGGGTACCCCGGCGATTATAGGCATTATCTAAAAGATTCATTAAAAACTCTCGATTTAATTCTCTCCATAGTACAAAACCCAGGGACTAAAGCGATTACAAATAGCAGTATAAAAAATTTTTTAAAAATTTCTATTTTTTCCTGCCTTTAAGTTGCCACTTCCATAAGGTTTTTATTGGACGTGTCATCCCGACAGTCAAAACCTTAACTACAGCTTGCGGCCGAGGCGGTACGAAGGCGGGCATATAGTTGTTGGGTTGCCCGGAGCCGGCCTGACAGTGTCGCAGGGGATAATTGAAGAAATTTTGACGGGCTTCCGATAAATTTATTGGAAACATGGACGTGAAACCCAGTGGGTAAGGAGTACAGAATGAGTAAACGGGAAATTATAGATTGCATTATAGAGATTAATCGTACGGCCAGGCCGGAATTTCTGGCCAAATTTTCGACCGAAGACCTGGACCAGTACCTTGACCACCTGCTGGAAGTTGACGTGGAAGAATACGCTCTCTGCTAACGGGACGGACAAAAAAAGGGGGAACAAAAAAGGCATTTACCTTTTTGACCGGCGGGCCGACGAGGTAAATGCCTTCTGTATTTTGAACGGAGGCAAAATCAGGGGGCGACGGGGGGCTGACCGGCCCGATTTTCCTGCGGAGCTCCTTCAGGATTATTGAGAATCGCCTCTATTTCTTCCGTGGATTGAACGGGTGGCGGAAGGTCAGTCAGAGCATTTTGTTTGAACTCCAAAAGCACGGCCTGCTCATTCGTTGGGATATCCTTAAAAACAAAATCCACCCAGACGGCTCCCTTGCGGAAATCCGCATTAGAATACGACATCTTGTCCGACAGATTTTTCTGCTGCAGCTTGCCTTTTTCAAGGATACCGATAGGCCAAACAGCTTTACCATGGCCTCGCAGGTTGTCGGCCTTTTCCCGCGGTTTGGTAATCACGCGAACCTGCGACATCGTAAAAGTAATTCCCTTTTCGTCTCTTGCCCCGCCGTCAGGGATTTCCTTGGTGGAGATATTGGCGCGGATGACCGTTACGGAGCCAATATCTTTGATCTCCATTGTTCGAACAGGTTTTTGCTGATTTCCTTTCGGTACCGAGAGGGCTTTTTTGGAACAGATGGTCCATACGCCATCGGTGACGCCATATCGATTCAAATGATTGCGATTAACAAAATCAGCACACAAGACGCCGAAGCTGTTGTGGGAACTCAGAGAACCCCGGCTGAACAGCGTGAACAAATTGCTGACTAATCCATCGGGATTGAGAATAGGGCGATTGGGGTTGTTTAGAGAAATGGGTGCACCCGGAGGAAACCGGTTATAAGCCCATTTTCCTCCCACGGGCAGCATTCCCATCGCCACCAGCAAATGACCGGCAAGTATCAGGCCGGTGATGGTGCCCAGGACCAGATTGACTGTGATTTTTGTGGTATTGCCAAAGTCAATATTGGCGCCAACCAGCAAATCCGCCAAAGCCCGCACGGCCGCAAAGCCCAGCACAAAAGCCAGGACAAAACATCCCGCCGGCGCCCAAGCCCCGTAACCGCGGGAGATGAACAACTCGGACAGCATTTCATAATAAGTGAAGGCGATGATGGACCCGAAAATGGACGCCATGAATGTTGAAAAAGCCGTCATTGCCGAGCACTTCAGATAAAAATGTGCTATGGTCAAAATGATGACAATCAGAATAATTGCAATGGTTATCACGGTACGACTCCTGTTTATCCGGTTTTGGCTGAAAAATTGCGTATCACTTCATTGATCGAAGTAATTCCCTGCGTGACCTTTTTAATGGACTGTTCCTGCATATACAGCATCCCGGCCTTGCGAAACGCCGAGGCGATTTCCTGCGTGGTATTGGCGGTTCGAATCACCTGCCGCAGGTCGTCGGTGATGCGAATCGTCTCAAACAGTCCGGTTCTTCCGTAAAACCCTGTCCCCTGGCATTTCTGGCAGACAATCGGCTTTCCATGTTTGTCATATTCAATTTCACCGGGTCGGTAAAACATATCCACTTGGTCCGACGGGATATTAAATTTCTGGAACAGGGCCTGATTAGGTTTGTAGGCCTGACGGCAATCATAGCAGAGCTTTCGTGCCAGTCTTTGGTTGATGACGGCTTCGAGCGTTTCGGCCAGGAGGGTTTTGTCTCGAACAAATTGCAGCATCTTTTCGACGGTTTCCGCGACACTGTTGGCCTGCATGACGGCATAGATGATTTTGCCGTCCTTGATGGCGGAGCAGCAGAGTTTGGCGGATTGTTCGTCTTCGCAATCGGACACGCCGACAATATCCGGCCCGCGGCGCAGCAGCGACTGGAGCCGACGGGCGTATGTGGTCGTGCCGGTATCACTGAGAGAGTATTCATTCTGGGTGATATTGGCCAAATCCACCGATTTTTTTCTTTCGAGCGTGTTGATGTTGTTCATAAAGGGGTCGTGATTTGCCAACAGGGTGTAAAGAGTGGTGGTGATGCCGCTGTGTGTGGGGCCGGAAATCAGAACCAGTCCTGCCTTGATGTCCCGCAGAGAGCGAATCGATTCGAACTGATTGTCATTAAAGCCGAGATCTTCCAGTTTTCGGCTGCAGTATTCTTCGGCCTTGAACATCTTGATTTGTTCGCCCGCCGTGGAACCGGCCGTTTGTACCTCCCAGGTGACTTTCTTTTTCCAGTCCTTGTCCCGAAGGACCGTGAATTCACCCTTTTGCGGTTTCCGTTTTTCCTCCGCTTCCAGGTCAGCCAATTGTTTGACGTACCGGACGAGACGTTCGACTTCTTCTTTGCTTCGTTCATTCTGTCGGCTGCTGACGCCGTCGATTTCATAAATGACCGAGTAAGTGTCTTTTTGAGGGATTAGGGCGATCTGGCTGACTCGCCGCCAGATCGCGTCGTCAATCAGTTCGCAGACCAGCGTAAACCCCTCCGCATCGGGGCTTTTGGCCTCAGGCAGGGGGACATCATTTTTATTGGCGGTGACAAAGGACAACCCCCGGCTGACTTTCTGAAGTTTTTTTGCGGGATTGACAAACAGGCCCTTTATATGGTCGGCGGTCAGCACTTTTTCAAATTCCGCCACCTGGGCGTTACGATGCAGGACATAGGCCATTGCTACCGAACCGACCAGAATGACGTAGATAAAAAATCCAATCCAGAAGACCGGGACAAGCAGCCAGACCCACAACGCCGCCGCTCCCGTGACCGCGACGGTGCCCGTCCAGACGCGTTTGTTGGTTCGGACGGCCTGACTGTCCATATAAACCCAGTTGACCAAAGGCATCCAGGTCAAAAACAGCCCCAGTACCATCAGCAGTTTGTACAGAGCGACATATCCGCTGTACTCTACTATCGCCAATAAACTCATTGACATATCTGTTTCCCGTGTAAAATAATTGCGTTTTAGAGAATTCCGCCGGACGAAGTGCGAATGCCCTTCATCGCCATTTTCAGTTCTTCGACATTCGGTGCGTGTTCCATTGCGACCTTCAGGGTCACATATTCTTCCTCCACCAGGATACGCAGGCTTTCGGTAAAGTCCTGCATTCCTTCGCCGGAGCCGGCGCGAATCGCGGAGGAGATGTCCGCTTCCCGCTGCTCGCTGATCAATTTTCGAATAATCGGGGTGCAAATCATCACTTCCACCGCCGGCACGCGCGGCGTATCCGAGCGAATCCCCGGTAAAAGCTGCTGGCTGATAATAGCTCGAATAGTCAGGGCAAATGTAGCCCGAGTCAGTTCACGTTCTTCCGGGGGAAACAAATCAAGGATACGCTGGATGGTTTGAGAGGCGTTGTTGGCGTGCAGTGTCCCGAAAACCAGATGTCCGGTTTCGGCGGCCCGCATCGCCGCGGTGAGCGTTTCGCGGTCGCGCATTTCGCCGACCAGCACGACATCGGGGTCCTGCCGCATCATACTGCGAAGTGCATCCTCGTAGTTCGGAACGTCGATACCGATTTCCCGCTGGGAAACCATGGATTTCTGGTCCACGTGCAAAAACTCCAGCGGGTCTTCAATAGTAATAATATGACACGCCCGCGTACGATTGATATAGTCAATCATAGAGGCGATGGTGGTGCTTTTTCCGCAGCCGGTGGGGCCTACAACCAGAACCATACCGTCGTGAGTGGTGTCGGCGATTTTTTCAACGACCGGCGGCAGATGGAGTTTTTCAAACGGCGGAATTTTACTGCTGATTCGCCGGGCAGAGACGCTTACAAAATTCCGCTGCCGGAATGCGTTGATTCGAAAGCGGTCGGCTATCCCGACCTGATAGGCGAAATCCAGGGCGCCGCGCTCGAAAAAAAACTGCTTTTGCTTGGGACTCATGATTTCAAAAATCAGGTCCTCGATTTTCTGCTCCGTCATAATTTCGCCGGTGGTTTTTTTCAGCCTGCTGCTGATTCGCATAATCGGAGGCATCCCCATCTTCAGATGCAGGTCGCTGGCCTCGTTCTTGATGGCGGTCTTGAAGTACTTATCTATCTCCGGCGTCTTATCGGTATGGACTTGACTGTCTATCGGTTGACCTGTGGTCATGAATATCTCCTGTGTCGCCAGCGGTTTTCTCTATGAAAACCTGAAAAAACGCCCCCATAAACGGGGATTCGCACTCTTGATACCTATATATAGTATAATCGGAGGATTATAATACAAAAACTTGTTTTCGTCAACCTCCTTGTCTTGCGGTCTCGCATTATTATCGGGCGGTCAAAATGGTCAGCAGCATATAGATAATCACGCTGACGGAGTCATTGGCGGTAGTAACCAGCGGTCCGGCGCTGATGGCCGGGTCCCATCCGATTCGACGAAACACAAATGGCAGCAGCATACCCAGTGTCGTCGAAACCATAATCGCTGAAAACATCGCTATCCCCAGGGCCGCGGCAATGCGAAGATGTTGGCCGGGGCGTATTTTTTGAAGAGGGGAAATGGCTTTGGATGGTAAATCAGACGCCGGGACAGCGGTTGTTTGAACTGTTGCGTTTTTTCCCCTCCAGCCAGCCTCCATCACACGCGGCAAAACACCGCAAATAAGCCCGCCGACCGTTCCGCAGCACAAGGCCACCAATACAGCCACTCGGACCTCTCGCCAGAAGACCTGTCCTATTCGCAGGGCCGCCATGTCTCCGGTGGCAAGGCCGCAGACAACGACGGCTGAGGTTTGTAGCCCGGCATTGCCGCTGATAGCCGCTATCATGGGGGCGAATAAAAACGCCGTGATGAAAATTGCAAGCTGGTCCCACTGGGCGAATAAGTTGCGAAAAAACAGACCCGCCAGGGCGGTAATTGCCGTTCCCAGAAGACATGGCAAAAGCCAGGTCATCCGTACCCTCGCCGTGTGAAGGGCTGAAAAATTTTCCAGTTCCTCTGCGTCCGTGCCGGCCATGGCATAAATATCTTCAATAGCCTCTTCTTCGGCTGCCTCAATGACGCGGTCGGCGGTGATGCCTCCGACCAGTCGGTGTTCCGCATCCACCACGGGGGCGACCAGGAGGTTATTTTTCTTGAATAAATTGCGAATTTCTTCCTGGTGGGTATCGGCCATGACATAGAGGGCGTTCGAGTCCACAATTTTTCCCAGCGGCGTCTGCGGTGAACCAATCAAGAGATGGCGTATGCCTACGGTTCCGAGAAATCGCCGCTGCTTGTCCACCACAAAAATACAGTAAAACTCCTCTTCCCCTTTGGCCTGACGAATCAAATCAATGGTCTGCTGGATGGTTAAATTTTCCTCCACCGCCAGAATCATCGGCTGCATAATGCCGCCGGCGGAGTCTTCCTCGTATTTCATCAGCCCCTGAATCTGGCGTGCGTCTTCGTCGTCGAGATTGGCCAGGATTTCCTGACTTTCCTGTTCGTCCATTTCCGCCAGGACATCCGCCGCCTCGTCTAAGGATAATTCCGAGACTAAGTTGGCGATTTCCTTGTTTTCCAGGACTTCGTCGAACAACTCGGCACGGGTGGCCTCATCGACTTTTTCCAGCACTTCCGCGGCCAGTTCCTTGTCGAGAACGTCAAATACCCGGCGTTTTTGGGTGTTATCCAGCAGTTCCACGACTTCGGCGACATAACTGCCCCTCTGAAGAGACAAAAACGCCCCCAGCGCACGGAGGTTCTTTTCCTCCAGCATCTCGACCGTCTGTTTGTAGATTTCAAGTTTTTCTTCTTCTATCATAGAAAAAACTCTTCTGAAACCGGAGAAAACACACAGGTTAAAGTCCAAAAGGCCGGTTTTCTGCTTTACCATTAACCCTGCCGCAGGTAAAATACTACCCGTAGAGAAAAAATCCGGCAATCATAAAGTGAGGATTATTTATGAAACATCTGATAATTGTTTTTGTGTTTGCCGTCACAGTGACGGCGCAGAGTCCGGCGGCCCCCAAGCCCGCGGCGGTCCAAAGGGCGGGGCAATGGACGCTTGATGTCCGTTATAGTCAACCGCTGCAAATCAGTGTTCGCCTGCCGGGTCAGCAGGGCCCTGTGCGTTTCTGGTACACGATTCTGACACTGACAAATAATGCAGCGGAAGAGGAAGTTCCTCTGGTGCTGCAATGCCAATTGGTGACGGATACATTTAAGACTCTGCCGGCCGGCAAAAACGTCCGCCGGGAAGTGTTTGAGAAAATCAAACTGAAACATCAGGGACAATACCCATTTCTTGAATCTATGGATTTTAAGGATACCCGGCTGCGCAAAGGCGCCGACAATGCGCGTGATATCGTCATTATCTGGCCGGACTTTGATCCTGCGGCCAGGCGCGTGAATCTGTTTATCGCCGGTCTTTCCAATGAAGCGACGGTGGTGGATCACCCCGCCCAAAAAGACGCCGACGGGAAACCGACCAAAGTCTATCTGCAAAAAACCCTGCAATTGATTTATGGCAACCCGACCGACCCGGCATTGCAAAGCCAGGCGAGCCTGGTTCCCATTAAACAAGATTGGGTCATGCGGTAGAAAAAACAGGGCGGGGTCACATTATGGTCAAAAGAACAAGGCAACACCCCGGCGGGCGTCTGTCCCTGTGAAAAACATCTCCTTCGAATGCCGTTGCGGGTAAACAATATCTTCCTTTGGCGGGGCTTTTGATTTTTTTTGCCTCAACCTCATCGGCCTGGAGTGGGGATGCAGCGGGTATGTCCCGTGGCAGCCGGACTCCATGGAAGGATTCGGTATTTTCAGTCAGACGCCGGACAAAGAAGTGGTGTCGGCGGCCATCACAGGCCCGCGACAAAACCATCGGGGCGCCGGCAGAGGCCGCATTTCGCGGCGAAGTTTTTGCAGGCAAAACCGACTATAAACAAGCGACGGTATTTCTTCCCCTCTATTTAAAACCCAGCCGGTGTATTCTGGGGCTTGCCGGATGGCCGTATAATAAGCACGACTTTCTTAGTCCGAGCATTTACATTTATCACAAGAAAATTTCGCCCTCGAATTAGGCGGAATAGAACTTGGAATTTGTGATTTAAAGTTAAGATTTTTTTACAGGTGATGGAAACGTACCGCCGCCCTGTACATTCCATTGATTCGGCTGCCGTCAACCATCTGCGGGGCGTAGGTTTCATTTCTGGGTTGAAGCCGGACTTTTCCTTCGGGCTCAAAAAATACTCGTTTAAACGTGCTTTCATGAGGTTGACTGAATCGCACGAAACAGTCATCACCGTTCTGCACATCAGCGGCGGGGGAAAACACTACAATATCTCCCTGCATAAATTTCGGGGTCATTGAATCGCCGACGACCCGCACGGCAAAGGCGTTGGGGTCGTGCAGGTCCGGGCATCGCACGTAATCATCCGCGATGCCCACCGGATAACCCATATCATCAAAATCCGCCGGATAGCCCGCCGAGACGCGGTTAATCACCGGCACTAACTGTCCGGCCTTGATAGTCTGCTGCTGTTCGGTGGACAGGTCGAATTCTTTTAAAAGATTTCCGACTTCCGCGGAATCCAGAGGATGCTCACTCATGCGTTTGAATAATTGTTTGTATTTGCGATTTTGGGCGTCAATGGTCTCAAAATCCCGGCGGATGTCGCTGGGCATCCGTTCCATGTGCGCCAAATACAGCAGTTGGCCGGACGCAAAACGCAGATACTGCTCCAGCTTTCTCAGGAGCGTATCGCTCGGAGGGTTTTTGACCCTTCCGGTCTCGACCGTGGATAAATAAGGCTTGGAAAAGCCGGTATAAGCCGCAACCTCATCCAAAGTCAGACCCAGCGTCTCACGTTTTTCTCGTATAATTTGACCTAATGACATAACGATATTATAAATTAACCGGAAAACGAATGCAAATGTTTATTTGGTAAGTTTCAAACAAAACAAGGGAGATTGTATAGAGGGACAAAAAAGGGACTTCGGTTTGGACAGGTAATCGGTACACCCCACATCCACACATAGTTTTCTGTCCTCTTTGAGGGCATTGGCGTTTTTGCAGCCGAAAAGGTTTTTTTCAGAAAGTGAAGCTCTTGCCCGATGGAGGAATTCATATTATAATGCCGATTCATTCATTAAGGAGCCGGATATGAAAAAAAACGTGTTATGGCTGATTGTTGTGGTTTGTGCGGCGGGATGTTATCGCTCGGAGTACACTGTCAAAAACCAGTCAAGCTGGGATTTTGAGAATGCCAAACTGGAGACTCTGCCGCCGGGCTGGCTGGCGGCACAAACCGCCGGTAAAACTCCCCTGGCGACGTGGCAGATTGCCGGCGACAGTTGGGGTAAAACTATCGCCGTCGTCGGGTCCCCCAACACCGGCGATACCCATAATCTGCTTTTGGCCAGTTCCTCCCGGCTCGCCAACCTCAGATTTTCCGCCAAGCTTCGCGCCGCCGGCGGCAAAGAGAGTCAGGGCGGCGGGATTGTCTGGAGGGCCTTGAATCCGCAAAATTATTATCTGGCCTGCTGGGAACCGCTGGACGGCAAACTCCGTTTGGGATTTGTCGAGGCGGGTAAATTCGTACTTCTTCGGTCCATTCACGTTGAGGGAGACGCGACAAGCTGGCATACAATCGAGGTCGAGCACTTCCGCGACAGTCTCAAAGTCTTTATGGACGGTGTATTCCTGATTGAGCAGCGGGAGAATACGCTGATGTATCCCGGAATGATTGGCTTGATGACACAAGCCGACGCCTGCACAATGTTTGACGATATGAAAGTGGAAGAACTTCGCTAAAGCGTCGATTCAATCGGGCTTGAAGCCGTACTGACCGACTAATTTGACAAAACGACAGCCGCAGACCTCGGTCTGTATGAGGCGGTCGTTTTCTTTTTTATAGACCGTCAGCGTCTGATAGAATTGTTCTCCGACCGGCGCGACTAATAGGCCGTTGTTTTTGAGCTGGTTGAGCAGCGGCTGCGGCGGTTCAAAAACCGCGGCGGTGATTAAAACCCGGTCGAATTGCATTTTTACATCGGGCCAGCCGCAACTGCCGTCGCCGATGAAATGCTCCACGTTATCAATTCCCAGCGATGCCAGGGCTGTCTGTGCCCCGGCGGATAAGGCGTCAAACCGTTCGATGGTATAAACTTTTTTGCACAGTCCGGCCAATACCGCCGTCTGGTAGCCGCAGCCCGTGCCGATTTCCAATACCGTTTCCCCGCCGGTCAGTTTCAGACATTGCGTCATCAGCGCGACAATGTACGGCTGGCTGATTGTTTGCCCCATCCCGATCGGCAGGGGGTTGTCTTCGTAAGCGTTGTTTTGGTATTGAAGGGGGATAAAGACCTCGCGCGGAATCCCGGCCATCGCCTCCAGTACACGCGGGTCGGTGATGTCCCGGCCTTTGAGGTCGCGGTCCAGCATCTCCTGGCGCTGCACGGCATATCGCTCTTTCGGGTCGTAACTTACCATGGCCGACTATTGTAAAGGATAGCGCCAAAAAGAGAAAGTCCTATCCTCTTTCATTTCAAGAGTTGGGATTGAGAAATGCCGGCGGGTGTGGTACACTATCAGGGTAAACGAAATATGGATTATAACAGGAGTCTAAACGATGCGGAAGCGAAAACTCGGCGAAAGCGGCCTCGAACTGGCCGTCGTAGGGCTGGGGACGTGGGCTATCGGCGGGCCGTGGCAGTACGGCTGGGGGCCGCAGGAAGATAAAGACTCCATCGAAACTATCCTGCACGCGGTGGAACTGGGCATCAACTGGATTGATACCGCCCCGATTTACGGCTGCGGCCATTCCGAAGAAGTCATCGGGCAGGCGTTAAAACAATTACGCCAAAAACCCATCGTTGCCACCAAATGCGGCCTGCTGTGGAACAAGAAGCGCGAAAAAATCAATAACCTCACCCGCGACAGCATCTTTCGCGAATGCAACGAAAGCCTCGACCGTCTCGGCATTGACCGCATCGACCTGTACCAAATGCACTGGCCGATTCCGGACGAGCAGATTGAACAGGCGTGGGACGCGATGGCCCGCTGCGTCGAAGCCGGCAAAGTGAGGTTTCTCGGCGCCTGCAATGTCTCGGTGGAACAAATCCAGCGTCTGCAAAAAGTCTGGCCCGTCACCGCCGTTCAGCCGCCGTACAGTATGCTCGACCGCGCCGTCGAAAACCAACTGCTGGATTACTGCGGCCAAAATCATATCGGCGTCGTCTGCTACAGCCCGATGCAGAAAGGACTTCTCACCGGCAAATTTACCGTTGAGTATTTGAAAACGATGTCGCCCGATGACCACCGCCTGTTGTGCGACAAAGATTTTCAAAGCCCGCGATTCGAAAAAAATATCGCGATAGTGAACGAACTTAAAAAAATCGTCGCCGAACACGGCAAGACCGTCGCTCAATTGGCCGTTGCATGGGTTTTGCGCAGGCCGGAAGTGACCGCCGCTATTGTCGGCGCACGAAAACCAAAACAAATCGAACAAACCGCCCCGGCCGGGGATTGGGTGTTTGATGAGAAAATAGTGAAACAAATAGATGCGATAATACGACAGTATAAATGAAAAACTTACTGAGATTGTAAAAATCAAAAATTAAAATGCAAAATGGCAATTCAAAGATTAAAATTATTGACTAAGTCATTTTTGGATTTTGATATGTCATTTTGATATTTGCACTTTGATTTTTAATATAAGAAAAGGGAAAATAATATGATTCAACGTACCGATATTTACACAAGCCCACTGGTTGAAAGAAACGCATCCAAAGAAATGGCCGAGTTATTCGGCGCCGATACCAAGTTTCGCATGTGGCGGCAAATCTGGCTTGAACTGGCCAAAGCCGAAAAGAAACTCGGCCTGAAAATCACGCAGACGCAGATTAAGCAGATGGCCGGCCATCTCGACGACATCGACTATAAAAAGGCTGCCGAGTTTGAAAAGAAATTCCGCCACGACGTGATGGCCCACGTCCACACCTTCGGCCTTGCCGCGCCCAAGGCGGCGCCGATTATTCACCTCGGCGCGACAAGCTGCGACATCGGTGACAATGCGGATTTGATTATTCTGCGCGACGGCCTGCGCATTATTGCCGGCAAGGTCGCCTGCCTCATCGACCGCCTCGGCAGATTTGCCAAACAATACAAATCGCTGCCGACGCTGGGCTTCACGCATTTTCAGCCGGCGCAATTAACCACCGTCGGCAAGCGTGCGACGCTGTGGGCGTATGAGTTTGTGATGGAACTGGCCGAAATCGACCGGCGGATTGAGACGATGCCGTTTCGCGGCATCAAAGGTACGACCGGCACGCAGGCCACGTTCCTGACGCTGTTCAACGGCAATCACAGCAAAGTCAAAAAGCTTGACCAGATGGTCGCAAAGGCTTTTGGTTTCAAAGAATCCTGCATCGTCACCGGTCAGACCTATCCGCGCAAGCTCGATACGCTGATTGTCAATACGCTGGCCGGGGTGGCGCAGTCGGCGCATAAGATGTGCAACGACATCCGTCTGCTGGCCAACCTCAAGGAAATTGAAGAGCCGTTCGAAAAATCGCAAATCGGCTCTTCCGCCATGGCCTACAAACGCAATCCGATGCGCTGCGAACGCGTCACGGGCCTTGCGAGACTGGTATTGAGTCTCGCTACCAGCCCCGCGATGACGGCCTGTGAACAGTGGCTCGAACGCACGCTTGACGATTCGTCCAACCGCCGGGTGTCGCTGACGGAGGCGTTTTTGGCGACTGACGGCATTCTCGAAATTCTCATCAACGTCGCTTCCGGTCTCGTCGTCTATCCAAAGGTAATCGCCTCGCACGTTATGGCAGAACTGCCGTTTATGGCGACCGAAGAAATTTTAATGGCGGGTGTCAAAGCCGGCGGCCATCGCCAGCAACTCCATGAACGAATTCGCGTCCATTCTCACGCCGCCGCCGCACAGGTCAAAACTTTAGGCAAGGAAAATGATTTAATTGCACGTCTGCAATCCGACCCGGCCTTTGCCAAAGTTAACTTAAAGGCCGCCTTGGACCCGAAACGCTATCTCGGCAGGGCACCGCAGCAGACCGACGAATTCATCGCCGCCGCTGTCGCCCCCATCCGCAGAAAATACAAAAACCAATTGAATAAAAAAGTTGAATTGAAAGTATGAGATATTTTTATTTCAGGGTCTTTTCTGTAATAACCTTACTTTTCATCTCGGGCTGTGCCAAAGATGAAAATGAAAGCTTTCGCAAGGCATGGGATAAAGCGGTAGAAGCTACTGATAGTGGACGCTACGAAATTGCCGAAAAACTTTGGAAGGATATCGCACAGAAATACCCTGATAAATATATGGCTTTTTATAACTGGGGAGCGGCACTTCTATGTTGGGGTAATTGTGGTGGTTCTGAGGCCATAATCCATTATCAACAAGCATGCGTTCAACTTGAAAAGGCGGCGAACCTTAATCCGAAATCGGATATGGTTTTTTACAATTGGGGCAATGCCTGTGCTAAAATAGCTGGATTAAATCCAAAAGATGCAACTGAGTATTATCGTCAAGCTTGTGAAAAGTATCGAAAATCAACAGAAATTAATCCCGATAAAGAACAAGCATTTTATAATTGGGGTACGATATTGTCTAATTGGGCTCAGTTGGGAGGTCCGGATGCCAGAAATAAGTATTTAGAAGCCTACGACAAATTTCAAAAAGCTACATCCATTAAGCCTGATAAATATGAAGCATTTAACAATTGGGGGTGTGCTTTAGTATATCAATCGAAAATAGAAAACAACAACAAAGAGCTGATATTGAGGCAAGCAGAAACAATGCTCTTGAAATCAGAGGCAATTAAAAAAGGGCATAGCGCCTATGGTTTAGCTTGTGTGCAGGCATTATTGGGCGATGAAGAAAAATGCAAGCAATGGCTCAAGGTTGGTGAAGAAGCAAAAACTCTGCCGTCACGGGAACATGTGATAAAAGATGAAGACTTTGCCAGTATGCAGGATAAAGACTGGTTCAAGGCGATTCGCTGGAAAGGTGAATAAAATTTACAATTTACAATTTTCGATTGTCCATTTACAATCTGGCGACTCATAAGGTGTCATTTCGGCTCTGGGCCGGAATCCAGAGCGTTTAAGCTGGATTCTGGCTTTCGCCAGAATGACAAATAAGCCGGGTGGCAGCCACCAAACATAGTGAGGTGGATGGTTTTAAGCGGTAGTAATATCTCAGAGAAACGGAGAAAACAGTGGACAAGACACAACTAACAAAACGGGTCAAGGAAACCTCCTATCTGGAGGGCGATTTTGTGCTGCGCAGCGGCAAACGCAGCAAGTATTATATGGATAAATACCTCTTCGAGACCCAGCCGGATATTCTCAAAGCTCTGGGCAAGGAATTCTGCAAATATCTCACGCCGGACGTCACGCTGATTGCCGGAGCGGAACTGGGCGGCGTGGCGCTGGCCGCGGCCACCGCGATGGAGTCCGGCAAGCCGTGGATTATCGTCCGCAACAGCAAAAAAGACTACGGCACCAGCAAGCTCGTCGAAGGGGTGCTCAAAAAAGGCGACGTCGTGCTGCTCGTTGAAGATATCGCCACCACCGGCGGTCAGGTCATGGAAGCCGCCAAAGTCATCACGGATGCCGGCGCGACCGTCAAAAAAATCGTCGCCGTCATCGACCGCAAGCAGGGCGCCCGCGAAAACATCGAAAAAGCCGGCTACGCCTTCGACAGCATCTTGACCAAAGAAGACCTCGGCATTAAAGACTGATTCACCGATAGCCGATAGGGTTGATAAATACAGCCTATATAGGAAAATAATGAGTAAAATCGCCGCATACCAGAAATGTATCAACCCCGCCTGCGGGGCGACGTTTGATTGTATGCAGACGTTGTTCGAGTGTCCCCAATGCGGCGACCTGCTTGACATCTGCTACGAATGGGACAAAACCGAAGTCCCCGCGAAATTATCCGATTTCGCCAAACGCTGGCCCAACCGCCTCAATCGTCTTGACTTCTCCGGCGTATGGCGGTTCCGTGAACTGCTCAATTTTTGCCCCGATGAAAAGAAAATCTCTGTCGGCGAAGGCCAGACCATTCTGCAGCAGGCCTGCGGACTGGCCGCGGAATTGGGAATGAATCCGCATAATTTATTCCTGCAATACGAAGGCATGAACCCCTCGGGCTCGTTCAAAGACAACGGCATGACTGCGGCCTTCTCACACGCCGCGATGGTCAAGGCCGTCTCCAGCGCCTGTGCCTCGACCGGCAACACCTCTGCCGCGATGGCCCTCTACGCCAAAGCCTGCGGACTCAAGGCCACCGTCTTCATTGGCGCCGGCAAAATCGCCTACGGCAAACTCAGTCAGGCGATGGACTACGGCGCCTACACCATCCAGATTCAGGGCGACTTCGACGACTGTATGCGGCAGGTGCAGGACGTCTGCCGCAAGATGAATATCTATCTTGTCAATTCGCTTAATCCGTTCCGCCTCGAAGGCCAGAAGACCATTATGTACCGCATCCTCGAAGGCCTCAACTGGCAAATCCCCGACTGGATTATCGCCCCCGGCGGCAATCTCGGCAACTCCAGCTCCTTTGGCAAGGCCTTTTGGGAACTCAAAGCCCTCGGGCTTATCGATCGCGTGCCGCGCCTGGCCATCATCAATGCCGCCGGTGCAAATACCCTGACTGAATTAGTCAACGACCACAAACTCCGCTGGAACAACAGCCATATCGACAATGCCAAAATAAACGCCTATTACGGCAAGCTCGACGCGGCGGGCTACAAGCCCCATACCATCGCCTCGGCCATCGAAATTTCACGTCCCGTGAATCTGAAAAAATGCCTCCGCGCGTTGGATGTCTGCAATGGCATCGTCCGTTCCGTCACCGACGCGGAAATTCTTGACGCCAAGGCGCAGATTGGAAAATTCGGCCTCGGCTGCGAGCCGGCCTCGGCGGCAACCATCGCCGGCCTGAAATATCTGCTGGCCGACGGCACGATTGGAAAAGATGAACGTATCGCCTGTGTTCTGACGGGTCACGTCCTTAAAGACCCGGACGCCACGGTCAATTACCACAGTAAAAAGCAGGGGCCGTTTGCCAACGCGCCGGTTCAGGCGCCCAATGATTTGGATAAAATCATTGCTCTGATGAAGGCCTGACGATTTCTTGGCGAATAGGTCGCAAAATATAAAACCCGGCCGGACAAAAACCGACCGGGTTTTTTGCTTTCGTTTGATATACCGCGACATAATCACGGATTTTCCGCTTTTTTATTCCTGGCCGGGAGGTTGAGTTTTCAGAGCGGTCGTATAAGTCTCGATATAGCCGTCAACCATTTGGCTGACGCTGTAATGAGTTTGCAGATGCTGTCGCGCGTTTTGGGCCAGCGTCCGGGCCAGTTCATGTTTGGACAAAAGCTGTTTCAGGCAGGCGTAAATGCTCATCTCTTCCATCGCGTCAAACAGCAGGGCGGTTTTTTCATTCTGCATCAGGCCCGTGGTGCTGTCGGCGCAGCCGGCCACGGCCAATCCAACGCTCATCGCTTCCATCAGGGCCAGGTTGCAGCGGCGCCGGTCTTTGAGGTGAATGAATATGTCCATCCCCCGAAAAATCGGTCGGACAGGATGCAGCGGCGGCACCAGTGCGACGACGTAGGTCAGTCCCAGATTGTTGATTTGTTTGCGAATGGCCCGTTCGGCGGGTCCTTGACCCATAAGGGCCAGCGAAAATTCAAACCCCTCGGCCAGCAGATGCCGGACAGCGTCCAACAGAGGTTCGTATTCGTGCGCGTTTTTCAGGTCTTCACACACGACAATACTGGTTGTTTGATTCAGGTTGTCAAAGCAACACTGACTTTCTTCCACAAATGTCCCCAGCGGAACACAAATGGTTCGTGGTTTAAATTTCCCTGCCGCGGACAGTATGCTTTGATAAATCGGTTCGGAAGACGCCGCCAGAATTGCCGATTTCGAAATCGAAAACAAATGTCTTTTGCGCGGCGGTTCGAAGAAAGTCACCACCGCCGGAATTTCCAGCTTTTCCGAAAGAAACGACAGCAGCTTCATATCCCCCGGCCAGAATCCGTGGATCAGAGTAGGTTTATTGTGTAACAGTTTTTCAAAAAGAAGCTGCCGGTTTTTCGACGCGAACAAGCGAATCTTGATTTCCGGATGTTCGATAAAATCCACCGAAGGGTACAATATGGTTTCGATAGCGGGGCCGGGGGGGCCGACCAGAATAGCGCCGTAAGCAGAACCGGTCAGACCCACCAGTATTTTGCGGATACAACTGGAATAATAAAAAAGGGTCCATTCGTCGGCCAGAATCGCAGGCCGAATGGCGGGTTTTTCCTCGCTGGAGCCGTTGCCGTTTTCGTGCATCATGGGCTGTTTCGGAATCCGTGCCGGTTATTGTCCGCCGGACTGAGCGGACATTTTCTTCAGCAATGCTTTTTGTTCCGACTTAATGTGATAGCTGTGCGGGTCGTCGGGGAATCGTCCGGCACGCACCTGCTCGGCATATTTTTTTACCGCCGAAAGAATAACCCCGGCCAGTTGGGCGTATGCTTTGGCAAACTTTGGCGGCTGCAAACTTAATCCAAGAATGTCATTGATAATCAGAATTTGCCCGTCGCAGTCCGGACCGGAGCCGCAACTGATGACGGGAACGGCCAGCCGCCGCGTGATGATCGCCGCCGTTTCCCGGGCCGTGCCTTCCAGCAGTACCATCGACGCACCGGCTCGAACGGCGTCTTCGGCCAGCGTAATCAGTTCATACGCCTGCTCGGCCGTTGCGCCTTCGGCCCTGAGCCGGACTTGTTTGGCCACACTTTGCGGACGAATCCCCAGATGCGCCATCACCGGAATATCTGCATCGCTGACAGCCTTTACAATATCCAAATGCGAACGCTTGATTTCTATCTTGACGATTTGTGCCCCGGCCTGCTGGATAAACCGCCCGGCGTTTCGAACCGCATCGGCAATACTGGTCTGGTAAGACAAAAACGGCATATCCGCCGCAAGACAAACCCCCGGCGCGGCCCGCCGGACTGCCTCCGTAATCGTAACCATAAAATCCATTGTCGCAGGCAATGTCGAATCGTGCCCGAGGACCACCTGTGCCGCCGAATCGCCCACCAGAATCATTTCCACGCCCGCCTCGGCCGCCAGTCGGGCGGTCGTGTAGTCATAACAGCTTACCGCGGCGAATCTGCGCCCTTTGTCCTTGATTTGCTGGATATCCGTGATTGTAATTCGTTCGTTCATAAGGTCTTTTCCGTAAAGATATTATACTATGCCATCACGACCCGGATTTGCAAGCAAAAAAAGACGGAGACAATGGGAATCAGGTCTTGCGGATGGGGGACACAACTGGGAGAACGGCCGCAAGGTCGGTATCTGCAAAAAATACCATGGAGGATCAGGAATATTTACGGATTGATAAAAATTGAATTTTAGGTATGCTGGCAGATTCTATCGAGAATGAAACAGATATATTCGGCCGTTTATAGATATCATGTACTGAACGGTTCCGACGGTCGGCTCAGTGTTGTGCAAAGAGGAATATTTTGGCTTCATTAAATTGAGGAGAATATATGATATCCGGCCCAACGCAGAAAAAAAATCTCATATCTCTTTTTGAATCGCAAAAACTGGGGGTCTTGGCGACTCAGCATAAAAAGACGCCCCATACCAGTTTAGTGGCGTTTGCCTGTTCGGAAGACATGCATCATATTGTGTTTGCCACCCCAAAGGCAACACGGAAATACGCCAATCTTTTATCAAATTCCTGTGCCTCTTTTTTTGTTGACAATCGATCCAATAAAACGTCCGATTTTAAAAAAGCGGTTGGTGTGACCGTGTCAGGTTCAGTCCGGCCGATTCACAAGAATAAAAACAGCAAATTGATGAAAGCCTATTTGGACAAACATCCGAACCTGCAACCATTTTTAGTCTCCCGGGCCTGTGCCTTGATGTGTCTTGATATCAACACAATTTATGTGGTGGAACAGTTCCAAAACGTTACAGAGATTCATCTGACATAACGAACCCGGGTTTGGAGAATATCTCAAATGACAGATGCCAGCTTATGAAAGAACGCAATGGAATCAGATAAAATGATATGTAAGCCATGGATTGGCGGGTTAGCAAAGAATGTCTGGAATATAATCTCGATCGAGATTGGCTGGATGATTTGCATCCTGGGTGCGGCATCGGGCCATCATTGGCTTGGCCTGGCGTCCGTGCCGATTCTTGTGCTGATTCATATTACAGCGATTGAAAGGCATAAAATACGCACCGTTTTCATAACCGCGTTAATGACTCTGATCATCGGTTTTTTTGCGGATACGCTTTTAATCATCCTGGGAACAATGGAGCCGAAACGCTGGCTCATGCCAGCGCCTTTGACAACATTATGGGATCTTATGATTTGGGTCAATTTTTCTCTGGCACTGGACACATCGCTTCGTTTTTTGCAGAAAAGACCCCTGGCCGCGGCGATCCTGGGGGCGCTCTTTGCGCCGGGAACTTATTATGCCGGCGATCGTTTAGGGGCATTGCGTTTTTCCGAACCGGTCTTTGGCGGCCTGCTGTGGATCGGGATCGTGTGGTTTTTTGTGATGCCGTGCCTGGCTCTTATGGCAAGGTACTTTTATCATCCCCCAAAGACCAATTCTGTGTCATAGTAAAATCTCTTTACGTGGTTGAAATAAAAATATGAATCCGATAAATCAAGCTGATTTTGTCCTTGTAATTCAGCTTGAACGGCGATGATTCGTGTACTATAATCAACAATAAATTTGGCGTTTAAACTCCAAGTTAAACTGTGAATCAAATTATGTCGAGCACCACTCTAAATATTGGCATAATAGGGGGCGGAATATCCGGCATAACTGCCGCCTGGCTGCTTTCCCGTCGCCATAGGGTGACCCTGATTGAAAAAGAACCCCAGCTTGGCGGCCATACCCACACTCATATTCTTGGCAGCGGGCCGGATGCGGGAACGCCAATTGATATGGGATTTATCGTTCTAAATGACCGGAACTATCCGACACTTTTAACCTTGTTTAGCCAATGGGGTGTTCGCATACAGAATTCCGATATGTCGTTTGGGTTTGAAGACAAAGACTCTGGATTTTATTATTCGAGCGACGTTCCCCGCGGATTATTCGCTCGTTGGCAAAATCTGATTTCTCCTTGTTTCTGGCGGCTGTTTTGGGATGTCTTTCGTTTTAATCGTATCGCGGCCAGAGAGTTAAAAACGGGGTTAGGCCATCTGACTTTGGGGCAGTTTCTGCAGCAATACGGGTTCTCCAGGGCGTATATTGACTTCCATATTGTCCCGGTCAGCGCTGCGGTCTGGTCAACGCCCAGCGAAAACATTCTTGATTTTCCAGCCGAGTCTATCCTCCGCTTTTATAACCATCATGGCCTGCTGACACTTGCCCACCGACCTCAGTGGAAAACCGTTGCAGGCGGGAGCGTTTCGTACATTCAAGCTTTCGAAAAACAGTTTCAAGGCGCAGTCAAAAAAGCCAGTCCTGTTCGGCATGTCAAACGAATGACCGATAAGGTCAAAGTGATATTCGAAGATCGCACGGAGATGGATTTTGACCGTGTTGTGCTTGCGACCCATGCCGATATCAGCCGTCAGATTCTGGCCCATCCGCAACCCGATGAAAGTCGAATATTGAGCAAATGGTCCTATATTCGAAACCAGGTTACTCTGCATACCGATAAACAAGTCATGCCGCCTCGCCGAAGCGCCTGGGCAAGCTGGAGCTATCTGCAGATTGGCGCTAAGCAGCGAAATCCGGCGATGACAATGTCTTACTATATGAATCGGCTGCAGCGGCTCAAGACGAGAGACGATTATTTTGTGACTTTAAACGGCGACACCTGGATCGAGCCAGGTCGGCGGATTGAGTCCGTCCTATTCGATCACCCCTGCTACACCTTTGACTCGCTCAGCACACATCCGGAATTGGATGCAATCAACGGCAAAGACCGTATCTTTTACTGCGGGGCATACTGCGGCTACGGATTCCATGAGGATGGAGCGCGTTCAGGACTTGCTGTAGCCCAGAAGTTCGGGATTGGATTATGAATTCACAGATTTTCACCGGAGTTGTCTCGCATGGCCGCCGCTGGCCGCAAAAACACCACTTTTCCTACCCGGTCTATTTTTATCGATTCGACCTCAGTGAACTGCCCGAATTGGACCGAACGCTGCCGGGATTCGGCTATAATCGCTTTTCGGTCGTTCGCATGGACGACCGGGATTACCTGTGGCGCGGTAATCAGCCGCTCAAAGACAAGATTACTGCGGTACTTGAAAAAATAGGTTATGAGGAATCTGTCTGTCGTGTAGAGCTGATCAGCTTTGCTAAATATTTCAATATTATCTTTCGACCGGTAAGCTTTTTCATCTGTTATAACGCATCCAACCGCTGCCGACTGGTTCTGGCCGAGGTGCACAATACTTTTTCGGAAACTCATTTGTATGTACTCAAAGACCCGGAAGTGCAGCCCGAAACGCTGTGTTTTGAAATACCCAAAGCGTTTCACGTCTCGCCATTTTTTGATCTGAACGGAAAGTACAATATCCGTTTCAAGGATGACGGACAAACACTGGATATTACTATCGAATTGACCCGGTCAGAATGCGGCGATGAGCCTGTCTTTTTTGCCCGATTGACAGGACAGGGAAGCCCGCTTACACCCCAGTCGCTCCGCCGGACGTTGTTAAAATACCCCTTCAATGCGATGCTGAATATGCCGCGAATCATACGACAGGCGATTGCGCTGTATGTTCAAAAAAAGCTGCCTGTCTTTTCCAAGCCTGTTCCCCAGAGCCGCTACACCATGAGAAAACAATGTCCCTCCTGGGTTGCCCGTCAGGGTATGGCCGGCCTCTTTTCCTTTTTTAAGACACAATCTGCCGGAGCGATTACGGTAACGCTTCCTGAAGGTCAGTGCCATCTCTTTGGGTCTTCCGGTTCGGGGCTGTCGGCGGATTTGCAAATCAAAGACTACCGCTTCTTCAGTTTACTTGCCATGGCCGATGAAATCGGATTGGGGATAGCATACGAAAAAGGGTATTGGGCATCGGATGACCTGGCCGGATTTATGAATTTTATGCTTCGTGCAACGCTATCGCATCCGGTTCAAATGCCGTGGTATTCCGCGTTTGTAAAAACATTTTATCTGGCTCGTCACCGGCGCAACAAAAATACGGTTCATCAGGCGCAAAAAAACATCTCCCGGCATTACGACCTGAGCAATGCGATGTATGAGTTGTTTTTAGACGAAACGCTGACGTACTCGTCGGCTGTCTTTAAGCATGAAAACGAAGCTCTGGCTGATGCGCAACTGCGCAAAATAGACCAAATATTGGCAAAGGCCCGCCTTTGCCAACATCACCATGTGCTTGAAATCGGCGGCGGATGGGGTACCTTGGCAATGCGTGCAGCGACGCTCTACGGCTGCCGTGTCACCTCTATTACGCTTTCAAAAGAGCAGCAGCAATTAGCCCGACAGCGGATCGCTCGGGCCGGATTGTCTGACCGAGTTGAGGTGCTGCTTTGCGACTATCGCAATATTACCGGACAGTACGACCGCATCATTTCCGTAGAAATGCTTGAAGCCGTTGGAAAGGCCTACTACCCTGATTTTTTCCGCAGTTGCGACCGGTTGCTCAAACCGAACGGAATACTGGTCATTCAGACGATTACCATTCCCGACCAGCGGTATGAGGCCTATTCTAAAACGACCGACTGGATGCGTCTGTTTGTCTTTCCGGGCGGCCTGCTTCCATCGCTGACCGCTCTGATAGAAGTTCTGACCGGCCACACATCATTTGTTATTAAACATGTTGAAAGCATCGGACCACACTACGCATTGACCCTGGCGCAATGGAAAGAACGCTTTCTTGCCAATCGGGAGAAAATCATCGAACTGGGCTTTTCCCAATCCTTTATACGACGCTGGGAGTATTATTTTTTATACTGTCAGGCCGGATTTGCTCAGCATTATATCGATGATCTTCAGATCGTCTTGACACGTCCTGGAAATCAGGATTGCATCGACGCCTTTGACCAGGAAATCGGTCGCAGAAAACCGCAGGCGGATTCCATACAATGATTATATCGGGGATAGTGCTGAATCTGCTTATCGGCGCCGGGACGCTGACCGGATTGTGGTTTATCTATCTATGGAAACGAAATCCGGCGGTGGTGGATTTGGGATGGGCAATCGGTTTGACCCTTATGGGGCTTGTGCATAATCTGAGCGGCGGGCCGCTCTCTGCCGGCAAGGGGTTGACCGCTTTGCTGATTTTGCTTTGGGGACTTCGACTTGGCGGATACTTGTTTTGGACTCGGCTTCGGCTCGGTAAAAAGGACGCCCGATACGAGTCGCTTCGCCGCCGGTCGAACATTCCTGCGTCCCTGCATTTTCTGATCCATTATCTTATTCAGGCTTGTTTTCAGGCCGTCGTAGGATTTGTGTTTATCTTTACAGCCCAAAATGTGGCGTTTGATTCCATTTGGGCAAAAGCCGGATTTCTGCTGTGGTGCGTTGGCTGCGGAGGCTCTATCGCGACGGACGCTCAATTGCATCGGTTTCGAACCCGGTCGGATAATCGGGGGCAAGTCTGTCAAGCCGGCCTTTGGAATTACTCCCGCCATCCGAATTATTTTTTTGAGATACTCCTGTGGTTTGGATTTGCACTTATCGGCTTATCAGCGCGACTGGGATGGCTTGGCTTAATCTCGCCGATAACGCTGCTGCTGACGATGACGTTTATCACCGGTCCTGTTTCAGAGCGGGAATCGCTCAAATCCAAACCGGATGTTTATCGTCGCTACCAAAAGACCACATCCATGATTGTTCCATGGTTCAAAAAAAGCTAAATCATCCGGGCTGTATCCGACTCATAATAAGATAAGTCACTGTCGCCGTCGATGCGGATAAAAAAGCACCCCAAATCATATCGACAATCGACAGCATCAAAGGCCAGTCACGAAGCGTGGCCAAATTAGTCAAGTCGTAGGTAGCGTACGCGATAAAACCAAACAGTGCTGCCATCGTAATGGTATAAACCAGGGACCGCTTTTCCATGCCGGGGAGCAGGGCAAAAATCAGTATCCCGAAAAGAAACAGAAAATAGAAGAGAAGTGCCGCAGTCCAGTTGATATTCGGTGTCAGCAGCGGTTCCAGAGCTTTACGATAAAAGCCTTTGGCAATGATGCCAAGCCAAATCATATCGACAATGAAGAAAACCGGGACACTTACGGCATAGGTCAAAAGAATTCTCGACATTCGCATCAATCGCATCTCCTTTCGGCAATAATACACAATTTTCATTCATTTAAGGGTTTATGAAAAATTTCATTTGTTCGAGACCCGTATTCATTCACCCTTCTGAAAAGGAATCAGAGAATTATACCCATGACACGCGCTGATGGCAAAGGGGAAAATCTGGGCGGAATCAAAAGAGGGTCAGGGTTCGGCTTTTCATTTTATGGTTCCTATTTACCTCAAGCAAGATGCTTGGGCTGCTTTAATTTACTGACAGCCTAATCCGAGTTTGAGCCGTTCGAGATTGCCCCGCATAATCTCCAGGTAAGTTGCGCCTTTTTCAATCTCTTCGCGGGAGACGTTGTGTGCCCCGTGCAGAAGCAGGAGTTTGGCGCCGGTGCTTTCGGCGATGATTTTGGCCACCCGCGGTTCCAGCAGTTCTTCATGAAAAATATATGAATTGCCCCATGGTTTCATCTTTTCAATCATCTCGGCGATTTTTCGCGGCGTCGGTTCCGCATCCGGCGCAAATCCCGCATAAGGCGACAGATATTGCAGACCGTACCGCCGGGCAAAATAACCGAACGCAAAATGCCCCCCATAAAGAATCGTCTTATTTTTGCATGGGCCGAGTGTTTGCCGGATTTCCGCATCCAGCGCCGCCAGTTTTTCATTGTAGGATTTCGCGTTGGCAAGATAAAATTCTTTGTTAGTGGGGTCTTTTTGCGTAAATCCCTCGGCAATGGTAAGGACTATCTGCTGCGCCAGAACCGGGTCAACCCAGATATGCGGGTCCATGCCTCCATGATGGTGATGTTCGTTTTCGTGTTCATCATGCCCCTCCTCCTCGTGTCCCTCTTCGCCGGTAAGCTGAATCCCTTTACTGGCGTCGATCACAACAAGCTTTTTGTTAATAACACCCGCCAGAACATCGCCGACCCACGGTTCCATAAAGGGGCCGGTATAAATGAATATGTCGCCCTTGCTGATTTTGATGATATCTCCCGGCTTTGGCTCAAAGGAATGTGCCTCCACCCCTGGCGGCAAAAGCAAGCTGACATCCGCTTTGTTCCCGCCCACCTGACGCGAAAAATCGTAGAGCGGAAACAGCGTGGTGATAACCTGTAATTTGCCGCTGTCGGCGGCGGGACTGTGTTGTTTGCAGCCCCAAAGTCCGCATACGGTCAATAAGATAAACCCAATACTCAGTATTGTTTTCATTTTTCATCCTTAGATTTACGCTAATGGGTTTTCTTTTCCAGTTTACAGATTATCCGTAAACAGTCAATTTCTTAAATTTTTTGAAATCTCCGCATTTTTTTATCGGACATAAAAATTTCATACCGGCGCAAGACAATGTATCCCACTCGGGTTTTACAGTCGTCGTCGCTCCGGGTAAGTGTTTTCCGGGATAGACGAAGGACAAATCATGCCGTCGCAGACGGGTTTTTTATTTATTTATTATCGGACATCTCCGCCATTGTTCGCAAAATTCACGTAATTTCGTCACGCGGGGGCCTTATTTTTTAGATTTTATATGTCCCGGTCTGCATTTGAGTTAAAAGCCGGACCGCCGGTGTTGGTTATGCGGCCTGGTTTTTCTGACGACCTAAGAAACGGAACATAATGTCCCCGGATGCCCCTGACAGGGGCAAAGACAAAACGAATTTTTATGTTGAACTGGTTTGGAAAATATGTTTGTCCGATCGGAGTCGATCTCGGAAATGGTTTCTTGCGGATGGCTCAGATCGGATTCAACGGCAGCGGGCCGTATCTGCACGCCGCCGGCATTGTCGCGCGCCCGCAGGGTGTCGAGCCGCAAAGTCCTGCCTGGCAGCGATGGGCAATTGATGCCATTAAAGATTTGCTGCACAAGGGCGATTTCAAAGGCAAAAATGTCATTACCGCTCTGGCATCGGAAGATTTATTCATCGAACAAATGAAAGTGCCGCACAATACCGCGGCCAAACTCGACGAGACCGTTTTGCCCCGCATACAAAAAAAACTTCCTTTTGCTGTCGAGGAAGGAATGATTCACTGTATTCCCGTTGAAATCGATTCAAATAAGACGACAGAGACGGATGTCATCGTCATTGCCGCCGAGCGATGCAAGATTGACCGCCATCTGGCCATTTATGAAAATGCTGGACTGGATGTTACCGAAATGAGCATCTGGCCGACGGCTCTAATCAATAGTTACCACCAGTTTTTCTGCCGGCGAAAAACAGACCAGAGTCGCGTGGCGATTCTCCTTGACGTCGGCAGCCACTCCTGCAATGTAGTTATTGGATGCGGCGGCGAACTGCTGTTTGCACGCCTCATTCCGACCGGCTACGTCCATTTGAGTCAGGACCAGACCATTCAGCGGCTGATGGCCGAGATCGATTCCTGCTGCCGCTATTTCGAATCCCTTGCCGGAAAGCGTCCAATTGAACAAATTCTGCTTCTTGTTGGCAAAAATGTCAATAAGGACCTCTGTGATAAAATCGTCGAACTTGCCTGCAAAATGCAGATACCCGCTCAAATTGGAGATGTTCTCTCGGCTATCCAGGCTCGGCGGGAGGTAACGGGAATGGTGGAGCGGCGAAACAGCAATATCGATTGGGCCATGGCGTTCGGATTGAGTCTCGAAGGGATGAAAAAAAATGAACATAAATAATCGAAAAAAAGGCGGAATTTATGACAACGATTAATTTCGTTCCTGATGATTACATCCAGCAGCGGAAGTCCAGCCGGGCCAATGTGTTGTCTCTGGTTTTGCTGGCGTTTTTGCTCGGAGGAATCGCCGTCACCTTCTCGGTGATTAAAATGCGTCAGGCCGTCGTGCGGTCTGAGATGGAACAACTGAACAGCCGGATGGTGCAGGCTCGCGAACAAATCAATCGGCTTGAACAGGTCAAATCGAAAGGCAGGGTCATGATGAAGAATATGAAAATGACCGCTGACCTTCTGGAGCCGGTTCCACGCAGTGTTGTTCTTGCCTGCCTGACCAATACGATGCCCTCCGGCGTTTCTCTTCTGGAGATTCAGCTTCAGGAAAAAGAAGTCAAAGTGGCTTTTCCAGCGGTCTCGTCGGTTCAGTCTGTTAAAACGGACACAAAACCTACACAGTACCAGGCTGCTGCGGCAAAAGATAAAGCCCCCGTCGAATTCAGAACGGTGATTCAGACCCTGCTGGAAATCGAAGGGATTGCACACAGCGATATCGAAGTGGCTTCCTATATTGCCAATCTCAGTGAATCTGTTTTGCTGGATAACGTGCAGTTGGTACAGTCAAAAGAGCAGAACATTGGGGGTGTTCCATTCCGTCAGTTTCGACTCCGAACACAGCTTAAACAGAACCTGACGCTTACGAAAGAGGATATCAATAGCATTCGTAAAAAACGGGAACAAACCGGCTAACGGTTGTCCGGGAAAGGAAATACGACGAATATGAACAGTGGAATTCGACATTTTGTTTTCTTCGTTTTAATGATTGGGTTGGCGTATGCTTCCTGGGCGTATATGATTCGCCCTGCCGACGCGGTGCTGGCACAGCAGCGAGCGGCGCTGGAAGAAAAACAGGCCAAACTGGCCGAACTGGACAGTGCCGGCAGTACCGCCATGAGTCTCGATGAGCAGATTAAACAGGTGGAGCAGGCCATCCGGAAATTTGAAAGCAAACTGCCTCCCACAAGCCAGATTCACATGGTTCTGGAAAACGTCACGCTCCTTGCGCAAAAGCACGGGCTGACCCCGAAAACCATCAGTACGCTGAAAACATCTGAAAACAGCGGCTATATCGAACAGCCTCTGAAAATGGAATTGCAGGGCGATTTTAACTCCTATTACGCTTTTTTACTTGAACTGGAACGCATGGATCGTATTACCAAAATTCGTGAATTGATGCTCAAGAAAAAAGACAAATTTGAGGGGCAGGCCGAAGCAACTTTTGTAATGAGTATTTTCTTTATGGATCCAAAGATCTAAAAAAGAGAGGAAACTGATATTATGCTTTCGTTCCAGAAAGAAGAACAAAATGGTCCCGCCGTCAGGGGGACACAAACGCCTGAGGCCCGGCAGGAATCGTCTGCCGCACACAGCGAGGATTATCTGACGGTCGCCGGCCATAAGAAAAAGCTCAAACAAAGCACCATCATTCTAATCGCGGTGTTTGTCGTCGGAGCGTTTGGCGTCTGGATGATGATTCGAAAAGCCGTCCCTTCCGCTGCCGCTGCTGCTGCGCAGAAAAAAGATGAAGTGACTGAAATCGAAACAGCCGTCGCTCAGCTCAATGGGATGCAAAGCGAAGTCAGCAGCCAAATGAAAAATGTGACTGCGAGACTGAATCATTTGTCCGAAGTGGGACAAATTGCCGTGGAAGATTTGCGGAAAAATCCTTTTGCGCGAGTAAGGCTTGCCGACCAGACAAACGCCGATGATCCAATGCAGAAACAATTCGCCGAAGAACAAACGCGGAGAAATGCCGCCGGCCTGCAATTGTGGAGCATTACGGCTTCGCCCGTCGGCGCATGCTGTATGATTAACGATAAGCTCCTCCATCTGGGGGATAAAATAGAAGGTTTTTCCGTAAGGGAAATCAGAACCGCTTCGGTCATCGTGGAACAGAACGGAATAAAGGTGGAGTTAAAATTGGAATAATGCGGCGATTATTTGGAAAAAAACAGAGGCAGGAAGAGGTCCTCATCTCCTTGGATGAACAGATGGGGCTTAGCGATCTGGCGCCGGGGCTGCGAAATCTCTATGCCCCCGAAGCGCAGACTAAAACCCGCATGCGGGATTTGGCGGATATCCTCCTCGAACAACAAGTGCTTTCTACTCAGCAGATTGAAACCCTGCGGGCCGAACAGCAGCGCGGCGCTGTCGATATCGAAAAATACCTGCAGAAACTGGGTATTTCTATGGCGGACGTCCTTGCGGCAAAGGCCCGGCTGTATGGTTTTGAATTCCGCCGAATCACACCCGAAGAAGTCGAAAAAGAAGCCTTCGAAAAACTTGAACTTTACTATATTCGCAGCAACCTGATGTTGCCCATCGCCATTAAAGGCGGGGTTTTGATTGTGGGAACCACGGATCCGTCCAATGTGTTCGGCATTGACGATGTCAAACGGCACGTTGAAATGCCGGTCGATGTGGTCGTCTGCTGTGAGGAGGACATCGTCGCCGTCTGCGACAAATTTGACGAAAGCAAACAAATCAATTACGACGTCGATGAAATCATGGGTGATATGGGCGAGATTGAACTGGTCGAAAATGCCGACCAGGTCAACATCGAAGACCTCGAAAAAAGCGCCGGTGAGTCCCCCGTCATTAAATTTGTCAATTATATGCTCAGCAACGCTCTCCATGAAAGCGCCAGCGATATTCATATTGAACCCAAGGAAAAATATACCCAGATTCGTTATCGTGTCGATGGCATACTTTTTGATTCGATGCAGGCGCCGGCCAGAATGCATCCGGCTATTGTCTCACGCCTGAAAATTATGGCCAAGCTTGATATCGCCGAACGCCGTGTCCCGCAGGATGGCAAAATCGCCGTCATTATGGGCGGGCGAGGCATCGACCTGCGCGTTTCCATTCTGCCCTGCAGCCACGGCGAAAAAGTCGTCATCCGCCTGCTCGACAGTAAAAGCATTCTGCTGGGTCTGGACCAGAGCGGTATGGAGGCGCGGATTCTCGAAGCATTTCTGCAGCAGGTTAAGATGCCGCACGGCATTCTGCTTGTCACCGGACCGACCGGCTCCGGTAAAAGTACCACGCTATACTCGGCCCTGGCGCAGATGGAAAGCAGAACGACCAATATCTCCACCGTCGAAGACCCTGTCGAATACAACCTCGATTACTGTAACCAGGTTCATGTCAATGAAAAAACAGGTCTCACCTTTGCCGCGGCCCTGCGGAGTCTGCTGCGGCAGGACCCGGATATTATAATGATCGGCGAAATCCGTGACAACGAAACCGCACGCATCGCCGTCCAGGCGGCCCTGACAGGCCACCTCGTGCTTTCGACACTGCACACCAACGATGCGCCCAGCAGTATCTCAAGACTCGTCAATATCGGCGTCGAGCCGTATCTAATTGCCGCTTCGCTCAACGCCGTTATCGCCCAGCGGCTTATCCGCAAAATCTGTACCCATTGCAAGGAACCCTGTCCCGCACCGGACAACCTGCGAAAACATCTGGATAAGGCCGGAATTGACCCTTCTCAGGTCTTTCACGGAAAAGGCTGCGACCAGTGCAGAAACAGCGGCTACGCCGGCAGAGCCGGTATATTTGAATTGCTTGTCGTGGATGAAAAATTCCGCGAAATGATTAATACCGATACGTCCGTCTCAAATATGCGCAAGGCATTTATGGCCAGCGGCTGGCCCGGCCTTTTTGAAGACGGTTTGGCCAAGGTCAAGAAGGGAATAACTACCATTGAAGAAGTTCTTCGCGTTACCGAAGTCTCCGGCGGTCTCGGCGATGATATTCTCAAAAGCTAACCTCAGATAGATAAAATGATGCTATCAGGAAGGAAACAGTCATGTTTGACATAAAACAGATTTTGATGGAGGCTGTTCAGAAGGGTGCGTCCGATGTGCATATCAATACCGAAATGCCCCCGATTATGCGTATCAATACTGAATTGGTTGCGATGGAACTGCCTGAAGTGGACCCCGAATCCGCCCGGCAAATAGTGTTGCAGATGGTCAGCGAAGAAAAATACAAAGTCTTCGAGAAAAATCGCGACCTCGATTTTTCCACAATGATTGAAGACGGCAGCCGTTTTCGCGTCAACGCCCACTGGCAGAGAGATAACATCGCGATTTCCTTTCGTGCGATTTCCAGCCGTATTCCCGACATTGACGAACTGCACCTGCCGCCCATCGTCAAGGAATTAACGGACCTGCCGCGCGGCCTCGTCCTGGTCACTGGACACACCGGCTCGGGGAAGAGTACCTCCCTGGCGGCGATGATTAACATCATCAACCGCAAATACCATCGTCGTATTATCACCCTTGAGGATCCTGTGGAATATATGATCAAAAACAAGTCCTGTATGGTCGAGCAGCGTGAAATCGGCTCGGATTGCACCTCCTTCGCCTCAGGCCTCAGGCATGTCCTCCGGCAGGACCCCGACGTGATTCTCGTCGGTGAAATGCGAGACCTCGAAACCACCAGTTCAACTATCACTGCCGCGGAAACCGGACATCTGGTCTTAAGCACGCTGCACACCATCAACGCCTCTCAGACCGTGGAGCGTATCATTGATGTTTATCCCGCCGCTCAGCAGAATCAGATTCGGGCGATGCTTTCCAACACCCTCCAGGCCGTTGTTTCACAGACTCTTTTCAAGAGAGTCGATCAGCCCGGAATGGTGCCCTGCGTGGAAATCCTGCTCTGCACGTCCGCCGTACGCAACTGCATTCGGGAAAACCGGATTTACGAGATTCCCAATATTATTGAGACATCCCGCAGGGTCGGCATGCAGACCATGGACTTCAGTATCCAGCAAATGTACACCGCTGGCTACATCGACCGCAGTGAAGCCATCCTGCGCGCCAGCAATCCCGGCAAGATGGAACGTCTTTTAGCTCCCGCCCCAGGTCAGAAACAGCCGTCCGAAATGGTCAGCGCCGCAACAGAATAAGAAGCCGCAACAGAATAAGAAAAGGGAAAAATTATGGCTCTGTTTACGTCACAGTCAACAGCGAAAAGTGCCCCTGCGGCGGCCCATTCCGGCCGCCAACCGCAGTGGCAGGGTGTCAATATTTCTTTCGATTTCGGACCGAGTAAAAAAGACATCCTCAACTTTACCAATCAGTTGGCCGTTATGGTGCGTGCCGGAATCAGTCTTCAGGATGCGCTGGAATCCATCGGAAACCAGATTCCAAAACAAAAATTCCGTGCCGTCGTTCTCGACCTCAAAAGTCAGATTGAAGGCGGCGAATGTTTTTCACGGGCGCTGGCACGTTATCCCGATATCTTCGGCAATCTCTACGTAAATATGATTGCTGCCGCCGAAATCTCAGGCTCAATGAGCGCCATGCTGCAGCAGCTCGTCGCGTATCTCGACCAGGAATCCGAAACACGCAGTCAAATCATCGGGGCAATGGTCTATCCTGCCATTATCGCCACCATGGCGGTATCCTGCGTCACGTTCCTGCTGATATTTGTACTGCCGCGTTTTCTGCTCGTTTTCGCCGGTAAGGAAGACCTCCTGCCGGCCCCAACAAAACTGATTATGGCCCTCAGCGGAGGGTTGCGCCATTACTGGTTTATTATTTTTCCTGCTATTGCCGCCGTCATTCTGGGGTTCTGGTATCTCACGCACAGAACCGACGCCGGAAAATTCTGGTGGGACAAAATTAAGCTGCGCATCCCATTGCTGGGGACACTGTGCCGCAGTTTATACATTACGCGCAGTATGCACACGATGGGTGTCCTGACCAACGCCGGCGTGCCGATTCTCGATACCATTTCCATCACGGCGCTTATTTCCGGAAACATTCTTTATGAAAGAATGTGGAGGGGCGTTCACGAAGCCGTCCGGCAGGGTAAAAAAATCGCCGTCAGTCTGGCCGAATACGATCTCATGCCCTCCAATGTCGTACAGATGATTCAGTCCGGCGAAGAATCGGGGTCCCTCGGCGAAGTTCTCAAGGATATTGCCGAGTTCTACGCCCGCCAGCTCAGGACGGTCATTAAAGCCGCTACCAGTATGATTGAACCGCTGATGATTGTTATGATGGGCGTTCTCGTCGGATTTATCGCCATGAGTATCATTTTGCCCATTTTCAAAATGTCCAGCGTCGTCACCAGCGGCTAATGTATCCCAAGGAGATAGAATTATGAAATCACGATTCGTTAAGGCTAACGCGAAACCACGCGGCTTTACGCTTGTAGAAGTGCTGATGGCGGCAATGTTGATCGGCCTGGCCATTACGGCCCTGGTCGCTTCCAGCGGAGCGTTCACTCTCTATAATGCCATGGGTGTGGACCTCAGCACCGCCGAGTTTCTCATCGAGGAAATCCGCGAACTGACCGCGCCGGTTTTGTTTGCCGACCTTGGCCCTTATAATGGACAAACATACTCTCCGCCCAGAGACGCCAATGGAGACAATTTGTCGGACTTCAGCGCCTATAGACAGGTCATTACCGTAGGATATGTCAACCCAGCCAACCTGACTCAGACTTCTGTGACTGCAACGGACCTGCGCCGCGTGACGGTCACTATTACCAAAGCCGGACGAACCATTACTTCCGCAAGCTGGATTCGCGCAAAATATTAGGTTTTGTAGGGTGGGCTTTTAGCCCGCCAATTTTCTTTTCAAAAAGGTATCGATTATGAGAATAACTCACAAACAAAACGGCTTTACCATCATCGAAATGCTGATGGCGCTGGTAATTTTGGCGATGGTGATGACGGCGATGGCCGTTGCACTTGACGCTTCCGTCATCAACTTCAAGGCCAACGAAAGCATCTCCAAAACATCCAACGCTGCCCGCGCGGCACTGCTGCGGATGACGACGGAACTTCGCACCGCCGCCGCCGTGGCAACGATCGGCGTTGGCTCCGGCTTTGACCCCGCGGACCTTTCCAAATGCAGTCTGACGGCCGTGGACCCCGACGGGTCCACGCGGAATATCGCCTATCGTTTCAGCGCCGCCGACCACATCCTCTATCTGGACTCCGGCGGCAATTCATATCCCCTGTGCAAAAACGTCGCTGCCGCGACGTTCAATCGGGCTATTGTCCCCGCAAGCAATCCCGTGGCCGTCCGCAACGTGCGAATTGTCCTGACGCTGACCGATGACAAGGGTGCCAACCCCCGCATCTTCGCCGCCGCCGCCGTCATCCGCAAAAACCTCAATTGACATTCCTGCAATCGAAAGTTATCCAGTGCCTCCAGTCACGGGAATGCTGCGAGATAGTCGAGCGTGCCATTGTAATCCTACATAGCCGCACAGGAACGAAAATGGGAAATGAAGCAGGGTGGAAGAGGGGATTCGAACCCCCGACCCTTAGAACCACAATCTAATGCTCTAACCAGCTGAGCTACTTCCACCATTAAAAGTCAAAAATCCGGGTTCCCGCCTGTGCGGGAACAACAAGATCGCCAATTAGTTGACTATGACGTAGCCGATTGTAGCCGGGCGGCGGGGAATTGTCAAGGTCGGGAATCGGGGCATAAAACGGGCTCTTAGTTTTAAGTTTCGACCTGATTTTTGAGGGATATCAGTAATTTTACCATTAATGGACAAATGTTGTCCCTTGAAACATCAAAGAAATATTCCTATCGAAATGAGAATTATCCATGAAGATTGAAACGGATAAAGACCGATAAGAATACTTCTGGATGTTAAAAAATGGCTTTTGTGCGATACTTACTACAGAGAAATGTTGATTTAACGGCCGGGGTATCGCTTTCAATGTCCGGGCGTTATTTGTGGGCATATTAGAGAAAGACGGTATGAATTATGAAAGAATCTCTAACGAAAGAGTATCTGTGGCATCTTGAAAACAGCCGGCATCGGAGTCCCAATACGCTGGAGTCATTATTCGGCAGACGAGAAAACACTGTCTATCTGTAAGCCAGGGCGTAAGACGAGAATCATATTTCTTCCCGAGCAGGCGGCGACCATTCTTCAGGATTATTTGTCTGCGCGTCGGCAGAGAACCGAGGGATGTACCCTGGCGATGGAGCGTTTGTTTCTGAACCGGGATTGCGGGTCTTTGACGGTGCGCAGCATTCGCAGGAAACTCAAACAATACAGCCGAGACGCGGGGCTTTCATTTATCGTCACGCCGGAAATGCTCCGTCGAAGCCATGCGGTTAAGATGCTGCGGCAGGGCGTTGGGCTGGAAGAACTGGCCCGGCAGTTGGGGTATTTTTCCGCAACAGCGCTCAAGCAGCAGGTGGAATTAAACGAAATTCCTACTCCGCCTTAGAAGCTTTTAATAGCTCTGCGCGGTTGCCTTTTTCAGCGATTCAAAACGCCGGGCCAGACCGCACTTAAAGAAGCTGTTTTTGCCTCTACGACCAGCACGCCTACGGCATCTTCGCCGCCGCCCTGAAAAAACTGAACATATGATTCTCTTTTTCTTTCTTCTTGTCGGATTTTCTGCTATCCTGTCAGTATGAAAACAGAAGTTCTCAAATGGACAAAAGGCAATCAGGAAAGGATTGTCCGCTCAGTCGTGCGGCTCCTTGACAACGGCGGTCTTGCGGCGATTCCGACCGAGACGGTCTATGGGCTGGCCTGCCGGGCCGAACCGGCGGCGATTCGACGATTGGACAAAATCAAGGCCCGCGCCGAAGGCAAACGCTACTCGCTGCATATCGCCGGCCCCGACGATATTTCCCGCTACGTCCCCAGCCTTGGCCCCCGTGCCAAAGCCCTCGTGCGAAAAGGACTGCCGGGACCGATTACGCTGGTCTGCGAATTGTCCGGTCAGGATCTGGAAGACCAGAAAAAAAAGCTGGGTCAGGAAGTCTTTTCTGTTCTGTATGAAAACGGAACGATTGGCATTCGCTGTCCGGATAATGATGCCGCCAGTCGTATTCTCTCAGAAACCGTCTGGCCGATTGTCGCCCCCAGCGCCAATCCTTCAGGACAGGAACCGGCGACCACGGTACAAAAAGTTCTCGACTATTTCAATGGACAAATCGAATTGGTCGTGGACGGCGGTGAGGAAGCCTGCCGGCATCAACAAAACAGCACCGTGGTAAAAATCTCTGCCGTGGGCATTGACGTACTGCGGGAAGGAGTCCTGAGTAAAGAAGAAATCGGACGGTTATCGACGGTAAGGATCGCTTTTGTCTGTACCGGCAACACCTGCCGCAGTCCGATGGCTCAGGCCTTTGCGGCAAAATATGTAGCAGATAAAATATCTTGTAAGGTTGACGAAATCGAGGTTTTGGGTTATATAATAGAATCCTTTGGCATTTCTGCTTATGATGGTTGCCCGGCCAGCCGGGAAGCTGTAACTGTCTTGCGGAATAAAGGGTTATCACTGGACGACCATCGCAGTCGGTTATTAACCAGACAGGATATCCGGCAAGCTGACTTGATTTTTGTGATGGCACAGCATCATCGGGATGCGATTCTGGCGATGGATAAACATGCCGGTAAAAGAGTTTTTTTGCTCGATTCGACAGGCGATGTTTCAGACCCGATTGGGCTGGGAACAGAGGAATACCGGGCCTGTGCCGAACGAATTGAGCGTGCTGTAGAAGACCGAATGAAGGAAATACTATGAAAGTCGCATTGGCTTCGGATCATCGTGGTGTTAAGGCAATGGAGAATATCAAAGCCATTTTGTCTCAGTTAGGCCACGAATATATTGATTTCACGGATGGTTCCCCCGACCAGCCGATGGATTACCCAGATGGCGCCTTTGATGCGGCCGGTGCTGTGGCCAATGGTCTGGCCGACCGCGCGATTCTCGTGTGCGGAACGGGTATCGGGATGTGTATCGCCGCCAATAAAGTCAAGGGTATCCGGGCGGCGCTGTGTTTTGATGAACTGGCGGCCAAGGTTTCCCGTGAGCATAATGACGCCAATGCGCTTTGTCTTTCGGGCGATTTATTAGGCCCGGCGATGCTGCAAAAAATCGTTCAGACGTGGCTTTCCACCGAATTTAAAGCCGGTCGTCACATGCGCCGGGTCAAGAAAATCAAGGCGATAGAGGATGGCATTGACCCTCGTCAGATAACCAGCCAATGAAATCTGTAAATAAACGGGCAACCTTTGGGTTGCCTTTTTTTTGGTCTGGGATATTCAAAAAAGATTGACTTGTATGGCGAAATCGTTTAAACTGAATATGTTATTTTTCACCTTCTCCAATCCGAGGTTTTATGTCTGATAAACGAGAAGAATGCGGGATTTTCGGTATTTTCGGCGATCCTGAAGCGGTACAAAAAACCTATTTCGGACTTCACAGCCTTCAGCATCGCGGGCAGGAGTCCGCCGGTATTGCCTCCAGTAACGGCGAGTATATTACCTGTTATACCGGAATGGGACAGGTCAACCGGGTATTTCGTTCCGGACGCGGCATCCTCGAACGCCTGGATAATCCCATCGCTATTGGGCATGTCCGTTATTCTACCGCCGGCTCATCCAACCCGTGTAACGCCCAGCCGATTATGGGCGAATATTCCCGCGGACAGGTCGCGGTGGCTCATAACGGCAATATCATAAATGCCTCGATGCTGCGGGATGAGTATGAAGCTTATGGCTCCATTTTCAGCGCTTCCAATGATACCGAAATCATCATTCATCTGCTGGCCAAACCCTCGCACGTCTGCAAACCCGACCCGCTGGGCCATGTATTGAATCATCTTCAGGGTGCGTATTCGATATTATTCTTATTCGCGGACCGTATCGAAGCAGCCAGAGACCCCTTCGGCATTCGTCCGCTATGCGTCGGCAAAACCGCCAATGGCGCGTATTGTGTAGCCAGTGAAAGCTGTGCGTTTGAAACCATCGAAGCGGAATATATCCGCGATGTGGAACCGGGCGAGATTGTCACGCTTGACAAGACCGGCCTGCACAGCCGCTTTTTTGTCACGCCCGGCACGATTACGCCGGCGCACTGCATTTTTGAGCACGTCTATTTTGCCAAGCAAAGCAGCGTCATTTTCGGCGAGAATGTCCACGAAGTCCGCAAACGCTGCGGAAGACGTCTGGCCGTCGAGTATCCGGTGGATGCGGATATTGTGGTGCCCGTGCCGGATTCCGGAACATCCGCCGCGGTGGGTTATGCCCTTGAAAGCGGTATTCCTTTTGATATGGGATTTGTGCGAAGCCATTATGTGGGCAGAACTTTCATCAGCCCATCGCAGGATTTGCGAAAGCTGGGCGTCAGACTTAAATTGCAGGTGGTTAAAGAGGCCGTGCGGGGAAAACGGGTTATTGTGGTTGACGATTCCATCGTCCGCGGTACTACCACCAAAGGCAAAATTAAATCGCTGCGGGATGCGGGAGCCAAAGAAGTCCACATGCGGGTTGGCTGTCCGCCGGTAAAAAAACCCTGCTTTTACGGCGTGGATTTCCCCACGCGGGAAGAACTGCTGGCCAATCATAGGACGCTGGAGCAAATCAGAGATTATCTCGGCGTTGACAGCATTGGATATCTTTCGCTGGAAGGCCTGCTGGGCTGTGTATCTTTGCCGGCCGACCATTATTGTACCGCCTGCTGGAGCGGGCAATACCGTATCCCCATCACCACCGTGGTCAATAAATTTTCCATGGAACGACATCAAATGCAATTATTTGACGATATCGAACCCTAATGACAAACAATCCATCCATCTCCTACGAACAGGCGGGCGTCAGCATCGACGCAAACGACATCATGGTTGAACGCATCAGCCGCTCGGTATCCGCAACTTATGGGCCGCGCGTCCTCGGGCTGGAAAATGGTTTTGCCGGGTTGTTCCGTCTCGACTATGATGAGAAACTATTTAAGAAGAATTACAAGAGTCCCGTTCTGGTCGCCTGTACCGACGGCGTGGGAACCAAAGTTCTGATTGCGCAGGAAATGAATCGCCTTGAGACCATCGGGCAGGACCTCGTGGCAATGAATGTCAACGATATGCTGGTCCAGGGCGCCGAGCCTCTGTTCTTTCTGGACTACGTGGGCATCAACAAACTTGACCCCGAAGTCATGGCTGCGATTGTGGAAAGCATCGCTAAGGGATGCCGGATGGCTGATTGCGCTTTGATTGGCGGCGAGACCGCGGAGATGCCGGATATTTACGATAAAAAAGGTGAATACGACCTGGCCGGGTTTGCCGTCGGCGTCGTCGAACGTCGCCGCATCATCACGGGAAAGACCGTACAAAAAGGCGATATCGTACTGGGCCTGGCCTCCAGCGGCATTCACAGCAATGGTTATACGCTGGTTCGGCATATCCTTTTCAAGCAGCATTCATTTAAAGTGACCGACCGGATTGACGAATTGGATGGAGCCGTATTAGGCGATGTTCTGCTGGAACCGACCAAAATTTATGTCCGTTCGATTGTCAGTTTATTGTCAGGCTATAAGCGGAAACAAATCGTTCATGGGATGGCTCACATCACCGGCGGCGGCCTGGTGGGCAACATTCCGCGGGTTTTGCCCGCCGATTGCGACGCCGTCCTGAAAAAAGATTCATGGCCGGTGCCGCCGATTTTCCGTTTTCTGCAGAAACTCGGCCCCGTGGAAGAAGCCGAAATGTTTCGTGTATTTAATATGGGCATCGGCTATGTACTGATTGTGGCGCCGGATTTCGCCGGGGCCGTAAAAGAAAAGCTGGAAAAAACCGGCCAAACGGTTTATGATATCGGTGTTATTGCCGCGGGAAAAAAAACTGTCGTTTTGAAATGATCGCTTATGAAGGGCGCCTCTCCATCGCCATCGGGGTTTTCGAAAAGCGACCTGGTGCGAATGTTGCATCCCGTTGCGGCAGCGGTGATTCTATCCATTCTGGCGGCCTACTTGTATATGCCTCACTGGTTTCAACTGGGCGGGATGAAACTGCTGCTCCCTCTTAATTCCATCCTCGCCGCCATGGGCTGTTTCGTTTTAACGCGTCGCTGGGTGAGTTCCTTTGACGCTTCCTTACTGGCGGCGGTGATCTATGGATTTGGTCCGTTCGGCCTGAGTTTTGTCTCGTATCATCCGCTGGCGGGGCTGAGTTTTGTCGTTGTCCCCTGGCTGCTTTGCCCGGCGGTATATTATCATACCGGACATTCATCCGGCGCACTGAAAACGCTGGCAACCACTCTGCTCGTATTACTCCCGTTTGCCGCAATTGCCGGATTATTCTGGGCGGCATCAAATCACTGGGCCGGCCCGTTGTTTTTGATGCCAAAACACAGAACACCCCAATTAACTGACCTGTGGGGGATGATTACGCCGCTGACATTTACCACGAATCATTTTGCCGTTGGATTTTATCATGCCCCCTTGGTCTGTATTCTGATGGGGTTGTTTGTTTTCGCAGCCTCCGGCAAGGAAACGCTTTTGGTCCCCGTTATGGCGGGAATCGTTCTAAGTCTCATCACACCCATTTGCAGCGTAACACCGATTGTGTGGTTAAGTTTCGCGGCCTTGTTTTTCTCGGTTGTCGCCGGCCTGGGATTGCAATCTCTGGCCTGGGCCGGAAAGGCCGACCGATTCTGGATACTGGCTTGTGTCATCGGTTCCCTGCTGCTGGCCGCGGCCAACTGCCTGCTCGGTTTTTATTACCCGGGACAAACCGCTTATCGCCACGCCATGCTTTTGTTCCTGGCCTGTACCGCGGCGACAGGGTTTATTTTCCTGCTGGCGCATTTTAATCTGCGATTGTCCCTGCTTCGCTGGATAATTTTATTCGGATTGTGCGCCTACGATATTTGGGTGACTGCGCCGGCATTGGTGGACTCTCTCTTTTAATCTACTTGACACACCGTGGGTTACCGTGTTTTATTTTTTCAATCCCATTTCCGCCATGACCTTCTGTAAATCGTCCCAGACCCGTTTGCGGTTTTCATCGCTGTAGTTTCGCAGCAGATACGCCGGGTGATAGGTCGGCATCAGTTGGGCAGGATTGGCGTGTTCGGAAAAAGAATACGTGTGAAATTGCCCGCGGAGCTGGCCGATGGCCTTATCCGTCTCCAGCAGAATATGGGCTGCGTGGGCGCCGAGAGCGACAATAAACTCCGGCCGGATAATTTCCAACTGCCGTTTCAGATACGGCATACAATTGTACAGTTCGTCCGGCTTGGGGTCGCGGTTTTCCGGTGGACGGCATTTTAATGTGTTGCAGATAAAAACATCCGGCCTTTTCAACCCCATCGCGTGAATCATTTTATCTAAAAGCTGACCCGCTCTTCCGACAAACGGGAGTCCCTGCGCGTCTTCATCGGCTCCCGGAGCCTCGCCGACAAAAACCAGCCGAGCCCGCGGGCTGCCGTCGCCGGGCACGGCATTGAGACGAGCGGAACCGATTTGGCACTTGCGGCACTGCCGAACCTCCTCGGCGATTTTTCCCAAGTCTCCGGCCGGGTTTTGCGATGCCGCGGAAAATACCGCGTTCGGTTCCTGTTCAGATGTCGTCTTTCGCCGACCTTTCACGGAAAAATCGCCGGCGAAAAACCGCTCCATTTCCGCCAGTTGCCCAATCGCGGTTTTAATCGATTTTTTCATACCACGACAATCCGTTATTTTTTACGCCTTGAAAAAACAGACGAGTTTTTGAGTCAGTACATCGGCCATCAGCATCAACGCATGGTCCGGCACATCATAGACAAATACCACATCCTTATATTTTTGCGCTTCCGGCAGATGCCACAGCAGATTTTCATAATTTTGCAGCCGTTCTTTATGAAAAACAGTGTTCGCCTTTTCACAAAACAGAGCAACATAGAAAATTTTTTCTTCCACGAGGTCCTGGAAAAAATGACTGCCGTAGGACAGCTCCGGCATCAGGTTTCCGCCGGGATAGGAAATTTCGCACAAAATGGACATCTGGCTGATTTCAGAAAACCGCACCGGCACTCCCAGCGAAGGCGTGGACGTTCCCCATCGTCCCGGCCCCATCAGCAGCGTCGTATCGACTTTGCGATTGCAGAACTGGCGGTTGATTTTGCCGATCAGCCGGGCAATATCGTGTTTCCCCTGTTCGGAAAGCTGCAGGTATGCGGAAGGCTCCACAAAAATAATCCGATCAATGGGTTGCGAAATGCTGCCGCCCATAAAACTGCCTTCGGTGTGAAACAAAATTCGTTCCGACGCAAGCGTCCCGGGTATTTCTATCCGGGCGCCAAGCCCGCGGGTTTGAAGCGGCCTGCACTGCAAGAGATTCAATTGCGGCGGAACATCCTCGGAAAAATTCAGCGTAAATTCAATATCGACCGGATAATCGTAAATCCGCTCAAGCGATTCCAGCAGCCGCCGCATCAAAGGAACAAAATCCGTCTCCGTCAGCAGCCGGTCAAAGGTCATTATCCATAACGGCTGACTTTCCATGCCAAGCTGTTTCATCCGTTTGGCGGCTTCTTCGTCTTCCGTCGCAAGTAAACGGATGTCCCATTCGGGATTTCTAGCCAGATACTGCCGGATGCCGATGGTTTCCATTTTATTTTCCTGCACGTTCAAAACATCCATCGAATGCTGGGAAAACTGACGAATATCGTCCGGATTGGATTGGGGACGCAGCAGCGGCTGGTCCAGCGCCATCAGCCGCGGATAATCATCATCCGAACGGTCCACCGCCCGCGTCCCCAGGCCCGCCACCATCCGCAGCATACCCGCCTGAGGATCAAGGCTTTGATTCCACACAAAAGTATTATAAGAAACCCCCACGCCGGCCACATCGGGGAAAAAGTACGGTGCGTGATGCGTTCCCGAAACCCGCTGCACCAGAAGAGCCATTTGTTCATCCACCTGGTCCAGCCCGCGCTGCTTTCGATAAGTCAGTGCGTCCTCGCTCATCGTGCTGGCGTAAATAATCCGCACCGCTTCCTCAAACCGCTCGTAACGGTCTTCCGGGTCACCCTGATTGACTAAAAACAGGCTTTCATATTTGCCGGCAAAGGCGTTGCCGAAACTGTCTTCCAGCAGACTGCTGGAACGAATGATGATCGGCGATTGACCGAAATATTCGATCATCTCCTGAAACTGTTCGCGGATATCCGCGGGAAATTTACCTTTGAGCAATCCCTGCGCCAGCGGTTCAGCTTTGGAAAAATATCCCTCCGGTGTTTTCTGTTCCACCCGCAGTTTCCACAGGCCGTTTTGAACAATGTAAGAATGGAAAATATCCGAGCCGATATAAAATGAATCGTGCTTTTCCAATCGGCCGCGCCAGTCAAAAGATGTATCTTCCTGAAGAATTTTTCGGGCCAGCAGCATCCCGACGGCTTTCCCGCCGATATATCCGGTTCCAATCAGACGCGCCTTGATATCCAGCAAATCCCGGAGCGAAAAATGAGCTTCCGCCAGATTCAGCATCCGCTCATCCCGGCCCAGCATCAGCCGGCACAGCTTACCCGCCGCCTCTCGGTACTTTTCAGACGTCGGCGGTTCGCTGAGCAATTCCTCGGTACGCAAAAACAAACGGTCCCAATAATCCAGTTTTCGACGGACTCGCGTGCGGGCCTTGTCGGAGATATACGAAAACAACCGGGCCGCGTCAACACTGTTGGTCACGGGCGTCAATTGCCCGTCCTCGTCCCGATGCGGCAGAAACATCGTCGGCGAGTGCCGGTTCCAGACTTTCAGCGGATGGATGTAGAGTGCGCCTTCCAGATAATACACATCCAGCATGAGTTGCGTCGTTCCGCGAATCCGGGCGATTGTCTGATAGGTATGATAATCCCGTAACAGTGTAAAATAAGCGATTGTATCCAACTCGTATAAATAAGGGCAGGTCACCATAAAAAAGTTTCCGACCATAAGGTCGGTCGCCCACGAAGTCAGCAAATCCGACAGGCTGTCAAACACATAAAAAGCTCCCTTTCCCTGCTCGGCAATAATATTATGAACCTGGGTGGAAAACATTTCAAAGCCGGTGTCAGCGTCCAGTTCGATAATGGTCAGGCCGGGCTGAGGTTCTAAAAGCGGTGCATGCTGGGCAAATCGGACATAAACCATTTTTCTATGTTCCCCAATCGCCCGCTGCACATAAGGGACCACCAATTGTTTATAGTGTTCAATATCATCCACCTGCCAGACAACATTGTCCCCGTACTGAAGACGTGTCAGCATTGCATCCAACTGGTTTAAACCGGTACTTGGATAAGGAAATCTGTCCATCTCTCGTCCTAAAAATGATTCCGCAAACTCACTCTCTCGGCCGAATCCATCGGCTTGGCGTTTTGTCTGTGCATAATAAAGAATCCCCTTGCTGTCTGGCAAGGGGATTCTGGAAATATCTTGCTGTTTGTCTCAACCGTCAAACACGGTCGATGTACAAATTGTTATACAACGCCTTGTGCCATCATCGCCTTGGCGACCTTGAGGAAACCGGCGATATTGGCGCCGGCAACGAGGTTGCCTTTGGTGCCGTAGGCTTCGGAAGCCCCGACGCATTGATCATAAATCGCATTCATAATCATCTTCAGGCGAGTATCAACTTCCTCGAACGTCCAGCTCAGACGCATCGAGTTCTGGCACATTTCCAGGGCGCTGGTGGCGACGCCGCCGGCATTGGCGGCCTTGGCCGGACCGAATGAAACGCCGTTATCGAGAAGCACTTCAATGGCTTCCGGCGTAGAAGGCATATTGGCGCCCTCGCCGACCGCGATGCATTTATTTTTGACTAATGCCTTGGCGCCCTTTTCATCCAGTTCATTCTGGGTGGCCGAAGGCAGCGCGATATCGCACGGAACCGTCCATATCCCGCCGCATCCGTCATAATACTTCGCGGACTTGTGTTCATCGGCATACTGTTTAATCCGGCCGCGTTCAACTTCCTTGATCCGCTGAACCGTCTCCAGCTTGATACCCGCTTCATCCACGATATACCCGTTGCTGTCGGATACCGCAATCACGCGGGCGCCAAGTTCCTGAGCCTTCTGAGTCGCATAGATAGCCACATTCCCGGAACCGGAAACGACGACTTTTTTGCCCTTCCAGTCGGTTTTGCGGTCCTGCAGCATCCGGGTCACAAAATAAACCAGCCCGTAGCCGGTGGCTTCCGTCCGTGCCAGCGAACCGCCGAAATCCAGTCCCTTGCCGGTCAGAACGCCCGTGAAAACATTGGCCAGCTTCTTGTATTGGCCGAACATATATCCCACTTCTCTGCCGCCGACGCCGATATCCCCGGCCGGAACGTCCGTATCCGAACCAATATGACGGAACAGTTCGCTCATAAAGGCCTGGCAGAATCGCATCACTTCATTGTCCGATTTACCCTTGGGGTCAAAGTCGCTGCCGCCTTTGCCGCCGCCGATAGGAGTGGTGGTCAGGGCATTCTTGAAAATCTGCTCAAAGCCCAGAAACTTGATGATGCCAAGATAAACCGACGGATGAAAACGAATGCCGCCCTTATAGGGCCCGATGGCGCTGCTGAACTGTACGCGGAAGCCGCGATTGATTTGAACGTTGCCCTTGTCATCAAGCCAGGGCACCCGGAACATAATTTGCCGCTCAGGCTCCACAAGCCGTTCAAGTACCCTGGCTCGCAAGAATTCGGGATTCTTTTCGATAACCACCTGAACAGACTCCGCCACTTCCCGAACGGCCTGATGAAACTCACGCTCTCCGGGATTACGAGCAGTCACCTGTGCCATAATACTGTCAACAAATTGCGTAGCCATTTTTGTCCTTTCTTCTCGAATTGAGCATTTTGGTGTTTTTCATATTTTTTATCCGCACGGCAAACTTGAAACTGCTTTACAAATTATAAATTATACTTATAATATCTTTAGATGGAAATGCAAATAAAGTCCAATAATAGTAGTCATAAGCTGTCTTAATGGATATCGAAACCGCCAAATTGTTTTGCGACCTTGTGGATCTGAAAAACTTTTCCCGTGCTGCGGAACTGCATGGGATTAGTCAGTCTGCGGTCTCCCAGCAAATTGCCCAGATTGAAATGCATCACAAAATTCAGCTTTTTGATCGCAAAAAAAGGCCGGTGGGGCTAACCGCAGCCGGCCAAGTGTTTTACCGCGCCAGTAAAGATATTCTGGAGCGATATGATCTCCTTACGAGCGAATTGTCGCAATTAAATCAGTCATATTGCTGTATTCGGCTGGCGGCGATTTTCAGTATCGGGATGCACACCCTTCAGCCGTATGTCAAAAAATTCATGTCCATCTATCCGGATGTGAATTTGTCCATCGAATACAATGATGCCAAAGATATCTACGACAAGCTGCTGCGCGGGCAGTTGGATATCGGCGTAGTTGCAATGCCGCGAAGAGACCGCAATTTGCAGGTTTATGGGTTTGAAAACGAGCCGCTGATGCTGGCGTGTTCGCCGGACCATCCGCTGGCGGCCTCAAACGAAATTGATATTCACCAGTTGCAGGGGGAGAAATTCATCGCCTTTGCGAAAGATATTCCCACGCGGGATCTGATCGACTCCATTCTGTCGCGGTATGGAGTTCATGTCCGAACCATGATGGAATTTGACAATATCGAGACGATTAAACGGGCCGTGGAAATCAATTCCGGCATGAGTATTCTACCCAAATCGTCGATTCGGACGGAGTTGGCCAGCGGTTCCTTAAAGGGAATTTCCTTCAGCAATGAAAACTTTTACCGCCCCACCGGAATTATTGTGCGAAAGGACAGAACCTTAAGCAAAGCCGCCCGATATCTGATAGAGCTGCTGCGAAAGGATTTCGAGGCTGACGTATGACAATTCGGGCGGTGATTTTTGATTTAGACGGCACGCTGACCGAGCCGTTCCTCGACTTCGACCAGATCCGGCAGGAAATCGGCCTTCCGGCTGGCGTCGGCGTCCTCGAAGGGATGAATCAACTCTCCGCTGAACAGAAACGCCGGGCTGAAAAAATTCTTATCAAACACGAAGACCACGCCGCCCAAAACAGCAAATTAAATCACGGCGCTAAAGAACTTCTCGACAACCTCCAACTGCGAAAACTCCCCATCGGCCTGCTGACGCGAAACCTGCGAAAAAATGTGGAATTGGTCGCCGCCATTCATGGCCTGCATTTTGACGCCATCATCGACCGCACCGACGGCCCGGCCAAGCCGGACAGTTTCGGCGTATTGCAGCTATGCCGGCAATTCAACGTCCAGCCTTCTGAAACCCTCGTCGTAGGCGATTTCCGGCACGACCTGCAATGCGCCAAAGACGCCGGCGCGATACCCGTATTGATTCGAACGCATTCCAGTGCCGACGATTTCGCCCATCTGGCCGATTTCACCATCGACCGCCTCGAAGAGCTTCTTGCAATCATCGATAGAAAATTAAAGCCCGGCGGCGGACCTGTTACGTCGTAGTTTTAACGAAGAGGGTTTTTTAATCAATTTTTCTACAATTTCCACATTCGGCTGATAACAGGCAAGGGCTAAATAGGTGTATCCATACTCATTCCTGGCATTTGGATCTGCCCCTATCAATAGATTTCACAAAGAAACCCCAGAATCCGTTTACGGCATAGAAAAACAACTTGTTCTCTGTACTCCAAAACACATCCGTGAAGCCGGCAAGATATATAATTCCTGAGCAGCCTATGAGAAAAAATGTAGAAAGTACTATTATCACACAGGTTCTTTTGGACATTTTATAACTCTCCAAATCAGATTACGGATTTAGTTTTTTCAGGGCGGCGGCGAAGATGTCATAAGCGTGCCGGTCGTAGAGACAAAAAACAACTTCCTTAAGTGTAGTTTGGCCCTTCAGATAGGCAATCGTATTGGACAGCATAATCTCGGCGCAGCGGTCCATCGGATAGCCGAAGATGCCGGTGCTGATGGCGCAAAATGCAATGCTGGACAGGTTGTTTTCCTCGGCGACACGCAGACAATTTATCGTGGCGTTTTTAAGTTTTTCATCTTCATTGCCTTCGCCCATCCGCGGGCCGACGGCGTGGATGACGTATTTGCATTTGAGTGAGCCGGCGCCGGTGATGACTGCCTGACCGACGGGAACGGGGGCCTTTTTGAAACTTTCAAGCTGGATTGACATTCCGCCTTTGCGGACGATGGCTCCGGCCACGCCGCCGCCGTGCATCAGCCGGCTATTAGCGGCGTTGACGATGGCGTCGGTCGCCTGTGCCGTGATATCACCGACAAGTAATTTAAGCTGCGTTGTGTGAATTTGGATTTCCATCTTTTCACTCAAGGTCGAATCGCTCCCGGCCGAAAAAGCCATACATATAGATATATACATAAAGTATCTACATTTAGTCCTATAATTCTGTATTTTTTGGCTTAATTTGCCAATTCGTTTTCGTTTGAATCATTGCAAAAGAAGGTTCTTTCCGATATAATAATAGTGTGTTTATTCAATTGGGGAAAGATTTTGAAGGCTTTTAAAAACTACAGGCTGACGCCGTTGTTGACAGGGGTGGTATTGCCGCTGTTTCTGCTGCTTTTGGCGCCCTCCGTCTTTGCCGAGGACGCACTGCCGGTTGAACCCGCGGCATTACAGGCGGTGGGTCTGCGGGAGGTAGTTGCAAAAGACCCGAACTTAACCGGCCTTGGCGTTCGCATCGCGACGATCTGCCGGAGTATGACTTATTTGGACGGCATCCCGCAGGGGGATTATCGTTTTGGGATGAATCATTCCGCTTTATTGGGAGCCGATGTTATTTTTGAAGACGGCTCCAGCGGCAAAACAGGCCTTTCTTCTCACGCCACCGCTATCGGCGGCGTTTTACTGGGATTGGACCCGAAAGGATTTCACCCTCAAACCGGCCCGTTCTGCTATATTGGAACGTGTCCGGATGCGACGGTAGAGACATTTGAATTTTGGCGGTTTGTGAGCTTGTATATCTTTGGCGGCCGGCCTTTTGATGCGGATATTGTCACGCTGAGTCTGGGTGAAATTTTTCCGGCTTGGTGGACACGAGGTATCGAAAAATTAGCCGCGGAAAAAGGGCTGGTGGTTTTTGCCGCCGCAGGTAATGGCAAACGGGCTTATGACCCGGTATTGTATCCGGCGGCTGGGGCCAATGTTATCGCTGTGGGCGTTGTCAACGCGGTACCTGACCCGACAGGTCAGGGCAAAAGTATTTTGTTTTCCACCACCGACCCAAATAATTCCAGCGCAGGACCCACCGCGGATAGCCGCTGCAAACCCGATATTGTGGCGCCGGGTCGGTGCCTTGTGCCCGATATCAGTACTGAAAACGGCTATATCATCGAAGGCGACTGGTCGAGTCTGGCAACGCCGGTTGCCGCCGGTGCCGCGGCCCTTTTGCTTCAGAAGGCAAGATTGGAACCCGATCTGACGGTGCCGATATTTGCCGCAAATACCAACAACATCATCAAAGCCATACTCCTTACTTCGGCGGACAAGCTTCCTTATTGGCACAAAGGGCGGCCCGGAACACAGGATGATGTTTCATGCCCGCTGGATTATTCGCAGGGTGCCGGTGCATTAAATGTTCTGGCTGCGTACAAGTTACTGACGGCCGGTTGGCAAGTCCCCGGCGCGGTTAATAAAACCGCCGGTTGGGATAATAGCATTCTGGACCCGAATAAGCCGGCGATTTATGAATTTCATTTGTCTAACCCGGCCGGTCAATATATCACCGCGACCCTGTGCTGGAATCGGATTTACAGCGACGCGTATCCTTTTGAGCCGGAGTATGAAAAAGATACGGATTTGCAGCTTGAGTTGTGGGCCGTGGATGCGAACAACCCGGACCGCAATATGCTGCTGGACCTCAGCGACAGCGTCAACGACAATGTAGAACACGTTTATTTTGCTGCTGACCCGAATTATACTGATTATCAGCTTATCGTGCGTGAAAATGTTTCACATCCGGCAAAACAATCGTATGCCCTCGCCTGGACAACGGGTGCGGACACGTCCGCCAGAAATCCATTCTGGTATGACCTGAATAACGACGGCGTTGTCAATCCCGTGGACGAACTGATATCCTTTTTGCTGGAACGAAATCAAATTGAATTACTGAACGGCGTTATTGACAGCAGTTCCCAATTCCATCTTTCGTCATCGCGAATGGAGGTCTTGAAATCCAACTGGCCCGAATGGCGAAAACACCTGCCGAAATGGACCGCCATCGGCAAATTATAAGCCATTGAAATGATTATCCCAAGGCTTAAACAAAACTCTCTGGATTCCCGCCTTCGCGGAAAAGACATTGAAAGAATACGAGTTTTTTCATTTTTTATTTTCCCGCGACGACTTCAACGGGGGCGATTTTTTCGAGGTCGGCCTTGATTTTTCCGGCGTCGCCGACGACCACAATCACCAGTTTTTCCGGCGAAACGGTTTTGTCGGCCAGTTTCACGCAATCCTCGGCCGACGTGTTCTGCACCGTTTGCAGCAGTTTGTCATAAAAGCCCTTATCCAGATTTTCCGATTCGAGCAGCCATACATCGCCGGCGACCTGCTGCGGCGTTTCGTGCCGGCGGATAAAAGAGCCGGCGATATATTGTTTGGAGTCGGTTAGTTCGTTGACGGAGGGTTCCTGTTTACGCAGCCGGCCGATCAAATCGAAAATGGTCTGGATGACCAGGGCGACGGATTCATTCTTTGTGAACGTATTGACCTCAAAATAGCCGCTTTGTCGCTGCGCGGTATAATTCGCAAACGCTGAATACGTCAGGCCTTTCTGTTCACGGAGGATTGTGTTGACCCAACTGTTGAACGAGATGCCGAAATAATTGCTGACCACACGGCTGATAAAATAATCAGGCTGGTCTTTGCGGGTCATCGAACGGCAGCCGACGCGAATCTGGACCTGGGCGCTGCCGGGATAATCCACAAGATAAATCTGCGTCTTCTGTTCCTTCGGAAAGTCCGGCAGCTTCGCTTCCGCCGGCGGAGTGTCGTTTTTCCACCCGCCGAAGTATTTTTCTGCCAGAACGACGGCTTTCTGAGTATTCACATCCCCGGCAAAAGTCAAAACGGTTTTATCCGGGCGGGCGTACTGAATCCACCAGCTTTTTAAATCATCGGCGGTGAGTTTTTCGATATCTTTACTTTCGCCCTCGACGGTGCGGGCATAAGGATGCTGTCCGAACAGACGGCGGGCGAATTCTTTTTCGGCCAGATAATCGGGAGTTTGTTCCCGTACAGCCAGCCCTGTAAGTGTTTGCTTTCGCAGTTTGTCAAATTCCGTCGTATCAAATAGCGGATTCATTGTCGTATCAGCCAGCAGCTCCATGCTTTTTTCCAGATGTTCGCTCAGGCAGCTCATATTGACCTGCGCATCATCCATCGAAGCTGAACCATTGAGTTCAATCGCATAACGGGAAAGCTGATCAGACAATTCTTTTTCGGTGCGAGTTTTTGTGCCGCGAGTCAGCATTTCTGCAGCTAGGTTGGCCGTGCCGGGTTTGGATTCTGTCATTGCTCCGAATGGAAGGCCGAATTTGACACTCACAAAAGGCACTTCGTGGTTGGGGATGACCATAATTTTAAGACCGTTTTTAAGAGTCTGTTCGGAGTAGTGCATCGCCATATCCGGGGCTTGCAGTTTGGCCTGCGGGGCTTTTGCGGGAAATGTGTCGGGGCGTTTTTCGCCGGGTCTTCCCGGCAGGGAAGCCTGTTTTTCCGGCTTGGCGACTACCGCGGCGGATTCATCATCTTTGGTGGCGTTTTTCATCCCGCCGGCGTTTTCCTTGACGGTAATTTCAAATGCGCGGTTGAGGGGAAGGTATTCACGAGCCACACGCTGCACATCGTCGGCGGTGACGGCGCGAATCTGTGACAGAATTTTATTGGCGTATGATAAATCGCCGACGGTGACGGCGGCGGTACCAAGAACTCTGGCCTTGCTGTCGATTTGCAGATTACTCGTTACGACCGAACGCAGGTTCTGGTTGCGGGCGGTTTCAAGTTCTTCACTGCGAATGCCTTTGTCCTGGATGGTCTGAATGTGCTCTTTGATTTTATCCAGCACCGGCTGCGGATTGGAGCCGGGCGCCAGAACCGCACCGATAAGAAATACGCCGTCCTGCTGAAGGCTCCAGTTTTCCGCGAGGGTCTGCACGGCCAGTTGTTTTTCGGCGACGAGGTCACGGTAGAGGCGGCTGCTGTTGGTACCGCCCAGAATCGCGGCCAGAAAATCCAGCGCCGGGGCGTCCTTGTGACCCAGCGGTACGGTACGGAAGATAAACCCGGCCAGCGGGGCGGGGGCGTTTTCATTTTCGATGACTGCTGTCTGCGCCTTGTCGGGAATGGGTTCATGTATTGTGACGCGCGGCGGTGTCGGGCGATTTTGAATCCAGCCGAAGTATTTTTCGGCCAGTTGAACGACATCATTGTGTTTGGCGGCGCCGACGACAATCAGCGTTGCATTGTTGGGGACATAATACGTTTGCCAGAAAGCCCGCAGGTCGCCAACGCTGGTGGCGCGCAGATGAGCCATGTTGCCGATGGGCATCCAGCGATAAGGATGTTCCTTAAATACAATCGCGGCCAGTTTTTTGTCGAGATTGCCGTAAGGCTCGTTTTCCCGCATCCGCAATTCTTCTTCCACGACCTTGCGTTCGGTGTCGAAACTGTCCTGGTCGATTTTAAGAAAAGCCATCCGCTCGGCCTCCAGCCACAGAACCATTTCAAGCTGGTCGGACGGCAGGGTTTGGACATAGACGGTCTGGTCGAAGGATGTATAGGCATTGGAGAAGCCGCCCGTGCGATAAATCAATTGAAAGTGGTCTTTGGAACTGACGCGGTCGGTGCCTTTGAACATCATGTGCTCAAACATGTGGGCGTAACCCTGCCGGTCGGGACGTTCATCCTTGGAGCCGACCTGATACCAGACCTGCACGGCGGCGATAGGGCAGGAGAAATCCTCCAGTGTCACGACAGTCAGGCCGTTTTTGAGTGTACTCTGGTGGTAATCGAACAGGAGCTTTTCATGATTTGTTACGGCACATCCCGAAAGAGCAATAAAACCGGCTGAAACCAAAGCGGCAGTTAGAAAACGTCTCATATCATTTCTCCAAAATCGTTTATGTTGTTTTGGGTTTTTTGATGAATAATAACAGGATAGATGCTATGGTTGTCAATAGCAAATAAACAAAAAAAGGATACGAAGTTCCCGTTTTTCCAACAAAATGCCAGCCAGAATAGCGTATTTATTCTTCATTTCAGCGAAACAGAAATGAGGCGGTATTGTAATCTGCCGGGACGGAGAAAAAAAGCGGATAAATCGCCGGGATTATAAATTCAGTTGAATTATTTTTTGGGTCCGACAGAGGGGGCTGCTGCTGACGGCGGTAATTTCAATTTTCATCTGGCGTGAATTTCGGTCTATCACTCTGTACTGACAATTCAGCCCGGGGGTTTGCAAGGCGACAAGATCAAGAGGTAAGGGCTGCTTTTTGAGTTTGCTGCGGTTGACGGCGGCCCATTGGGCGGCGGAGGCGATGGCATTATCGAGATTGGCCTGCGCCGTCTGAATTTGTGTGTCTTTTATCATATTATGACTTTGAGCGGCCCAGACAATCAGACCCGATGCCATCAGGGCCATGAGCATCACAACCGCCAGCAGAGCAAACCCGTTTTGTCGTCTTGCGGAGTTCATTGTGTCTGCTCCCGCTCGAATCCCTTGGTGTAGAATACATGGGAGTTATAAAACTTTTTCTCGCGGCGTCCTGAAATTGTTGCTTCTATCCAGCCGGTTATTTCCAAGGCGTTTGGATTTTTGACATCCCATACGAAATGTGTCTGCGGCAAAGTCCATGCGATGGCGGGGTCCGGGTTGTCGTCCGCGATGCGGCAGACCTGCTCTTCCGTGAAGCGATACAAAGTCGTGCCTTTATTCCCAGTGATTATGAGGGAATTGGGGTCGTCGCCTGTCTTCAGTTCTTTTGCCGCCTCAACATCCATTTTCAGACTGTTCACTAAATGATTGAGCGATGCGGCAGTCTGGAAGTTTTGATTGCCGCGGGGGATTTCCGCCAGCAGAATCCGCATCGGTTCTGTCATTACGGCGAGAAATACGACCAGCAGGCTGATTATCAGAATCATTTCAATAAGCATATACCCTTTACGCACGCTATTGGTCTCCGTGTTGAATGTAACGATTCATTCGGACGGATATTTCCCGATTCCGGATTTTTGTCGTCGCGGTGACGGTGTATAAATCCAGTCCTTTCCATTCCGCCTGTCCGGGATGCTTTTCGAAGACACAAGTGATGCCCGGCCAGAGTCGCCGGATATCATCCTGCGAAATCGGTTTTTTCTGTATCATAATGGAATCAAGCTGAGCCTGTACGGCCGACAGGCACTGCTGACGGGCCAGTTGCAGACGATTGACCGTGCCGTAAAATCGCATCGCTGTCGCCAGTGTCGCCGCCAGAAGGACAACCAAAACCAGCGATGTGACCACTTCAATGGTCAGAAAGCCGTGATATTTTATTTGATTTTTCATGGGATGATATACCCGCTTCCAATGGCAGTGATGCGGACCAGACAGATAAACATTGCGTACACCACAAAGCCGACGAATAATCCCATCAGTAGAACCACAATCGGCCACATGATGGAACGAATCAGATTGCCGAGGTAGTTATGTTTGTTGCGGCAGGTTTCTTCGAGCATTTCCAGCAGCGCCGGCGCCTGACCCGGATTGATTTTGCCGTCCAGCGCCCATGCGACGGAGGTGCCAATCCCGCGGGCGCGGGCGGATTGCGCGGCGTCCAGTCCCTGTTCCACGTCCCCAAGCCATCGGCGGAGACGTTTTTGAAAGCAGCAATTCATTTTTGTGCCCAGTGCCGCGGCGATGGACTGGTTCAGCGGCCAGCCCGCCGACAAGCTGTGACGCAGGATTTCCACCAGCCGCAGCGTGGCCATATTCCGCTCCAATCTCCGCTGCAGGGGCCAATACCAGCGTATCCGATCAATGATATTCAGAAACAGTCCCGGTTTGTAAGCTACGCGGGTGCGGAAATAATAATAACTTGTCAATCCGATGCCGACCAGCGCGATGCCTGCCAGAATGATAAATGCGAGAGGGTGTGTTAATTGATTTGTGATGTAAATCAGAAGAAGTGTTGGTGCCGGCAGCGAGGAACGTCCGTCGCTCATATCGGAAATAACCCCTGAAAATGTCGGCATAATAAATACCATCAGGCCGGTGGTCATGGCGAAGAGGGAAATCATAACAATCACCGGATACCAGGGGTGTACGGGACGGACTTTTTTGGTTTCATCGGTGTTGTTGACGAGGTCTTTTTCCAGCGACAGCAGCGTTTGGGGGAGCTGGCCGAGTTTTTCAGCGGATTCAATGGTTGAAACGACTTCCGGCAGGCATCGTGGATACCCCTTTCGGGTGGCCTCGGCCAAAGCATATCCCTGTGTCAGCCAATGAGCGGTTCTGCGAAAGACGCGGGCGGTCTTGTCTTTGCGTCCGATGGCGGCCGTTTGCAGCGCTGTGGGCAGGGGCAGATTCTGCCGTATTGCCGCCGCCAGTGTGGAGACAAACTCCAGCGCCTGATTATACCGCGCTGTTGCCAGATAACGAAACACTGTGACGATGAAGAAAATAAAGAAAATGAAGCCAATGACGTGGAAACAGATTAGCAGACCTGCCAGAAGCAGTAAATAGAACAATATGGAAGCGATCATGCGGGCAAGGAATTTCCACCACGGCATATCATTTTGAGTATCCGGGACAGAAACGAAATTCAGCGACAGAATAACGGCAGGAAACCACACAGCAAAAGCAGCCAGTAAAGTGATTCCTATAGCTTTTAAGGCCCAATATGAACCGCTGGCCGAATTCAAAATCGACGTGCCAGCGACCAGAACAATTGCGCCGGCTATGAATGATCCAGTCAATGCCAATCCGGGTCGCCTGAGGGCTAACCACAGAAAGAGTATTAACAGTCCGATAGCTGATGCTATGACGGAAATAACACAGGTTATGTCATTGAAGGCCATATTACATCAACGTCTTAACGATACTGACCATGGGTAAAAACATCGCCGTAATAATCGTACCGATGATGAGGCCGGTGCCGATAATCATCAGCGGCATCAAAATCGTCTGCAATCGGGCCTGCATTCCGAAGGTCTGCTGGGCATACATTCGCCCCAGTTCAAGCAGATTTTCTTTGAGGCAGTTTCGCTGGCCGCCCAGTTGAATGGAATACAGCATCAGCGGCGGCAATGTCCGGCAAACGGCGCCGGCCTCAATGACCGGATACCCTTTTTCAAGCTGCTCGGCCAGCAGGACGGAATCATACATAGTTTTTTCGCTGCCGGAAGCCTCGGCGGCTAAGCGAAAACTTTCCGGCAGGGGACAGCCGCTGTCAATCAGCATCGCCATCGCCTCAGACAGCCGGGCCAAAATGCCGTTTTTGTAAATTCTGCCCAGCAAAGGAATACTTCGGATGAATGATTCCCGGATTCGTCTGCCGCCGGCCGTTTTGGACAGGCCAAACCATAGTATCAGCGCCGCGCCGATCACCGCCGCAACCGCCGCCCAGAAATGCAGCACATAATGGGAGATAAACAGTATAAACCTTGTCAGCACCGGCAAATGTGCTTTGCCGTCCGACATATCCGACAGAACCGCAGAAAATGTGGGAATGATGAAAATAAGCACGTTGGAAATGATCATCGCGGCCAATGACAGGATCACTGCGGGATACAAGACAGACTCCATAATAATCCGGCGGGTGCGATGAACAATTTCAAGATGGCGGTTCAGGCAGGCCAGCATTTCGCTGAGCCGTCCTGTTTTAATGCCGGCCCGCAGCATCATCCCATACAGAGGCGGGAATTGTTTTTGCCGTTTTTCAATCGCCTGTTCGATGGGAACGCCCGCTTCCAGTTCGGAGGCAATGTCGTTGAGCAAAATTTGCATCCTCGGCGAACCGGCCTCCGCCGCCAGGGCGCGAAGCCCTTTTTCCAGCGGAATCGCCGCCTTGGTGATGGATTCAAGCTGCTGATTGAACAGCAGGAACTCGCCGGGGCCAAAAGTTTTGATTGTAAATTTGGGTTCGACCTTGGAAAGCTCCTGGATATTGAGCTTCATATCCGTCAGCATCTGCCGGGCCTGCTCAACATTGGCGGCCTCGATGTTGCCGCGCATCAGCCGCCCCGATTCCGTCAGCGAATTGTATTCAAATAATGCCATAGTTTATGTCCTCTGTTTTTTTCTTATCCGCAGACGCGCTGGATTTCATCTTCGCTGGTCAGCCCATTGCAAAGCAGACGCCGTCCGTCCTGCAAAAGAGTCATATGTCCCCGGCGGTGCAGCGTCGCTTCAAGCGTTTCCGTATCCGAACGGGTCAAAACAGCCTTACGCAATTCGCCGTCCATCGTCACCATTTCAGCCGTCAGCAGCCGACCGTGATAGCCTGTCCGCAGGCATTTCGGGCAGCCGACAGCCTGATAAATGCCGTCCATGCCGGTTGACTTTTTGCAATGCTCGCACAGTTTTCGTACCAGCCGCTGATTCACGACGGCACACAGCGCCGATGTAATTTGATACGGCTCGATGCCCATCTCGAGCATTCGCACCATCGCCCCGCAGCAGGTGCCGCTATGCATCGTGCTCATCAAAAGATGTCCCGTCAGCCCCGCCTCGACAGCGATTCGTGCAGTTTCCGCGTCGCGGATTTCGCCAAGCATCAGCACCTCCGGGTCCTGCCGCAGCAGCGAACGCAAAGCGATCGGAAAATCCATCGCTCCCTGCGGCGGAATCTGGACTTGTGTCACGCCCTCAATAATGCGTTCCACCGGGTCCTCGAGTGCGACAATGCTTTTTTGCCCCGAAGACGTCTTCAAAATATGCCGCAGCAGGGCGGCGAGAGTCGTGCTTTTTCCGCTCCCGGCCGGTCCCGTCAGCAGCAGCAGGCCCTGATTCTGCCCGGCAAAATCTTTCAGTGCCGAAAAAATCGCGGGCGAAAAACCAAGCTGTTCCAGTTCCATCAATTGCGAATTCTGGTAAAATATTCGTATGACCGCCCGCTGTCCGAAAATCGTGGGAAAAACCGCCAGCCGCATATCGCTGACTTGTTCACAAGCTCCTTTGCCGCCCAGTTCAATTCGGCCTTCCTGCGGGATGTCGTTGCGGTAGGTCAGCAGGTTGCCTAATACTTTCAGGCGGGAAATGACGTTGTCGCGGACCGAGCCGGGCAGCGTTTCAATGTTTTGTAAAGACCCGTCCTGCCTATACTTAACTACGATTTCCGCCGCACCTGGCTCGAAATGGATGTCGCTTGCCCCGCATTGGACGGCCCGGGCTAAAATATCATCCAGCAAGCCTGCTACATCCTGTCCATTTATTTTCCCGGCCATACCTTAGCCCTTGAAAAAATGTGAGAATTTATCCTGTTTCCATATCAATGACGCACTATCAGCCGGTGTATTACATGAAATTGCAAGATTTTTTTGAATTTTTGCAAAAAAGTGGGTAATATATAAGAGGTCTGTGTGTCCTGGTACATGGAAAGGACCTTTCACGAATTATGTCGCAGTCTCGGGCAATAGCAAGCTTGACACTGGATTTCGGCTTGGCCGGTGTCGTGGTTGAGAAAAGTCAGATGTGGATTCTGGCCGCGATGAAAGACTATGGCCCGGCCATGGTGCATCTCTTGTGGCGCATCCTCGGCAACGATGATGATGTCTGCGACGCCTATCAGGAAACGTTTCTGCGAATCGCGCATCTTCCCGACCTGCAAAAGCCGGATAATGTCCGCGCCTATCTGTACCGCACGGCAACCAATATCGCGCTGAGCATCCTTCGCGGCAAGCAGATACGCAGCAGGGCCTTGTCCCATCTTGTACGGGAGCGTTCGATGGAAGGCCGCGCCGCTGTCGAGATGGAGCTGGATGTCCAGTTGCTGTGCGGCCAGTTGCGCGACGCGGTGGTGCGTCTGCCGGAGTACCTTTCAGACGTTATTATCCTTCATGATTTAGGTGAGCTATCATATCCAGAGGTGGCAAAAATTATCGGAATTCGTACCGCGACAGTCAGAGTCTATCGCCATCGGGCAATGACGCTGCTGGCTTCCTGGCTGAGGCGGGATAATAGCGAAGATGAGGTGTGTTTATGAAAACTCAAAATGACAATCCCTGCCGGGCGGTTCGGCAAAAGCTGTCGGCCGCATTGGATTTGATGCTGAATCGGGCCTTCGGTTCTTTTTTACGCAGTCATATTGAACATTGTCCGCGATGCAGCCGGCGGCTGATGAGTCTGCACCGCGTGGAACTGGCGATACAACTGACTAAATCGCAGGCGCACAGTCTGGATTTATTGTCGCGGGCCAATACCGCGGCCTTGTGTATGCTCAAACACAGCCTGCGTTTTGCGCCCAAAGCCGAAAAACTTCGCGCCGCCAATCCTGAGCCCGGCTGGACGACACGTCATAGTTTCATTTTGGAGAAAGGCTTCAGTGTCGCTGCGTGCCTGATGGTATTGGTGCTGATCAAATGCGGCTCAACTGCCTTTTTGAAGGATGTCCGCCGGGACGGCACGAAGGTGATGTATAACTACTACACCAAAAACCTCGGCCAGGACGTCGCAAACGACCTGATGGAAAGCTAAACCTGACAGCAGCGGCAAGCGAACCTGTCCTTCGTAGCTTTAGCGAAGAAGGAAGCGAGCCGATTTAATTTGTAGGGTGGGCTCTTAGCCCATCGATCCTGTCATTCCGGCGCAGAATTTTCCCTTTTGCCTTTTAACTTTTGAATTTATTATACCCTCGGCTGTGAGGATATCCGTCTTCACTGCGTTTCTGCTTTCGTCAAGACTTCTGCGAGACAAGCCGACGCGACAAGAGAAAGTTTTTAGAAGGAGACCCGTTCGACTTTGATCAGGGCGGGGGAAAATTGGGCGAACAATGTACCTGACCCCTTTATTTCCCCTCCAGGTCGCCTCTATCTTGTCGTCTTAAGCCAATCCGATGCGAAAATGGCCAAATCCAGCAGGTTCACGATGCCATCGCCGGTCAAGTCCGAAATCATCATGCCCGCTCCGGCATATCGCCAATCATCCAGAAAAGAGATGCCTCCGTCCTGATTCCAAAGCCATTCAATGCCTCGATAGGTAAACGTTACATGCTCCCTTTCTTTGTGCTGCATATTTTCGGGATACTTGTTGTTCATCATTTCCTGCTGGATACTGACAATCTGAGCGCCAGTCAAACGAATGGTGTAATGCTGCACTTCCTGGCCGGAAGAACCCGGCGTCCAGAAACGCAACTCACACGTTGTCATCACTTCGCCGCGGGACCATGCGTTCATCAGCAGCGGAGTCGATTTGTCGATTTCCTTGGTGATTCGAAGCGGTTCATGCTGGCGTGCGTCGGTCAACAGGCCGCTGGTGGTATCGCGGGGAGTAAACACTTCGTGTCCATAAGCGATGACCATAATCTGGCCAACCCGCCCGGCCTGGGTAACACTGCCCAAAATTGGCCCCTGGATTTCTCCTGCGAGTGTCAAGTAGGCATTGAGCGCTCCTAACGAAAGGGATTGTGTCAGAAGATACGCCATTATGATAACCAATTTTGTCTTTTTCATAACACCCAACCTTTCAAAATGACTGAAAATATATTACACTTGCCGCAACATTGTGCCTTAAATAACGCCCCATATTGAGATTATCCCCTTCAGAATTACACGCATCATACCAATATACCGATAGGAGTGTCAAGAAAAATCGGCATCCGGTGTACTTATCGCCGGTCGCTGCCGAAACCCGAAGCTATTCGGGGCGATGCACAAAAACTTCTTGCTTGAATCTATCCCTGCATCATGAAAAATTCCATAAATTTTCAACTCCTTTTAAAATAGAGACTTACAGTTTTTCAGTCCACGAAAAATCACGAATTTTCGACACCGGCGTGCAAGTCCAGCCCATATAGGAGACGCTTATTTTGCGCCCCAGAAAGGAGTATGATGTGCCATAATATTATGTAAAATCAGTTCAGCTTGAAAAGCTGTCCTTAATTTTGATTTTTGCACTTTGATTTTTGATATCCAAAAAATGGTTCACCATCATTTTTTGGAAAAGCAAACCCATTTCAAAAATCGATAACTTATTACAAAGAAAGGACTAATCTCAAAAACACAAAACAAAAGCAAACCCAAACAAACCCATTTAACCGAATTGTGGAAGACTTTTGATAATCAGCTATAATAGAGACCACTTATGGACAATACAATAACAACAATTCAGCAATATAGAGAGCTTCGTCGGCAGACCGACAAATTAGCGGCGGAGTTGGAAAAGCTCCATGCCGACAGGATGGTCTGCCGGAAGGGCTGCTGCCAATGCTGCACAAACCTGACGGTCTTTCCCGTAGAGTTTTTCTCCATCGTTGAAGAAATGAAACAGGCCGGGATAACGAAGCCCGCCTTTGACGCGGCCAAAGCCTGCGGCTATCTCGACGACAAGGGCGAATGTATCATCTATCCGTACCGGCCGATCATCTGTCGGACGCAGGGTCTGCCGCTGGCGTTTTATGATGAACCGCAGCAGGGTTACTCCGTCACCTTCTGCCCCAAAAACTTCGCCGACGCCGATCCGGCCAAACTTGATTTCGGCCCGAACAACACATTAAATCTGGACGAATTAAACGACGAATTATTCAAAATCCACCTGCAATTTTTACAGGAACGGCCCCAACTGCACTTTACCGCAAGCACACGAATAGAATTAAGTCAACTGGGAGAATATCTATAAGAGGACTGCCGATGGCGATTTTTGCGGCTTTTCGGCCTTGACGGGCCCCAATCAGGGCTGTATATTGAATTCTGCTATTGGGGAATAGTGTAACGGTAGCACGACTGGCTCTGGACCAGTTAGTCGGGGTTCAAATCCCTGTTCCCCAGTTTTTCCCGCCGGAGGCGGGAAAAGCAGAGCAATCGAGAATCGAAAGTTGAGATTTGAAAAGGACGGCCCTCGATTGCGGTCAATTTTCGATTGTCGATTTTCCCATTCACCTTATGCAGTCAGGATAGTTTCCACCACATCGCCGCGGCGGAGTTTGGCCGCATTAGGCAGGCGGCCCAAATCGACCATAAAATAGCGTTCACATCGGCCCTGAAGCGGTCGCAGGCTTTCGACCAGAACGCGTACTTTTTGTCTCTCAAATCGGCGGCGGAATAGTTCCTGTAATTGCTTGTCGAGTTCCTGCAGTTGTGTGGAACGGTCGTGAATAGCCGCCGGCGTGGCCCGGCCGGGCATTTTTGCGGCGGGGGTGTTTTTACGGGGGCTGAAGCTGAAAACATGAATTTTGGCAAAACCGACCTGTTTTGCGACGGTCATTGTCTGCTGAAAATCCTCTTCGGTTTCCCCCGGGAAACCCACAATAATATCAGTGGTTATGGCGGGGCGATCCAGTACCGCATTGGCTTTGGCGACGACCTCAAAATACTCGTCCAGCGTATCTTGCCGGCACATTTTCCGCAGTACGGCGGGACTTCCCGACTGGAGCGGCAGGTGCAGATGCGGCATAATGACGGGGTATTTGGCGAAGACTTCGAGGAGCCGGTCGGTGACGTCGGCCGGTTCGAGGGAACTGAGACGGATACGTTCCAGACCGGCGATCCCTGTCAATTGCTCCAATAAATCCGCCAAGGCGTTTCTTTTTTGGGGGTCCCAGTATTTTCGCCGGGCGGTAATCTGCCCGTAGGCGCCGAGAAAAATGCCTGACAGGACGATTTCTTTATGGCCTGCCTGCACCAGATTTTGGGCTTCGGTCAGGACGATTTTTACATCTTTGTGGCAAACCTGTGTCCGGATTTGGGGTATAATACAGTAGGAACAAAAAGCATCGCAGCCGTCCTGAATTTTCAGGAATGCCCTGCACTGGCCTGCGTAGCGGGATAAAAGGGCTAATTTTTCCGGTGTTTGGTGCCCCTGTAATGGGTTTTTATTCTTGATTTTATCTGGACTTAGTGTTTTACTTAGGAAAGACTGTGTGTCCCCGACAGCGGGGTCCAGCAGTCTTGATAAAACGGCTGGCAGGTTATTTTTATCCGGCACGAAAAGGATGCTGTGGTCGGAGAGGTTTTTTAACTCGTCGCCGGGTGCTGCCGCCAGACAGCCGGTGAGGATAATGTGTGTCTGGGCGGGGTATCGAGAGGCAAAACGTCGAACGGCCTGACGGCTTTTGGCCGAAGCGGTTGCGGTGACGCAGCAACTGTTGACCACAACCAGGTCGGGTGCGCTGCTATGATCGGCGTGGTTTAATCCGAAAGCCTCCAGATGCTGACGAATCTGCTGGCTTTCGTACTGGTTGACTTTGCATCCAAGTGTTTGAATAGTAAAAGTTTTCATAGAATTCGATTATTCTACGAGGTCATGCGGTCAGTGAGCAAGACTTTTTGCCGGTTTGGCGCGGAATAACAGGTAAGTTTTATCCTGGAGAGGCACAAATGGCTTCATCTGTACATGGTGTTTGGGCAATCGATATTGGGACATGTTCTCTCAAGGCCCTTCGACTCAGGCCGACGGATGAGGGAATTGAAGTCGTCGGATTTGATTATCTGGAGCACGGAAAGATTCTTTCCGCGGCGGGCGTCAGCGCTCAGGAAAAACATAACGCCATCGCCCAGACTCTGCGGCAATTCCTGTCCCGAAACGACATTGGCAAAGACCCTGTGGCGATTTCCATCGCGGGCCAAAACAGCTTTGCCCGATTTGTCAAGCTGCCCCCCGTAGAGCCCAAAAAAGTTCCTGAAATCATCCAGTTTGAAGCCGTTCAGCAGATTCCATTCGACATCAATGAAGTCGAATGGGACTGGCAGAAGATGGAGGCACCGGACGGCGGTACTGACGCGGAGGTTGGAATTTTCGCAATCAAGAACGAACTCATCGCCGAAATTATGGACCATTTTACGCGGGAGAATCTTCACGTGACCTGTGTTCAGATTTCGCCGATGGCGATGTATAATTATATCCTGTATGACCGTAAGGATATTGCCGCCGCCGGCCGCAAGGGGACGATAATTCTGGATATCGGGGCGGAAAATTCCACGCTGGTGATTTGTACGCGGGACAGTGTGTGGCAGCGGAGCATTCGAATCGGGGGAAACAGTTTTACGCAGGCGATTGCCGAAGCATTCAAGCTCAATTTTGAAAAAGCGGAAAAACTGAAACGCTCGGCTCCGATGAGCAAATACATGCGGCAGATTTATACCGCCATGAAACCGGTCTATACGGAGCTCAGCGGTGAGCTTCAGCGAAGTCTGGGATTTTACGGCAGCAGCGGGCCGGGGCGGGATCAGGGTTTTACAGGGATTATCGCGATGGGCGGGGGGATGAAACTTCAGGGTTTGCCCAAATATCTCCAGCAGTCGCTGGGTATCGCCGTTGTCAAGCCGGATTCGTTCGAGAAGCTCAAATCCGCCCCCGACATTTCCGCGGCGGGCTTTCACGAAAACATTTGCGATTTTGGAATCGTTTACGGTCTGGGCGTTCAGCTTCTGGATCAGGCCAAAATCACCGTTAATCTGCTGCCGAGCAAAATCGCCCGTGCAATGGCCTGGAATCGAAAGGCGAAACTGCTGATGGCGGCGGCGGCGGTGTTAGTGCTGGTTTCGCTGTTGTCGCTGGGTTGGGCGTTTCGAGAGCTGACACAGTATAACGCCAACGAATCCATTCGCGGCGACGTTACGAAGGCTGTTGCCCAGGCGGATGCGGCAATTCGCAAAATGGAAGACATTAAATCCAAAAGTCAGCCGCTGGCCGGTCGGATTCAAAAACAATTCGATTTGTTCAAATATCGCGAGATGATTCCGCTGTTGAATGAACAAATGATTGCCTGTCTGCCGGACGCACAAAATACTCCCGATCAGGCGGATCTGTTTGAAGCCTTTGAAAAAGGCACTGTTCAGGAAATCAAGGCTATTCCCCGCGGTCAGCGGAAACAGGTTTTCATTACGCGTGTGATGATTGAATATGCCGCGGATTTGCCCGCGGCTCAATTTCCCGACCCCACGAAAGTCATAACTCCGTCTATGGAGATGCAGGGCGGCCTGGGGAATATGACTCCGTCGATGATGATGGAGGGAGAGATGATGATGCAGGAAGGGTTCGGCGGTACGCAGGCGGCAGCTCCCGTCGAGGCGCCCCCGTCGGGTTTTGTTGTCCTCATTGAAGGATATACTCCTTATCGAAAGGTTAACGAATTGCTGGATCCGACAGGGGTTGCCAATGACCCGTCAAAATGGGGAATTGTTACCCGTTTTGAAAACCTTGGCAAAATCATCAAAGGAACTCCTTTTGAGTTGTTCCGGAAAAACGATACTTCGCATTTCAAGGAGGAATTCGAGTCGGTGATTGCATCTTCGGCGCAGAGTCTGTCCTCTGCAGGCGGCGCGAAGCAGCCCGTCGGCATTGGTATTCTCAGAGAGGTTCGCCGTGTCCCCGAAGCCTCCGAGCCTTCTAATGCTCCCGTGATGGAACGAATGATGCCGGAAATGATGGGTGGTGGTGCGAGGGGAGGAATAGGCGTCCAGGATAGAATTACAGCCGAAATGGTACTCGTAGATCCAATGACCGACGAAGAAATGAGCAAAACATACGATTTCATTACTCCTCAGGATGTTGCCGGCAATTCCGAGTGGAGCGAAAAAGACATCGGTCGCAAAAAGTATGATTTCGGCAAAGAGAAATTTATTGAACGAGATTCGTGGTTTCGCATTCAGGCGAAATTTATCTGGAAAGGGGCTCCTCAAATCCAGTTACCGGCGGGTTCGATGATGAATACGCAGCCGATGCCCTCTGCGCCTGCAGCGGGTCAGTTTCAGTAAGGATAACAAAACAGGCTAATGGGATGATTAAAAGACGATTTTTACAGGTAAGAAGATATGGCTAAAAACCTTAACTTAAATATTAATCTGAAAAACCTCGACATTAAACAACTTGTCGGTTTGTTGAAGAATATTAATTTTGCTTCTCTGAAAAAGTATTCTTCCCTGTTTCCGTCCATTGGGCTGTTACTGGCCGCCGGGGTCATTTTCGTTTTGACTCTGCTGGTCGGGGGGGCCGTCAGCAAAAAAATGGCGCAAAGTGTTCGGGTGTCGAACGAGATTCGAACCAAAATAAGCCAGGTGCCCAGTGAAGCCCAGGTCGTCGAGGCGGAACGCTATTATCAAAAATATGCAGAGGATACCGACAAGGTGGACGCCCTGGCCGTTAAGACATCTTTGCGGGAACTTGTCTGTTATGACCCGATGATTTTTCCGGAACCGGTTGACAAATCGACGCAAATCTACAACAGGTTCGGGAGTAAATATCGCGCCGCGATTGATAAGCTGCTGGAACGGATTCGTGCCAAGGACGCTCCCAGCGATGCTGAGATTCGCAGCCGCACCGGGCAGGGCGGAGGTGCCGCTATGGGTATGGGAGAATATGCCGCCCCGCCGGCGACACTCGGTGTGGCTCAAAATGCGATGGTGGATGCGCTCTGTCTGCAGCGGGCGGATGAAATTCCCGTCTATGCCAATCCTGCGATTTTCAGCTGGTATGCGTTTTGGGATAAATATACCTATCAATCCAAAGAGAAGGCTTTGCAGGATTGCTGGTATTCTCAGACGGCCTACTGGATTTATGAGGATGTGATAGGGACGATTGAATCGCTGAACAGCGGTTCGACGAAAGTTTCTCAATCCCCGGTTAAAAGATTTCTTGGCGTTCGTTTTGATGGTTTCGTGGAGGTGATGCCATCAACCATGACGGAGGGGATGGAATATATGCCGATGATGGGAGTGGGACGGATGGAATCAGGTCGAGTGGGGGGACAACAGGAGGATATTCCGGCCTACGTCCAGAGAGGAAGCGTTTTTATGCCGGTATCGTGGACGGGGCGTATTTGTGATAACAATGTTGATGTGGTTCATTTCGCCGTATCGGTGGTGGTCGATTCGAAGTCTGTCATGTCGTTTATGAAAGAACTTTGCAGTGCCAAATCGCACACTTTTTTTGAAAAATTTGACCCGAAAGGAAAACAGGAAACTGCCAGTCATAATCAGATTACCATTTTGCGGTTTCATGTTGAACCGGTGATAAAAGAAGATGCCCTTCATACCTATTATCGATATGGCCCCAATGCGGTTGTTCGGCTGAATCTGGTTTGTGAATATCTTTTTGTTCGTCAGGCGTATGATATGATTAAGCCGGAGCCGATTAAGAAAATTCAGACTCAGAGTGCCGGCGGCCTCCAGCCCGGCGGCAGTTAAATCGGATGAATCTCCGTTAAACTTTAGTTGCAGGATATGAATAAAAAAGCGGGATTGCAAAACAGGAACATGCGGGAAGAAGATAAATGAGTAAGAAAAAAGGAAATTTTGCGGATCAGTATCTCGACAAGATAATTCTGGGATTGGCGGGATTGCTGGCTGTGTATCTGCTTTGGGCCTTTGTTCTGAGCAATCCTTACGGCCAGAAAGTAAGTAATCAGAAAGTCAGTCCTTCGCAGATTGATGTGCAGAATAAACTTCAGGCACAACAGATTGAGAATAAACTTCAGGACCGGGACATGGCGAAGGCGAATCCTTATGTTCAGGATAAGGCCGCCGAATTTTTGAATTGGCTGGGATGCGCGATGCCCAAGCTTTCCATTACAGCCAATTGGCCCCTGCCGGGCGGAGGTCAAGCCGAAAAAAAACGAATCTATGTTCTTCCGCAGATTCCGGCGATGGACATTGTAAAAGTTGCTTCCATTCGCGGGACCGTGCGGATGCCGACAGAGGATGTGACACCGGAGATTCCTTATTCAACGGTTGCTTCTAAAGCGGCAGACCTCGATCTGGTCACCATTTCGGCGCATTTGAATCTGCAGGCATTATACAATAATTTTCGTCAGAGCTTTATGGGGCCGCGGCTGAAGCCTCAATGGAGAGACCCGACCTATGCTGAACCTGTGCCGGCTCGCATTGAGATGCAGCGCCGTGTTCAAAATGCCGATGGTTCGTGGGGGCCATGGCAGACGGTTCCTTTTACCCGCATTGATCCCTATCAAAAGATGTTTAAAGATATTCCCCTGACGACCGAACAAATGACTTACGGTAATGTTGCGATGTTTATGAATTCCTGCCGAGATTTTGCCGTGATGAAAGATATCCTCCAGCCGAGTCCATACGATTTTTTGTCCATGCAGAAATGGCTGCCGCCGGAATACTATGAAGAATATCAGAAAATCAGTGATGAGGAAGAGGCGAAAAAGCTTCGCGAGGAACGGGAACGACGACTTCGAGAGAAAGAGTCCGCTAAGGGTGGAAATCGTGCCGGCGCTGCCAACAGACCTCAGCCTCAGCAGCAGACTCAGCCCCGCAGAGGCGTCCGAGCAGGGGAAAATCCAATGATGGGTGAAGGGATGATGTCCCCGACGGGGATGATGCCCCCGACGCCGGTCAGGCCGGTGAAAGCGGCAAGAACCGTTCAGGATGTGGAACGGGATGCCGCGGCGGCAGCGCTTGCAGACAAGTCTAAATTGGGTACATTAAAAGATATAATTGTCTGGATTCATGATGATACCACGGTTGCCGGGGCTACCTATCAATATCGCATCCGTTACGGCGTGTTTAATCCGATTGCCGGAAAAGACTGGGTTGCTCCGGAAAGCAAAGCGTACGAAAACCATGTGGTTCTCTGGAGCGCTTATGCGGAAATTCTCAATCCGGTTACGGGGCTTCCTGAATCCGTGTCGATTCCCAAAATGCTGCAGATGTTTCCCATGGATGTGCTGGCGGATGGAACGGGTGCCAGCGTGGAAATTTATAAGTATCATATGGGACAATGGCATACTGAAACATTTGAGGTTCATTTCGGTCAGATGATTGGAAAGCCGATGGAATCCAAACCCCAGGCCGCTATCGACGGTATGGAAGCAGGTATGATGATGAATCCAGGAATGAATCCCCGGGGAATGGATCTTGGTGGAGTCCAGCAATCCACACTGGTGGATTATTCGACGGAATATATGCTGATGGATGTTCAAATGTTAAGCGACTGGTCCAGCGTCGGCGTGCGGCAGCGTACTGTACCGTGGATGTTATGTATTGATAACGCCAATCAGATTTTAACGCTGGCGGCCAAGAAGCAATATTGGTCAAAAGAGATGACTGCGGAATATGCCGGCGTCAAATCGGAAATGCTCAAAACCAGTGGAATTCCTTCAGAAGGGATGATGATGCCTGGTATGGAAGGCGGCATGCAGCCAGGAATGACAACGCGGCCTTATAATGTTGGCGGTGGATTTTAGCGCATTTACGCCGAAAACAGAGAGTCTAAAAAAGCCGCCTTTAGGCGGCTTTTTTTATTTCATACCGCAGACCGACCGCAGGACAAAAGGCGTGTCGAGCCGGGGAATCGGTTCGGCGAAATCCGCCATGACCTTATATTCCCGCCCAGGCAGAAGGTCAAAGAAGTTGTCGCCAAGATGCGCTTGCCGGGAGTGAGCGATTTCCAGGTCTTTCACAAAATACCGGCTTTTCAGGCTCAGCAGAATTTTTTTTTCATTTACGGGATGGATAGCCAGGTCAATTTCCATGTGTTTGAACGCCGCATATTTATCCGGAACATACAAGTACAGATTTTCACACATAAGTTGGTTATCCGTGACAACCACCAGACGAAGTATGTTTTTTTCCGGGAATGTCGGCTTTAAAAACGCGTGCGGAAGAAAAATGGCCGTACTTTTGGAATACGGCCCGACGGCAATCGGCAATTTGCCGGCATCCAGCAGTCGGCCTTTCATATCCAGAAGTTCAAATACCGCGTTGCCCGTCAGGGGTTCGGACCAATCGTTGATGACGATGGCTGCATCTGAATAAGAGAGCGACTTGCCAGTTTGCGGGTCTTTTTTGCCCGTCAGACAAATCAGAACAGGGGTAAAAGCACGCCCGGCGTAATAATACATGGCGTTGGGTCTTCCGGCGAAATCCATCATCGAAAACCCCATTCCCGGCCAGAACTGCCCGGCCGTCCAGGGGATAAGACCTCCATGCGAATTTTTTTGAATCCGGATGGATTCGATTTCTTTTTTCACCGTTCGTGCCTGTGCGACCTGACTTTGATAAATTTGTTCTTCGATTGTTTGAGGAGGGGCAAAAAGGTCACTCGTGCGCCGGGCTGTCCGGGACAATCCCCCCTCAAGGTAATTTTGGTTTTCAACCTGGCGGCTGCCGGGGAAAATTTCTTCCTCTCGGCACGTCATCCGCAATGTTTCCGTGCAAGGCAGGGCGGGGAATACGGCGTTATCCGTGAACTCCAGGCTGTTCCACATATCTCGGCGGTCAATTGTATCGGCGGAGAAATCTTTGTTTTTCCCATGCCTGGGCAGGGGCGTGGCAAGCATATAATCCCGATCCGGATCCAATTCGCTGAGCAATTCCGGCAGTGTTTTTTGAAAAATCGCATCCGCATTTTTTATTTTGGCCGATCGTCCGGTGAGCGGGTTGTCTGTCCGGTGATTATCGCTCCAGCCGACCAGGCATGCGTAATTACGCAATCGGCGAACGACCTGTTCGGCTTCCTGTTGAAACTGCTCGGTGAACCAAACCTTGTCGGCAAAGCAGGGCGGGACGGACATTAATTCCTGCCAGACCAGAATCCCCAGGCGGTCGCATAAATCATAAAAAGCGCCGTCTTCGTAATTAACACCGCCCCAGATTCGAAGCAAGTTGATGTTTGCCGCAGCCAGGTGGTGCAGAAGTTTTTCTTTTTTTGTCTGTTCATTGCCGTCGCGGATGAGCCCCAGGGGAATCCAGTGGATGCCTTTGGTTTCGATGGTCTGATGGTTGACTTCCAGGGAAATTCCATCCGATTCCGATTCGCGCGGGTATGAGATTCGCATCGTGCGGATGCCAAAAGGTATTTCCCGTGTATCCAGAAGATCATTCCCGCAGTACAATTCCGCCCGGACGTTGTAGCGATAGGGCCGGCCGTATCCTATTGGCTGCCATAAAACCGGATTTTCGATGCGAAGTACTGTGGAAAGCCGGTCCTGCCGGGGGGCGAAGTCGAGGGTGTGCGGAAGTTCAGCTTTGTCGCCTTTAATTTGCAGAACACATCGCAGGTTTTTATCGCAGTACTGTTCCGTTGGCCGGACGGTTACAGCGGCGCGAATATCCGCAAAACGTTCATTGCAGTCAATCGTCCGCAGATGGATATCCTGAATATCGGCGATGGGCGTCAATTCCAGCCGTATTGGGCCAATGATTCCGCAGCCGGGCAGCGCCGGCCCCATTGCTGAACCGAATTGGTATTGAGCTTTACGAAGGTACGCCCGGGACGGCGAATCGGAAGGGTCGTCGGCCTTGCCGTACCGACGGGCCAGTTTATCAGCATATTCTTCGGCAGGCTGAAATTGAATCATCAGGTTATTTCGTCCCGGGCGGAGCCACTTGCCGGCGTCGAAACGATGCGAGATGAACATATTTTCAGTTCGACCGAGTAGTTTTTCGTTGAGCCAGATTTGCGTGACGGTATCCAACCCATCCAGCACCAGTTCCGCACGGCCGGCGGCGAGATGTTCCTGCGACAGGTTGAATTGTGTGCGATACACCCAGGCCTGCCGGCTGACCCAGCCGAAAGCCTGCGGCTGGGCGTACAAGTCCGAAAGCGTCAGAATGCCCGCCTCGGCAAGACTGAGAAAAATAGATTGCGGCTGCGTTGTTGCCGGCCAGCGGCCTTCTTCGAGGTCGCTCATCCGCCGGGCCGTTTCGGGGAACTCCCGAAATTCCCACGGTCCTGACGCATTCACAACTTGTTTTTTCATCCGCGGCAATCCTTTTCAGTGGTTTGTATATTGTAATGAGCCGCCTTGCGGATGCAATGGTTTGTGTATCTTAATTTGTCGCCGCCGGCGTTTGAATAACGGTTTGGAAAGGATATAATGCCGACCAGCTTTGGTCGGTCGTAATGGTGATTGTGCCGGCGGCAGTATTGTCGGGACGCAGCCAGCCGAGGATGTAAGCGGTTCCCTCTTCCGTTTGCGACAGATTATCGGCGGTTCGCGTGATTTGTGTATAAGGTCCTTTGGCAATGAAGAACAAGCGTGTCTTGTCCTCCTGGCCATTTGTATCCGAATACAATTTTGACGGAACCACATTGCCTTTCATTTGAGCCTGCAGAGAACAGATTTTTTTTTCGTATTCGTATTGTGTGGACCAGACGGCATTGACACGACAGTCTTTGCCGAAAGTTATTTTGACGGAGCCTCGCGGCGCCTTGTTGCGCTGCACATAAGCGGTGAGTATGACGGGTTCGAGTAATTCAGGCTGTCCTTTTTTGGGTACGGGGATAATCTGATTTTCCGGCACTAAGAGGTCTTCCATTTGCCATGGACGGTCTTCGGGTTTGGTGGGGCGGTCCATGTATTGCCGGGCCGGGCCGAAGATAGCCTTCGCCATCAGAAAATAAATCAGCATTCCGATTGCAATGACAATCAGAAGCCCCAGCATGGCGGCATAACCATTTCTTTTATGCATAATGTTATTGGCGATTGAAAAAATAGCTTAACATAATTTGTCATTCCCGCGAAGGCGGGAATCCAGTCTGAATCGCTCTGGATTCCGGCTCAAGTCCGGAATGACAGACGATGGTTTTTGTCTTAAAATGTTTAACTTTATTATTCAAAGAGCAGTAAAGCCACCCTTAAAATACATCACAAAAAAAGGGGATTTTCCATGTTTTTTGATGCACACTCATTCCACATGGAATTGTCCGGTTGAGACGGCTGCGGATTATACCCTAACCATTGTTAAGGCAAAAAACAGAAAAAAACCATATCAGGGAGTGGTCAGGCCTTCGCGAATGGCGTATTTGGTCAGGCTGGCGACATTGCGAATACCGAGTTTCTCCATAATGTGTTCGCGATGGGAGTCCACCGTTTTACGGCTCAATTGCAGGGCTTTAGCGATGTCCTTGGTCGTGTGCCCTTCGGCTACGAGTTGAAGAACCTCCCGCTCCCGGCAGGTCAGGCCATCCAGCGCCTCAGTTCTCGGATTGGTCAGCAAGTTAATATAGTCCGCAAAGACGACTTTGGAAATTTTGGAACAAAGATAGGTTTTTCCTTCAGCCATTGTGCGTAAGCCGTCCAGCAACTCGGAAAAAGCGGATTTATAATACTCCCCGAATTTAGTACCAGGGTATAAGATAGTGGTTGTGGTATAATTCAGTCGGCAATCAAAGAAGAAAGGATGTATGAATTATGACACAACGCAGACAGTTTGGAGCGACCTTCAAGG
>VGXU01000005.1 GCA_016873215.1 Planctomycetota bacterium
AACCATCGCTGATGTCGTTGACCTGCGCGGCGAAAACCGCATCATCGCCGCATTCGGCCTGCGTGCCCTGACTGAATCGAAACTCCTCGGCATCCGCGCGCTGGTCGAATCCGCTCAATTGCAAAACGCCGGCGCCAATAGCTACGATGTTGCATTCCGGCTGGCCCCGATGCTCAACGCCGCCGGGCGAATGGGACACGCGCGCCTCGCCGTTGAACTGCTCACCACCGACAGCCAGGTGCGGGCGTGGCAAATCGCCCAGTATCTCAAGGACCAGAATCGCCAGCGGCAAAAATGCCAGCGCGACATCTTCCAGCAGGCCCGCCAGCGCATCATCGCCGACAATCTCCATCACCCCGACCGCAAAACCATCGTCCTGTGCGACGGCCAATGGCACGGCGGCGTCATCGGCATCGTCGCCTCGCGCATCATCGACGAATTTTTCCGCCCCACGGTGATGATTTCCACGCAGAACGGCATCGGCCACGGCTCCGCGCGCTCCGTCGAAGGATTCAACCTCTACGCCGGCCTTGCCGCCTGCGCCGAACACCTCGTCAGCTTCGGCGGACACGAAATGGCCGCCGGCCTCCGCATCGAGACGGCCAAAATTCCCGCCTTCACCGAGGCATTCGAAAATTACGCCCGCAGCCAGATGCCGCCCGGCCTGACGGAAAGCGCTATGGAGATTGAAGCCGAAGTCTCCATCCGTGATTTCACCGACCGCCTGATGAAAGAGTTGAATTGGCTTGAGCCCTTCGGGCAGGGCAACCCCCGGCCGATTTTCGCCACCCCCGGCGTCCGCCGCATCGCGCCGCCCCGGCGGGTCGGCGCCAAAAACGAGCATTTGCAGGTGGCGATTACCGACGGCTCCGCGTCCGTCCGCTGTATCGGCTTCGATATGGGACATCTCGAAAAGAACATCCTTGAAGCCGACACCTTCGATGTCGCCTACGAGCCGCAAATGAACACCTTCAACGGCACCAGTTCCCTCCAGTTCGTCCTCACCGACATCCGCTTTGAATAATCGTGCCGTTTTGAAACTGGTGACAGACAATATAAGAAAAAGTTACTCAATTAATCGGACTTGTCCGGCAGTTTTACGGTCCCTATTTTTTTACAAGAGAAAATTTGCCGGTTATTTTATGAATTTTGGAAGATTTTTTGAGGTTGCGGAATTAGGACGGGAAATATATAATTTAACATGGTACAAAAAAGGAAGAATAATGTGCTTTAATCTTTTTGATGAGGCGTAAAGATGCTGAGGGAATTAACAGTCAAAAACTTCAAGTCATGGAAAAACATAGGCAAAATGCAGCTTGCACCCCTGACGGGATTATTTGGAACTAATAGTTCCGGCAAAAGCAGTATTTTGCAGTTTTTGTTGATGCTCAAGCAAACCGCAGAATCTGAGGACAGAAAACTCGTCTTAGATTTTGGCAATGAGAATTCCAAGACGAATCTTGGGAGCTTTCGTGACGTAATTTATGGCCATGATGAATCCAATGCACTTGATTTTTCAATCTCGTGGGAACGCAAAGATAAATTAATCATAGAAAATGCTATTACTATCAGTAACAAAAACAAAAAACTGGCCGAGGGAACTCGTTTATATTTCAAATCAAAAATAATAGCTCATGAAAAATCAAAATTAGTAGTTCCCGAAATGGAATATTCCCTCGAAGGAAATACTTTTGGGATGAAAGAAAAAGCTGATAAGCCGGGAGAATATGTTCTTGTATTCAAAACAACTAATGGTTCCGACTTCGAGTTTGTACGAGTCAGACAAAGGGCATGGGCTCTGCCTTCTCCGTTAAAATACTACCGATTTCCTGATCAAGTTAATTCGTACTATCAAAATGCCGGTTTTGTTTCAGATCTTCAGTTGGCATTAACGAACATGTTGGAAGGAATCTATTATCTGGGACCCCTTCGTGAATTTCCTAAACGTCACTACACTTTCAAGGGTGCAACTCCCTATGATATGGGGACCAAAGGGGAATATGTTGTTGATGCTATTCTGGCTGCAAGAGAAAAAGGCAAATACATCTCTCGTGGCCGTGGTCGCGAAAGACTATCTCTTGAGGAATCAGTTGCTTTCTGGCTGAAAAAATTAGGGTTGATCCATTCTTTTAAGGTGGAGAGGATCGCAGACGGCAGTAATCTTTATCAGGTTAAAGTCAAGAGAAGCTCCCAAAGCTCGGAAGTATTGATCACAGATGTTGGTTTTGGAGTATCGCAGGTATTGCCGGTATTAGTCATGTGTTATTATGTGCCGGAGCATTCAACCATTCTGCTTGAACAGCCGGAAATTCACCTGCACCCATCTGTTCAAATGGGATTGGCAGATGTGTTTATTGATGTTATGAAAAACAGAGACATCCAGATTATATTGGAATCGCATAGTGAGCATTTGTTAAATCGACTGCAAAGAAGACTCGCAGAGAATAAAGTAAACAGGGACAAAGTATCACTTTATTTTTGTGAAACAGGCCAGGCAGGCTCAAACTTGACGCGATTGAACTTTGATTTAGTGGGGAATATTGTAAATTGGCCAAAAGATTTCTTTGGGGATCAGTTTGGTGAGGTGGCAGCTCGTCAGGAAGCTCAGCTAAACAGAAAAACCACCGAGAGCCCCAAATAATGCTTATGCAAGCTTATGTCATTGATACAAATGTATGTGTAGCTGCCAACGGGAGAGATTGCCCACAGGCGGATGCACGTTGCATATCAAAGTGCATACAAATACTTAAAGAGTGTGTTGCCATACTTAAAGGTGAAATTTCAGGCGTAATCGTTATAGATGAATTGGGCGAAATACTTGGGGAATATCGAAAACACTTAAGTCACTCAGGGCAACCCGGTGTAGGAGACTTATTTTTCAAGGAATTGTTTTGCATGCAGGCGAATGATACCTGCGAGAAAGTGGTTATTACAAAAAATGAACATCGAACTTATGAAGAATTTCCTGATGATCCGTCTTTGGCACTATTTGATCCCAATGATCGGAAATTTGTTGCAGTTGCCATGCAAAGCCGATTTGCTCCTGTTGTTTTAAATGCTGTAGATGCGGACTGGTACGAATATCAAGCGGCTTTGTCCAAGTATATAAAAATCCAACAATTATGCCCAAATTGTCTAAGGTAATTTAAGGTGTCAGATATTTTCCGCCCAATTTCCTCCGCCCTGAGCGGACCTGTCTTGAGCGGAGCCGAAAGAATCAACCGGGCCTTTTATTTTCTTCAATTTTAAAATCCTCAATCGTCAATCGAAAAACCTGTCCTTCCTAGCCTTGTGCGAAGAAGGATCAGCAATCGTCAATTTTTAGCCCCGCCTCCCGGCGGATTTCTTCTCCCTGTATCCCTGCATACCTATATACCTGCGTTTCGCCCGTTGCTGATGTGCCCATATTATACAATCCCCCTGCGATTTGACAACCCTCTATTTTTCTTTTTCCGGACAATCAGGACTGTCTTTGCTTTTTTCCCCCTCCTTGCGTCTCTTGCACCTCTTGCGTCTTTAGCGTTAAAAAATCGGTGTTAATCCATGGTTTATACTGCTGATTTCTCAATTCTAAATTCTGCATTCTCAATTCCCCACCCATAAGACCTATTAGACCCATTAGTCCTATCCCGCTTTCTTTTCGTGTTTTTCGTGGTACCCCCACCTTTTTTAATTAGTCCAGCCTTATAGACTGTCCTCAATTTTGCCTTTCTTGTCCGTCATAGCTTTAGCGACGACGGATGATTTTTAACTTTTGCCCTTTGTCTTTGTTCCATCTCTGCATACCTGTATATCTACACACCTTTTGTCTCTTGCCTTCTCCCTTTTTTCTCTCTGTGACAATCTGCGTCAATCTGTGGTTTATGTTATTTTAACACAATTGCGATTTCACTATCCTGCTATCCTTAGAAATTCCACAAATTTTTAACCCCATTCCACATAAAGACTTACAGTTTTTTCGCCCCGCAAAAATCACGAATTTTCGACACCGGCACGCAAGTCCAGCCCCTATATAGGAGGCGCTTATTTTGCGCCTCGTGGTTCTGTCATTCCGGCGAAGGCCGGAATCCAGAAACTCAGAACTAAAAATATGGACCTTTTTTGAAGGAGTATGACGTGTCATAGTACTGTGTAAGATCAGCCCGGCCGCAGGCCGCCTGCCCCGCCGTCTCGTCCTGTCGTAGTTTTAACGAAGACGGAAGTTTTAACTAAGGCGGGTCCTTAATTTTGCCTTTTTACTTTTACCTTTTGCCTTTGCGTGGCATCTCGCGGATGCCGCGCGCATCCACTGCAAACAGGGGTCAAAAAACTGCTCCTAAAAACCCAATATAAACCCATTTATAACCCAAATATGAAAAAACCAATGACAATAAAATTGCTTAAAATCATCGCCGCCAATCACTTGCAACTCGCGATCTCGCGCAGCAAAACTCCGCATCTTGTTCGTCATTCCGAACCCCTTGCGGGTGAGGAATCCGCTTATTTCAGCCGTCGGCCCTGCCGACTCCTTAATTTTGATTTTTGCACTTTGATTTTTGATATCCAAAAAATGGTTCACCATCATTTTTTGGAAAAGCAAACCCAATTTAAAAATCGATAACTTATTACACGGAAAGGACTAATCTAAAAATCACCCAAAAAAAGCAAACCCAAACAAACCCATTAAGCCATTTGTGGATAACTTTTCCAGTACGCTGAACGCTGCCCGCTTAGCTGCCTTCGGGTTTGGTGAGTGAAATCATCGGGGCGGGGAAATTATTCATCCCACGTGCCGAGTTTGACCGGCGTACAGAGATTGTCTTTTTTGGCGGCCACCCGGCCGCAGCTCTTACAGACAAATTCCGGGTTCTGCACCAGCGCGTGATACTTCTCCGGGTCGGACTTATGCAGTCCTTTGCCGGTCAGTTGGCATAGATGATGCTGATGATTAGGGCAGGGTGTATTGGATTTTGGCATGTTTTTTTCCTTTCCTATTACCCGTTCTTTCCGCAGCATTTTTTATATTTTTTGCCGCTGCCGCACGGGCACGGGTCATTGCGGCCGACTTTGGGCTGGTCCTGCTTGATGGTCTTGACTTTTTGTTCGCCCTGCGGGGCCATCGCCGCGGCGCGCTGGCGCTGGGCCATTTCGAATTGTCCGGCCTGGTCGTGGCTGGCCCGGCCGCCGCCCCAGACATTGCGTGTTCGTTCGCCCGCCTGCAGGCGCACCTTGAAAATGATATCGGTCACCCGTTCCGCGATACCCTGCAGCATCTGGTGGAACATCCGGTAGCCTTCGTGCTTGTATTCAATCTTCGGGTCTTTTTCGGCGTAGGCCCGCAGCATAATGCTTTCCTTGAGGTGGTCCATCGCGTAAAGATGGTCCTTCCACGCCGTGTCGAAAATCTGCACGAGGACGTAGCGTTCGAGGTCGGCAAGCTCTTTGCGGAAAAATTCCAGCCCGGCCGACAACAGTTTTTCTTTCGCCTTTGCCGGCTCCGCCAGTTCGGCCAGTGCGATGTCGGCGTCGAAGCGTTCTTTGGCGAATGCCGCGATTCTGTCGGCGGGTTCGTTGGCGTACTGTTCCACCAAAGCCGCCGGCCGGGCCTCGTGCCAGCTTTTACTTTCCGCCAGCAACATTTCGTAAATCGCCTCCGGCTTCATTTCGCCGAGGCGTTCGGCCGTCAGGTGCGTCTCAAATCGCCGGTTTGCCCAGTCCGCCATCGCCGAAAAGCCATACACATTCGGCCCCTGCGGACCAAACACCATACTCATCGCGAATTCGATGGGGTACTCTATCTCGCGCTGCTGATACTTTTGCTCCAGCGAGTCCAGCAGCTTTTTCTGAATCGCCGGCGTCGGCGTGTCCTTCAAATCCTCCGTCTTTATCGCTACGGTGAATTTCGTCTGCGCCCACTGTACAAATGTCCGAATGGCAAAATCCTCGGCCAGAAAATCCTTCAGCCGGGATGCGTCTTTTTTATCCACCTGCTGACATGCCGCCTCGACGAGGAATTTTTCGATTTCCTCGGCCTTCATCTGCCGCAGCTTGCTTGCCGAAACGCTGGCTCCGAAGGCGCTCATCGCCCACCGCGTCAGCGCGTCGATATTCCACGTCTTCGGGTCTTCGTAATCCTCAAGATATTCTCCCAGCGAAACGGAGATTGTGTTTTCCACGGCCTTCTTTGCTTCTTCGCGGATCATCTCCTCGATGTAATCCGCCTCCATCCCGCGCAATCTTCGAAGCTCAATCTCCACGCCAAATTCCATCTTGGCCCATTCCGCGATGCACTGGTACGGGTAATCCGCGGCCAGCATAGTCTTGCAGGCCTGCTCGACCGTCTGCTCCAGCATTTCTTCAATGACTGCCCGCAGGTTCCGTCCTCCCAGGACGCTGCGCCGGCGCGAATAAAAAATCTTCCGCTGGTAATCCATCACCTCGTCGTAATCGAGCAGGCTCTTGCGAATTTCAAAATTCCGCTGCTCGACTTTTTTCTGCGCGTTGGCGATGCCCCGGCTGATGCTCGGATGAAAAATCGGCTCGCCTTCCTGCCAGCCGATGAATGACAGAAACTTGACGGTCTTTTCCGGTGCGAAAATGCTCATCAGGTCGTCATCAAAGCACAGGAAAAAGTTGCTCGACCCCGGGTCGCCCTGACGACCGCATCGACCGCGAAGCTGGTTGTCAATCCGCCTTGCCTCGTGCCGTTCCGTGCCCAGCACGTGCAGCCCGCCCAATTGAGCTACGCCCTCGCCCAGTTTAATATCCGTTCCACGGCCGGCCATATTCGTCGCAATCGTCACGTTGCCCCGCGTTGAACCGTCCCGCGCCGTATGCTGCCACCCGGCCTTTTCCACAATCGTCGCTTCCCGCGCGTGCTGCTTGGCGTTCAATACCTCATGTTCCACGCCGTAGCGTTTCTTCAGCGCCTCCGACAGCGCTTCGCTTTTTTCCACGCTCACCGTGCCCACCAGCACCGGACGCCCCGCGCTGCAGGTTTTGTAAATCTCCTCCACGATGGCGTCGAACTTTTCGCGCATCGTCTTATAAATCATATCTTCGCGGTCGTCGCGGATGCACGGCTTATTCGTCGGTATCGTCACCACGTCCAGCTTGTAGATATTCATAAATTCTTCGGCTTCCGTTGCGGCCGTACCGGTCATGCCCGAAATCTTCTCGTACAGCTTGAAGAAATTCTGCAGCGTAATCGTCGCCAGCGTCTGCGTCTCCTCCTTGACCTGCACGCCTTCCTTGGCCTCGACCGCCTGGTGCAGGCCGTCCGACCACTGCCTGCCGTGCATCAATCGCCCCGTAAATTCATCGACGATGATGACTTTGCCATCCATCACGACGTATTCTTTCTCACGCTCATAGACCACGTGCGCCCGCAGCGCCTGTTCCAGTAAATGCGGCCAGTCCATATTCGAGCCGGTAAAGAACGACCCTACACCCGCGAGGTCCTGCGCGGCGCCGATGCCATCATGCGTCAGATGCGCCGCCTTGTGTTCCTGCTCCACCTCGTAATACTGCGTCATTTTTTCCAGACGCGGCTTGTCCTGCTCAATTTGTTTTTCCGTCTGCTCAATGACCCGCTGGGCCTTTTCCATACGCGGATGGTCTTTGGCTTTTTTGGCCTCCGACAATTCGCCGTGAGCATTTGCCGCATCCTTTTGGGCCTGGTCGATGCTCTTTTTGAGCCGGTCGTAGGCACTCTGCATCTGGATGACCTGTCGGGCAACGGCGTCGGCCTTTTTGTAGCGTGTCGTATCGTCAAACGCCGGGCCTGAGATAATCAGCGGCGTCCGCGCCTCGTCAATCAGAATCGAATCGACCTCATCGACAATCGCGTATTCGAGCGGTCCCTGTGCCATGTGTTCCAGCGAGATCTTCATATTATCGCGCAGGTAATCGAAGCCGAATTCGTTGTTGGTTCCGTAGGTGATATCGCAGGCGTACTGGTCTTTGCGTTCTTGGCCGGTGGTATCCATATCCGCCTGAATCGCGCCGACGGAAAGTCCCAGCGCGCGATAAATCGGCCCCATCCATTCTGCGTCGCGCTTGGCTAAGTAATCGTTGACGGTCACGACGTGCACATGCTGGCCCGTCAGGTGAACTAAGTATGCCGCCAGCGTTGCCACCAGCGTCTTGCCTTCGCCGGTCGCCATCTCGGCGATTTTGCCGTCAAACAGCACGTTACCGCCGATAAGCTGCACGTCGAAGTGCCGCATATTGACCGACCGCCGGGCGGCTTCTCGCACGACGGCGAAGGCCTCGGGCAGTATCTGGTCGGCCCGCTGGCCGTCCGCCAGCCGCTGCTTAAATTCAGATGTTTTAGCCTTCAGGGCATCATCGCTGAGCGCTTTGACCTGCTCTTCGAACTTGCCCGCGGCCAGCGCGGCGTACATATAGCCCTTGACTAACCGCTCATTTCGTGAGCCGAATATCTTGACTAAAAACTTGTTCAGCGAAAACGCCATCGTCCTGTTCCTGTCCATTAAAAGAGGTAATCCATTTTCAAGACCACCCATTCTACACGAATTAACGCCGGATTTGTAGTTCTTTTTTGGCCGACTTGTACCCTTAGCCAGTTATCGAGATCCGACAGGGCGAGATGTTAAAGCCGTGGGGAGATTTAACTTTCGATGACTTTCTTCTTCGCTGTTCGCCAGTCTAAGCCTGCGATGCGGGCCACATCCTGATAGGATGGGTGCTTGTCATAAAGCAGTTTGCAGTATTCGGACACCAACTGGTCGGCGCTGAGGACGCCTTTTTCCAGCCCGTCCTTGATTTGCTCGGCCCGTGTTCGCGCCGCGATTTCCGTCGGCTGATAATCCTCTTTCAAAATAACCCTGCGGATGCACTGCGCCAATTCCCGTACATTCCCCGGCCAGCCGTAGCCTTTCGGCAGGCGCGTCCGTATGACCTCCAGTACTTTATCGCACAGCTTCGGATTGTAATCGCGCGTAATCTGCCGGGCAAAATGCTCCACCAGTTCCACCAGTTCCTGCGGATTCTCCTGTACGCGTTGCGCCAGGCTCGGCACCACAATACAATCCGCGCACAGGCGGTAATAGAAATCTTCACGAAATACGCCGTCCCGCCGCAACAGGGCCACCGGCCGGTTTGTCGCCGCAATTACCCGCCCGTAAAAATGTTTCGTCTTATGACTGCCGACAGGCGTATAAGCGCGTTCTTCCAGCACCTTGAGCAGTTTGACCTGCACTTGCGGGCTGATTTCGCCGATCTCATCCAGAAATATCGTGCCGTGCGGCCGGCACAGGCCGAATAAGCCCTCGTGTTCACTCACCGCTCCCGTAAATGCCCCGCGCGTATGGCCGAATAATTCACTTTCCAGCAAGGTGGGGGCGTACTGGCTCAGATTGGCCGGGACGAACAATTCCATAAAGCTGGACTGAAACGTATTGCTTGCCGCATCAAACGGAATGAAACAGCTTTTGCCGACTGCCGCCGCGGCCGCGCCTTTGCCGCAGCCGGTCGGGCCTTCCAGCAGGGTGGCGAAATCCTCCATCCGATCCCATAGATATTGTTCATACCCGCGAATATCATAAGTGAAGATGTTATTCCACAAATCCATACGCAGTTTCCGCATACAGTTGCTTTTGCCGATCAGTCCCTGCTGAATGAAATAAAACGCCCGGCGAATCTGATAAAACAGTGCAAAACACCGGCTGGCCTGCTGAGGCGAAAAGCCGCGCCGAAACATCTGTTCGAGCGTTTTAGGGGCGAAGGAGACGGTGAGTGTTTTTTCTTCGGCGCGTTCCTGTTTGCGAATCAATGCGTCAAAATCCCGCGCCGCCTGATGAAACACGGCAAATAGAAAAGCATATTTCATCAGTTCCCTGTCTGTCTCACCGTCGAAATCTTCCAGTTTGGCCGTCCCGCCGGAAGACATCTTGTCTAATTCCGCCAGTCGTGCCTCCAGCTTTTTTATCATCAGCGAAACAACGTCCGCCCAGGGCAATCCTGAGTCTTTTTGTCCTGTCAGCCCTGCGATTTCGCTGTCAATTGTCTCGCGTTTTTCGCTGAACGGGTTGGTGAATGCCGCATCGGCCACAAGGCCGAAAAACCGCCGGTCGGATTGTGATAGCGTAATTTTATACATACATAAAATGTATATATAATATTCAATAAATGCAATCATAAAATTAAAAAAAGTGATATAGAATTGATAGTGTTATTCGTAAGTGATTTATATTCAACTACTTATAACAAACACGAAATGATGGCACAGGGTTTGTTTTATATCATACAGTGATTCAGAAAACGATTAAAAACAGAATAATTGAAAATGAGGTGATTTATGACAGCTTTTATGATTTTTCCAGTGATGGCAATAGTCGGGCTCGTAGCGGCGAACGTTTGCGGGTTTGTCGGACAAACCAAGCACAGCAAATAACTGGCGATTTGTATAAGGAGTATTGACAATGAAAATAGTACTTATTCTTCCCGCGGCGCGGCATTTGAGAGTGACACAGGAAAATCAAAACGTTCCCCGGCGAAAAATGCTGCGTTTCAGCGTTCTTTCGCTGACGACAATAGCGGCGTTAACGCCGGGCGAGCATCAAGTCAAAATCGTGGATGAAAATGTCGAACCGCTGGATTTAAACGTCGATGCGGATGTTGTGGGAATTACGTTTATGACCGGCCTTGCGCCGCGGGCGTATGAACTGGCCCGGCATTTCCGCAGTCGCGGCATTGTTACCGTTGCCGGAGGCTTTCATCCGACGTTATGCACGCAGGAAACGACGAAATATTTTGATATTGTTGTCGCGGGCCAGGCGGAAGGAGTATGGGGTCGTGTTCTGGAGGATATCCAAAAGGGCTGTTTTCAAAAAATATATCGCGGCGACTGCAATCAGGATTTGGCCGTCGTTCCCGCGCCGAGGCGGGAGTTGCTGAAAAGAACCGGCAAATACTATATGACGACCAATGCGGTGCAGACCGGCCGAGGCTGTCAGCACATGTGCAAATTCTGTTCCGTGACGGCGTTTTTCAATCATCAGCATCACAACCGGCCGCTGGAAAATGTGCTGGCCGAACTGCGGATGATACCACGGCATTTTATGTTCATTGACGACAATATCATCGCCGACAAAGACTACGCCAAGGCACTTTTCCGTGCGATGATTCCAATTAAGAAAATCTGGATCAGCCAGTGTTCGATTGAACTGGCCGACGACGATGAATTGATGGATTTAGCATATCGCGCGGGCTGTCGCGGCGTCTTTATCGGTATCGAATCGCTCGATGAAAATAATCTGTCGGCGGTCGAAAAAGGCTTTAATGACAGCTGGAACTATTATGCCCGCGTCGCCAAAATCCGCAAACACGGCATCGGCGTGCAGGCGGGAATGATTGTGGGCCTGGACAGCGACGATGTGACGGTATTTGAGCGGAACCTGCGATTCCTGCAGAAATCCGGCATTGATGCGATGCAGCTTGCGATTCTGACGCCCCAGCCGGGAACACCGCTGCGTGAGGAATTTGAAAAGGCCGGGCGGATTATTGACAACGACTGGGCGAATTATGATTATCGCCATGTCGTGATAAAGCCGCGAAAAATGACCATCGAACAATTGCAGGCCGGTGCCGACTGGCTCTATGCCCGGTATTATCGTCTGGATAGGATAGTGTGGCGTGCATTGCGGTCGGTATTCACCATCGGGCCGGTGGCGACGTATTTGGCGTTTCGTTTGGGGCTCAATTACCGCTATGACAACATCCGCGAAGGCATCGTCGGTTTCAACCCAGCCGGGCAGACAAAAGAAAGCAGAGTTTGGCAATGGACCGTAAAAACATTGGCACAAATGAAATCCGCGGCGATGTAAAATGACGGTGTAAATAAAATGAAAAATGTAGTTTTAAGAATATCTATTTTGATGATGCTGCATTTAGCCGGATGTGTCAGCTCTTTACAACACGCAGGGAAAGTGCTTGTGAAGCATCCCAAAGGTGAAGTGCGTTATCCATCTCAAGTTGGGAATGCGGCAGGTTCAATAGTCGGCCTTCCGGCGTGTTTCGTTCTTTTACCTGTAACGATTCCGCTTGCCCATTGTCTTTTAGCTCTCGATAAATCCAGGGAGAATGCAGAGCGCCTGATGTGGCTTCCGACTTATCCCGCGTTTTATTGTCAAAGCGTTGGTACTATATTAACTGGAGGCGTTCCCTATCTGCTTTTCGGATGGTGGGGCGTTAACGAACCAGTTGCGGCAACAGAAAATAAATTAAGTGACAAATGATTATTGAGAAAGGAAAGTACAATGAAAAAGATGATGGTAATCAGTTTGGCGGTGGTGGCGATGTTTGCGGCGGCATGTCAGATGTTCGACTGCGGCAAAGTTAAGGCGAGTTCAGCGGTGGTTAAACCGCTGCGGGTGGGCGTCTATGATTCGCGGTGTATTACCATAGCGTATGTGCATTCAAAATTCAGCAAAAATGAAATACAAAAATTGTTTGACATCGTACATAAGGCGGAAAAAGAAGGAGATGTCAAAACCGCACAGAGTACAAGAGAGATTGCCGAGTATATGCAGAAAAAAAGACATTCACAGGGGTTCGGCACGGCCCCGGTGGGTGAACTGCTGGAGCCGATTAAAGACGAAATGTCGAAGGTTGCCGAGCAGGCCGGGGTGGATATGATTGTCAGCAAATGGCAGGTGGATTATCAGGCAAAGGACGCTCATTTTGTGGATGTGACGGACGCGATGGCGGCATTATACAATCCGGATGAAAAGACGCTGAAAATCATCGAAGAAATGAAAAAGCAGCAGCCGATTGCGGAAGAAGAACTTTTAAAGATGAAAGACTGATGAGGTCATTGTAAATTGACAATTGTAAACTGTAAAATACAGCAGGCAGGGTGGGCTTCTTGGCCCACCATTTTTTTAACGAGTGGAATACATGATTGAAATAGCACAAAACAAAAATGAGATTCAGGTCCGGATGGGCCGGCTGACCGGGCGAAACGGTGCGGTATACTCCGGCGAGATTCAATCGTATTTTGAGCATTACGGATTGGATTTTCCGGCGGCAAAGCATCATTTGGGCTGGTTTGAAAGCCGGGGTTTAAAACTGGCGGGGCATGTGTGGATGCCGTCCAAAGTCAAAAGTCAAAAGGTAAAAGGCAAAAGTGTGGACAATCCTGCGGATTGGAAATTTTTAACAGATTCCTCACCCCGCAAGGGGGTTCGGAATGACGACCCCTTGAATGATAAGACTGCAATGGTGATTGTTCTGCATGGCTATCTCAATCATACGGGGCAGGTGAAGCATCTGATTGCGTCTCTCTTGGAAAACGATTTCGCCGTCGGTTCATTTGATCTGCCCGGGCACGGGCTCAGCGAAGGCCTGTCGGCGGCAGTGGGAGCTTTTTCGGATTATACACAGGCGCTGCTGGATTATATTCTGACCATCCGGCCGTTTTGCGGCGGGCCTTTGCATTTTGTCGGGTTCAGTACAGGGGCGGGCGTCGGCATAGATTATCTTGTCCATGCCCGCCAAACCGTCTTTGACAGGATTATTCTTGCCGCGCCGCTGATTCGCTGGCGGGGCTACTCGGCCTCCAAAGCGACGTATGCCTTCTACCGGGCATTTACCGACAGAGTCCGCCGGATGCCGCAAAAAAATTCATCCGACAACAATTTTCTTTCCTTTAACCGGAACGACGATTATCTTCATGGGCGGTATGTGGCGCTGGATTGGGTCAGGGCGCTCTATGACTGGAACGCCCGGCTGGCGGCGGCGACACCCTGTGATAAGGAGGTATTCATTTTGCAGGGCGACCGTGACACCACCGTTGACTGGCGGTATAATCTTGGCCTGCTGCGGGCCAAATTCCCCGCCGCGAATGTGCAAATGGTAAAAGGAGCAAGACATGAATTATTCAATGAAAGCATTGAATTACGCGAAGACTCTCTGGCGAAGATAACTGTTTGGCTGGCGAAGGAATGTCGGAATTCAAATGAAGTATCTTGAAAACAAAAAGTATTCTTTCAAGACGGTTATATTAACGCTGGTTTTAACACATTTGTGTGCCATTGTACTAACATGGATTCTGTTATGGCCGGGGATAGAATCTTTTCTGGTGGTGCTGTATGCTGTTCCGGCAGTACTTTTCGCCTTCCCTGTGGGATTGATATACTATGTGGAGTGTGTCGAGTTTTCTGAAGCATGGGTCGGCTGGTTCGCGTTAATCTTTTTCTATCTTATGTACATTATGCTTTTTATTCTTGCCCTATGTTTTCGTGGAAAGAAAGCGTTTATAAGTATTCTGATTATATGGATAGCCTTATTAATCTTGAACATCTACGGCTGTATTAAAGAATTTGGTAAAATTGATATATAGAGAAATTTTTCAAATGGAAAATCGACAATCGAAAATCGACCATTCCTTCGGCTGGCTCAATGTCACACAGTTTCTCGGTGCCGCCAACGATAATTTGTTCAAAGGCCTGATGATATTTCTGCTCATTGGCAAGCTTGGGCAGGACAAAGCGTCGTCAGTCAGCGCTGTTGCGGGGCTGGTGTTTGTGGTGCCGTTTCTGCTGTTCACGCCGTACGCCGGGACGCTGGCCGACCGATTCAGCAAGCGTCATATCATCGTTCTGGCTAAAATCGCCGAAATCGCGGCGATGGGGCTGGGGTGCCTGGCATTCTGGCTGTCCAGTCCGTTGCTGTGTTACGCGACGATGTTTATCATGGCCGCCCAAAGCGCGTTTTTCGGCCCGAGCAAATACGGCATTGTGCCGGAACTCGTCGAGCAGCACCGGCTTTCGCGGGCCAACAGCTCGCTGGAAGGAATGACGTATCTGGCGATTGTAATTGGCATTGCCGCCGCGCCTGTGCTGACCCGTTTCACGCATGAAAATTATATATTTGCGCAGATGGCCTGTGTCCTGGTCGCCGTGCTTGGAACACTGACATCGTTATTTATTTGTACGACACCCGCCGGCGGGCAGGTAAGTCATTCGCATCCGGTTTTTTTGGTTGATGTCTGGCGGACGATGCGGAGTATTAAAGCCGACGGTAATCTTGTCGCGGCGGTTTTCGGCGCGGCGTCGTTTATGTTTCTGGGAGGATTTGCCCAGCTTGACCTCATTCCCTATGGAATTCAGGTCTGCGGTTTTGACCAGATTGACAGCGGCTATTTATTTGTCATCGCAGCGGTTGGAATTGGTATGGGTTCGTTCTGGGCCGGGAAACTCTCCGGACGCGGGCTGGAATCCGGGCTGGTTCCTTTTGGAGCATTACTGCTGGGGCTGGGGGCGGCGGGGCTTGCCGCAAGTCAGGCCAAAACGTGGATTTATACGGAAATATTTCTGATGGGCATCGGCGCCGGTTTGTATATCGTGCCGATCCAGACGTTTGTCCAGATGCGGGCCGAACGTCAGATGCTCGGGCGGATTATCGCGGCGTCAAATTCGCTGGGCTGGATGGGCGTAGCGCTGGCTTCTGTCATCATAGGAGGTCTTGGCGGCTGGCTGGGAGTGCCGGCGGCAACATTATTCATTGTATTGGGATGTTTAGGGTTAATCATTTTTGCAGTGTCTCTTTATTATCTGCGTGAATATGTTTTGCGGTTGGTACTTTCCGTCCCGATTCGGCTGGCTTATCGCATCCGCGTCTATGGCGAAGAAAATCTGCCAATCGATGGCGTGGCGCTCTTGGTCGCCAACCATTTGTCGTGGGTGGATGGATTGGTTTTGAGTGCTGTCCAGCATCGCCGAATTCGTTTTCTGGTGGATCGGCCGATTTATGAAAGCAAGCCAATGAATTATTTTTTCCGCTTTATCAAGGCGATCCCCATCAGTGCTGTTGACGGCCCGCGGCACATCATCGAATCCCTGCAGAAAGCCCGGCAGGCCATCGAGCAGGGCTATATGGTCTGCATCTTTGCCGAAGGAACATTGACGCGGACGGGACACATGGGCGCCTTTCGCGGCGGATTGGAAAAAATCGCCAAAACGACCGATTGCCCGATTATTCCTGTTTTTCTGGGCGGCTTGTGGGACAGCGTTTTCAGCTATCGCTACGGCAAACTGTTCTCACGGTTCCCAAAACCGCTGCCGTATCCGATTACGGTGCATTTTGGCAAGCCAATGCCGCCCGATTCTAACGCCCGGCAGATTCGACAGGCCGTACTCGAATTATCCTGTGACTGGATTGATTCGCGCAAACATCAGCGGCTCTCACTGGCGCAGACCTTTGTCAAAATCGCCCGGCGAAACTGGACCCGACCCTGCATCGCCGACACGACGGGAAAGAAACTAACCTATAGCCAGACACTAATCGCGGCGATGGCGCTGGCGAAAAAGTATAAGCCGCTGCTGCGGCATCAGCAAAATATCGGCATTCTTCTGCCCTCCGGCGTTGCCGGCGTGCTGGCCAATGTCGCCGTCGGCTTCTTGCGAAAGACGGCGGTCAATCTGAATTATACCGCCTCGCTGGCCGACAGAGATATGGTCATAGAGCAATCCGGCCTGCAAACGATGGTGACTTCGCGGGCATTTCTCAAGAAGCTGGGCCTCGACCCTAATGACAAACGATATCTGTTCGTGGAAGACCTAACCGGGCGGATTACTGAAAAAGATAAAAAGAAAATGTGGCTGAAAGCGCGATTTTGCCCTGCGCGGTGGGTCGGCGGATGGAGAAAAGTTAACCCCGACGACACCGCCGCGATTCTGTACTCGTCCGGCAGTTCCGCTCGACCCAAGGGCATCATGCTCAGCCACCACAATATCCTGTCAAATATGGAAACCGTCCGGATGATATTTAAATTCGACAGCACCACGCGATTGTGCGGCGTACTGCCGTTCTTCCACTCCTTCGGGATGACCTGCACGCTGTGGCTGCCGATTTTGTCCGGCGTCTCGGCGTATTATGTCTTTAATCCACTCGACGGCAAAACGGTGGGGCAGACCGTCAGCGAAAATCAATGCACGATATTATTTGCCACGCCGACATTTTTGGCGATGTATCTGCGCCGCTGTGAAAAAGATGAATTCAGAAGCCTCAGGAACGTCGTCGTCGGGGCCGAAAAAATGAAAGCGTCGCTCGCCGATAGTTTCCAGGATTATTTCGGCATCCGCCCCCTCGAAGGCTACGGCGCTACGGAGCTTTCGCCGATGGTTGCCCTCAATGTGCCCGACGTGGAAATCGACGGCGGCAGACAGCAGGGCACAAAAGAAGGCTCTGTCGGCAGATGCATCCCCGGTGTCGCAACGAAGATAGTCGATGTTGAGACGGGACAGCCCGTCGAGCCGGGACAAGCGGGTGTATTATGGGTCAAGGGTGCAAACGTGATGAAAGGGTATCTCAATGAGCCGGGAAAAACTGCCGAAGCGATTCAGGACGGCTGGTACAACACCGGCGATGTCGTGACGATTGATGACGAGGGATTTATCACCATCACGGACCGGCTGGGACGTTTCGGAAAAATCGGCGGCGAAATGATATCACATACCGCCATTGAAGATGTCTGCCTTAAAGGATTAAATATTCAGGACCGCGTGCTGGCTGTTACAAGTATTCCTGATGAAAAGAAGGGGGAACGAATTGTGGTTCTCTATGTCGCCTCCGCCGTCGATGGCGATAAGTTATTCGAAGTCATCAATGCCAGTGATTTACCGAACCTGGCCAAACCCAAACGTGAGAATCTCATCGCCGTTGATGCCATCCCCACCCTCGGCTCCGGCAAAACCGATTTCCAGCGAATCAAAAAAATCGCCGCGGAAAATATGTAACATCCCCTCCTCGGCTGTGAATTCGCCAGTTTTTTACGGCTTGACCTGTACGCAGGTCTAAACAGCCGAGGCCGAGCAACAAAAGCATGGCTGGACTTTTTCAATAGCCCCACAGCCCATAGTTTCTAAAATGCGACAGGTTAATCTTGAAATTGCCGTAGCATTTCTACTTTTTTTTGCGGGGATGGGATTCCTTTTGCTACAATTTCAACATCTGCCTGTCCAGCGGAGGAGATTCCAATTGTACCAACATTGAATATCCGCTCGAAAAAAGACTGTTCAATTAAAATATTTCGGATGTCTTTATGTCGCACCTCGGTTGTGAATTTAGAAAAAATCCCTTGTCGCAAAGTTGATCTTTTGTCTGAAATAATTAACGAGGTACACTTAGACTGAATAAACCAGAAGATATAGATCGGCAAACTGAGCGGGAAAAATAGAAGAAGAATTACAGCCGTAATCGGGCGAGATCGAAGCCATACCGGATTGACCGAGCAGAGAATTTGTTCGCCTGCTTTTTCTTTTTTGGGTCCATCGCTGATTATTTTGTGAGGTTGCTGATCTTTTTGATGTTCGGCGATGGCTGACGATTTTAATTTTTTATCGCAAGCCCCACAGACGACCGCTCCATTGTGAATGTAAGCTGTTTCAAGTTTTCCGATTATTGCCTCGCAATTCGAACATTTTTCAAGCTGCATAGAGATTTCCCTGTTCTGCAATACCTTATATTTTTCATTTAATTAGGTACTGTTGTTATGTATTATTTCCTCCGGTTATTGATAGGGTTATTATATCGTCCTGCCATAGGGCTAATCAAGGAAAAAACGGGGTATTGGCATAGTAGCCCCCGGACGGGGCAAAAAGAAAGAGTATTGCGAAACTCACAGCGTGGGGTTAGACTGACAGGTAAGACCGGATTCCGGATGAAAAATCGGCTCAATTTCGGGCAAAATGGAAAGTTCAGGCCGGATTTATCCGATATAAAGACGGATTCACAGGCCTTAAAATACGACGAAACATAAAAAACCAGGGAAAAATGAATGATTTATCAGACGACAGACTCGAATGAACGAAACGACGGCAAACTGCTGATGCCGGATGCGCGCTTGCAGGTCCAGTACCAGCGGACGCGCGAAATGACCCTCGACGACCTGCTGCTCGAAAATCGAATCGTATTTTTAATCGGGGAGATTTCCTACCGCTTAGCCGCCGAAGTCATTATGAAACTGCTGTACTTAGACAACCTCAAACGCGGTGTCGAAATCAGCCTCTATATCAATTCCCCCGGAGGCAGCGTCGATGACACCATGGCCATTTATGATACGATGCGGTTCATCGGCTCGCCGGTGGCAACATATTGTATCGGCCGGGCGCAGTCCGGCGGGGCGGTCATTCTGGCCGCCGGCACCAAAGGCAGACGGCACGCATTGCCGCACGCAAAAATTATGCTCCATCAGCCCTGGGGAGGCGTGACGGGACAGGCCGAGGATATCCGCATTCAGACCGAGGAAATCGTCAAGGCCAGAAAAATGATTAACGAAGTCCTGTCCAAACATACCGGCCTGACGCCGGAGAAACTGACAGAAGAGACGCAGCGAGATAGATATATGGACGCCCAGGAAGCCAAAGTATGGGGCCTCATTGACGACGTGCTGCACGAGCAGGAAGAAAAAGACGAAAAGAAAGACGAGAAAAAATAACCGCCGAAAACAATTCGGCTTGAAATAATGAGGAGTTTATGACCATAGGCAATAATCTGGTACCCATCGTAATCGAAAAATCCGGCCGGGGAGAGCGGGCGTACGACATCTATTCGCGGCTGCTCAAAGACCGCATCATCTTTCTCGGCAGCCAGGTGGACGACGATTCGGCCAACCTGATCATCGCGCAGATGCTGTTCCTGAGCAACGAGGATAGTACCTCGGACGTCCATTTCTATATCAATTCCCCCGGCGGCTCGATTACCGCCGGGCTGGCAATTTACGATACGATGAGGTTTTTACGCTGCCCCGTGGCGACGTACTGCGTCGGGCAGGCCGCCAGTATGGGAGCTTTTCTGTTTGCCGGCGGAGAAAAAGGAAAACGTTTTATCCTTCCCAACAGCCGCGTGCTTCTCCATCAGCCGCTGCTTAGCGGCGAGTTAATTGCCCCGGCGGCAGACCTCGAAATCGAGGCGAAGGAAATCCTGCGGCTGCGAAGCCGGTTATATCGGATTCTGGCCGAACAGACCGGCAAAGAAAAGGCTCAAATCGAAAAAGACTGCGACAGAAACCTCTGGCTGGAAGCCGACGAAGCCGTCGAGTATGGCCTGGCGGATTCCATCCTGCACAAGGAACCGGCCATCAAACACAAACCGCTGGAAGAATAAGGAACAATTGTAAATTGGCAATTGGAAATTACAAAATCAGGCGGGTAAATTGGATGATTGGTTTGCTTTTATTAAGCGGGCTGATTTTCTGCGGCGGCTGCGGCGACCAGAACAAATCCCTCTGGCAGCAGATTAAATCTCTCGGCGGCGAGAAAAATGTTCTGGCTATACGCGTCGAAAAACTCGAACAGGAAAATGAGCAGCTTCACCGGCAGGTCAAAACCCTCCAGACACTGGACCCCAATGACCGTATCGCGGCAATCGATGCGTTAAAAAAAGTCGCTCTCGGTCACCGCAGCGGATTATATGACAAAAACGACGACGGCAAAAAAGAAACGCTGATGGTTTATATTGAGCCGACCGACTCCGCCGGCGACCGAGTCAAGGCGGCGGGCAAGGTCAGCGTACAACTCTGGAATCTCAACGTCAAAGACCCGCACAGCGCCCTCTTGAAACAATGGACGATTGAGCCTGAAAAGCTCAAAACCTACTGGGCTGAAACGATAATGACTTATTGCTACCGGCTCAGTTTCCCCGTAGGGGATGTCGTTAAGGGGGATGAAAAAGGATTAACGGTCAAAGTCCGATTTACGGACTACTTCAGCGGCAAAATCCTCGAAGACCAGCGCCCGATTCAATAGCACAACAACAAAAGCCATTAGGGCTTGGGCGCATTTCCAATAAACCCCGCCTGATTGCACAGGCGGATAATTTCACGGGCCAGCGGAGCCGCGTCATTGGCGCCGCTTTGACCGCCTTCTACGACAATGGCCAGCGAAATAGCGCGTCCGGCCCCGTCGGTCACAAACGCCGCGAACCACGCACAGTAGGGCGTTTCCGTAGAACCTGTTTTGCCGTAAATCGTCATCCCGAGGTCTCTTAGCCCGTTTTCGGCAAAAGCGGAATAAGCCGTGCCGCCCCGTTCGTTCACGACCGCGTGCATCCCGTCATAAATCACCGCCAGATTCTCCGAATGGATCGGCAATTGCCGGCAGTGTTTTTCGTTCATCGGGTCATTCGGGTCAATAACTAATCGTGGAGATTTCACAAGTCCTCGTCGCGCCAAAATCGCGTACGCGTTGGCCACCTGAAGAACAGTCGTCCGCAGATTGCCCTGTCCAATGCCCCACCAGCGTTTTTCGTTTGAGGGAATCGCCGGCGCCTTCACGACGTCTTCTATCGAATCCTGCTGAATGCCGAAAATAATACTCCCGGGAGCTTCACGAAGTTGATAGTCATCGGGTGATTCAAACGGCGATTCATAAACGCAGGACTGAAGGACCTGTCTTCCATAACCGAATCGCCAGAGCCACGTCTGAAGCGATTTGCCGTCCAGGCGGTCCGCCAATCGCGAAAAATAAACATTGCAGCTTCCCCGCAAGGCGTTCCGGGCGTTATTGACCTGTCCCTCTTCCTCCCATCGCGCATCGTGACAATAATTTTTTCGCTGAAGCAGGCATTTCGGCCAGCTCGCCGACGGCAGCGTCCACGAACAATGAATAACATCGCTGGCGGTAATTTTCTGATCTTCAAGACCCGCCAGTAAAATCAGCGGCTTTATCGAGGACCCCGGCGGAAACGTATCTTCCATCGTATGATTGCGCAGGGGCCGGCTCGGATCAAGAAGCAACTTGCCGTAATCCGCTCTCGCGCGATTTAAATCAAACACCGGCAGGGAAACCATGGCCAGAATATCCGCCGTCGCCGCATCGAGAACTACCGCCGCGATTCGGCCGGTGCCGCGAAACGCCGGCGCCACCGCGTTTGGGTCGCTCAATAGGTCTTGCATTTGTTTTTGCAGGGCAATGTCGAGCGTCAACTGGACATCACGGCCAAAAGACGGCTCCGTACGCGAAAGCTCATTCTTTTGACGGTCGTAGGTCACCTCACCGCGCCGCCCGCGAAGAACGGCTTCACAGCATTTTTCCATTCCGAATTTACCGATCACTTCGCCGTCAAGATAACGCAGATATTCATCGTCACTGAACAGCCGGGAGGCCTCTTCCGGGCGAACCAGGCCGACCCACCCGATGATTTGGGACGCCGCGCTGCCAAAAGGATAGACACGATCCGCTTCAGAACAAATACTGACACGGGGCATGCCCGCCAGTTCAAGCTGTGCGGCCATCAACGTCCGGCGGTCTTGCAGCTCAAGCACCGAATATCCCTGATGCATCTCCGCCAAATTCACGGACAAAACCTGCTCGGGTGCAATACTCTCTTTCTGTTCGGCGTATTGGCGAAGGGCGGCGCCGGGATTTTGTCTTCGCCAAAAAATAAAACGCCCCAATTCCCACATTCGGTCGTTAATGCCCCCGAATTTTTGATACAGGTCGTTCTCCGGGATGCCGACGGTATAGATACAGAAATTGACAACTTTTTCCAATTGTGCAATATCGTCGGCCCATTCTTGTGTCAACTTCTGCTCGGCCGCCGAGGCATCCATGCCGTCTGCGGCAAGCTGACGAATGTTCGCTTGCCAGAAGCGGTCGTCCATCAGGCGAATGAGTTCATAATTGATTTGCAGAAAAAAAAGGGGTTGTTCTTTGGCCAGCACGCGTTCATTGCGGTCCATAATTTTACCGCGCAGCGTCGGAAGCGATAGGGGTGAAAGCATCCGCAGCCGTTCTATCTGGGCACGGGCTTGTCGGATTTCAAAATACTCTAAGAACCACAGCCGGCCAAGACATACAAACATCCCGAACACACAAATACCAATAAAAATTTTCAGTCTTCGGTGGAACATAAAAATTACCTGAGACGCAAACGGTCTTCCGGCCGCGGATACATCCATTTCCAGACCCACGACAGAAACATCCAGAACAGCGGCGCCAAAACAGCGGTGTAAATAGCCGTTTCCATGACAGTGGAGGATAAATGGGTTCTGGCCTGCCCCATTTTCCACGCCTCCAGCCATGCGGCCGGAAATTCCGTCAGCAGAAACGCAAAAAACACTACAGCACTCTGATATATAAAACGTTTCGTGTTTATCGTCCGGCTTATCCCGTTCAGCGCCAGGCCGACAATACTGTACATAATCATATAAGGCCCCATCGTCGTGGAAACAAGGTCGGCGACTAATCCGACGGCAAAAACACATCGAATCGCATCCTGCCGGTGGGCGTGAAACGCAAAAAATACCATCATCACAATCAAAATGGAAGGACGAATATGCCCGCTTCCCATCGCAATGAAATTCAGCAGGCTGCCGCCGTTAAAAAGGGCGCCAATCAGAAGAACCAGTGTAAACATCAACCATCGCATCAATTATGCCCTGTTTTATTTCACATTCGGAACCACGACCACGACATCTTTTAATTTCCCGGCGCTTTCAATCGGCTCGACCTGAATCGACCACAACAGCGGATTCTGCTCGTCGGGTTTGACCTCGCGGACTTCTCCGGCGACAATCGGAATGCTTATTTTACCCGAATGAGCCGCGGCGTAAATTGTATCGCCGGCGCGAATATCCGTGTCGCGGGGAAGAAAACCGATACGGCAGCCCGTTTTACCGTCGCCGAACATCTGCGCGGCGACGTCAAGAGGGTCGCCGTCTCTGCGGATGCGGACTTCAATACCGCAGGTCGGATCCGTCAAAAGCCCGACGCGCGACATCGTTTCCGAAGTCTCCCGAATCATACCAACGATGCCGTTTTTTTCCGGGGATAAAACAATCTGTCCCGCAGCCACGCCGTCCCGGGCCCCTTTATTGATAATCAGTTCATGCCGAGCGCTCCGCACAAGCGTCGTCACTTTGGCCGATAAAAGACCCCCTTCGGAAAGACCGACCTGCCTGCGAAGCCGGCTCAGCGACAGATTCTCCTTTTCCAGTTCCGTCGTCTGCGCACGCAGATTTTTATAATTCTTCCAAAGCTGGTCGTATTCGTCTTTGCTGACGGTCTGTTCAGAAGGGCCGGACATGCGAATCTCTTCATCCGCCAACTGCCTGCCAATCTGCAAAAAAGGTGCAAACAAACGGTGAAAAAGAAAATTCAGGGAATTGGTGGTTTTTTGAGGGACAAAGTAAATCAGGATGCTCAGTCCGAGCAGCATGAAAAACGACGAATTCTTTGATGCGTGAATGTTATGCTGCGCCATATCATATAAAAATTAAAACTTAAAAATCAAAAATTGAAATTATAATCCCAAAAACCGAAACTCGAACAAGATACTCTTGTGGGCCATTTCGGAGGGAATAAGGAAATCCAGAGCTGTTATTTTTGCTTTTTGGATTTTACTTCTTGAATTTACTTAATCCCATCCCGGACCGGACTGATCGAGAGCGTCTTTGAGTATTTCCAGATTTTCCAGATAGACGCTGCACCCGCGGGCCACACAGCTCAGCGGATCGTCGGCGTGTACCACTTTCAATCCCGTGGCGTTGGAAAGAACCGTATCCATCCCGCGAAGCAGCGACCCGCCCCCGGCCAGATGCATCCCATTGTCAATTAAATCTGCCGCCAATTCAGGCTCCGCGCGTTCCAGCGTGCGAATGACGCCCTCAATAATACCCGCGATAGGATCACGAAAGGCTTCGCGAATTTCCTCACTGGTGATTACGATCTTTCGAGGCAGACCTGAAATAGTATCGCGTCCCGCGATTTCCATCGTCATTTCCTGTTCCAGCGGAGCCGCCGAACCAATCTGAATTTTAACCTGTTCAGACCGCGGTTCGCCAATGAGCAGATTATACGTGCGTTTCAGGTGATTAATCAGCGACTCGTCAAAATCATCGCCTCCGATGCGAACGGATTCACAGGTGCTGATGTCGCCAAGACTCATAATAGCGATTTCCGTCGTGCCGCCGCCGATATCCACAATCATCGACGCCGTCGGTTCGGTAATTGGAAGGCCCGCACCCAGTCCCGCGGCCATCGGTTCATCAACAAGGTACACCTTTCGGGCTCCCGCGCGTTCCGCGCTGTCAATGACCGCACGTCTTTCCACTGCCGTAATGCCGCTCGGAACGGCGATTACCACGCGGGGGCTGAACAGGCTGCCTCGACCGTGAACTTTCCGGATGAAATAACTCAGCATTTTTTCGGTGATTTCGAAATCGCTGATTACGCCGTCCTTCAGCGGACGAATCGCGGTGATGGAACCGGGGGTTTTCCCAAGCATTTCCTTGGCGACAAGCCCTACGGCTTCGCCGTCGTTCAAAACAATGTTCGTACCCTTGCGAACGGCTACGACGGATGGCTCGTTGAGGACAATCCCTTCGCCACGAACACAAACCAATGTGTTGCAGGTCCCCAAATCGATGCCCATATCCTTGCTGAACCAGCCTAAAACTGTATCGAACACTGTGATTCCCTTCTATATCAATAGCGGTTCTTTGCCCTCTCCGTTGGTATATTTCGGACAAATCCGTTCGGCAACTTCAAAAAACAGGCCGGTCGGGAACGCTCTTTTTACTTTACAGTTGTCACCACTCGGAACAGGGATTCCCAGCCGTACTGGGTACCGCACTGATAAGCCGCAAATACCGCCGTGGCCAGCACCGCCAGAAAAGCCAGTGCCAGGACTGCCGTATAAACATCGCTTGAAACTGCTATTTTTCGCTTGGCCATAGTTTAACTCACAGCTTGGTGGCTACGGTGTCGCCTACTTTCGGACGCTGCTGAACCATTTCCAGTACGCCCGCACATTTATTCACATCCACATCGGTGATGAGAATGTCGCACAGGAATTGATCTCCGCGAGTAACATGAAAAACCATTCCCTTTGATACCCCGTCGGCGGTACCCACCGACAGCGTCACGAGCGATTGATCCACTTCCATAATCAGACCCTGAATTTCCGAGGCCGCCATAATCGCTGCAGGTCTGGCCCGGTCGGGAATCTGTGTCACGGGGCCGGGGGTTGCGGCTCCGACACTGCCGCCGGGCTGCGAAACCTGATTTTCAAGTTCAGTCTTTTGTTCAAGAATTCTGCGGCGATCCGCCTGCAGACGCTCCAGTTCGACGATTTTCTCGTACAAACTCGCGGTAATCTGAGTTATATCTTTCTGGTTGGTGATGTTCTGTGAGCGGGCCATTTCGAGTTGGTCGCGAGTCAGCTTCAGCGACTCCAGCATCGAGGCGACACTTTGCTCAAAGCCCGTCAGCACGCCTTTCCAGCTTTCCGCCCGAACCTGGTATTCCTGCCCCAGCCGTTCCGCATTCTGGAGCCTGGATGCCAATTGGTTGTTGCGCTCCTCAAGAGACTGAATTTCCGTCGCTTTCTTGCTTTCCAGTTCTTTGGTTTTTGCCACCTGCTCATTAAACTGACTGACCAGACTCAAATTCTCCGCCTGAATTGCCGCGCGGGCAATTTTCTCAGCCTCATACTGCGACTTGAAATTATTCGCGCTGCCCACATAACTGACAACCATGCCGCACAAAAAAACAGCAAATAAGGACAGCAAAACCACCAAAATTTTCGTCAACGTACTCAAGGGAACCATCCTTTCAATACTAATGCGGTTTATATTTCCGCGAAAATAACGATAAAGGCTTCACGAGCCTTACCCAATCACTCATCCTAAACGCAACTGGGATTTTACGCCCTCGCCTGATACAGGTCAAGACTTTTTTTATCCTAAGTAGCGCATTTATAAATGAATAATGATAATTCAATAAGAGTAAATCACAGGACAAACAACAAAATATAATCCGGCGAAACCCCTTTTCTTTTTATGACAATCGCTGAAATTTCGGCCCCATCCGTTTTACCGTTCGTTTTCTCCAGCCGAGCACTGTTTTCCGGGCAGCATTTCAGGATACCTCTTGCTTGACCATCAAAACCATAACTTGTTAAAAACAAACAAGATAAGGTTATTTTGCCATGAGCAGAACGGATTGCGCCGCAGCCAGACGAATATAGATGGACTGACTGTTTAAAGCTTTAGCCAGATACCCGGTCAGTTCGGTGGCATTCATTCGGCCAATCGCCATCACGCCGGCACTGGCGGCTATTGTGGGCTGATTCAAGTCCGGGTTGGTCTGGAAATAGGAAACCAGTTGCTTCATTCCGCCCTGGTCACCCAGTTTGCCAAGCTCCCCGGCTGCACGGAGACGGACTTCAAGAATATCATCCTTCAGCATCGTCTGAATGGCTTCTCTGGCCTCTGTTGTACCCAAAGCCATCATTCCCTGAATGCCCACCACACGGTCATCGGCGTATTTACTGATTAGCAGTGGCCAGAGTTTGGATCGGTAAATCCGGACGTCCTGAAGCCGAGCCAGCGACTCAACCGCCTGCATACGCACACGGTCCGTCGTTTCGGTGTCGCCAATGGCCTGATACATTAGCTCTATATCGTCCCGGTTTTGCAGTTTGCCAAGCAGCAGCAGGGCGTTGGCACGCACGACCGGATCGGTACTGACGGCCGCGGCGCGAATTTTTGGGTAAAAGGATGTTTCGCCCAGCCGAATCATCGCGTAGGCTGCGGCTATCCGAACATTTTCATCCCCATCTTCAAGGGCTTTTTTCAGCCGGTCTTTGCAGTTATCACAGGTCAAATCGCCCGCGGCGATAGCGGCCGCGAAACGAACCACCATGGAAGAATCATCCAGTTTTCCAAGAATTTCAGGCATCAACTGCCGCTGCTGTGTTTCTGCGGCAATTTCGATCGCGTGACTACGCATAGAAGCGCTGCTGTCGGAAAACGCCGTCTGGGTAATCGTCAGTGCCTTGCTCTTTAGCCGAGATACAGGCACCGGCGAGAGAAGAGGCGAAGTTTCCGTTTTTATTTCCGTTTTTTGATGATGCGAACAGCCGCAAACTGCGATTATCCCAATCAAAAACGTATGCAAAATCCGTTTCATTACTTTTTCCTTTCTGTTCGTTTCTCCATAACGGCCATCATCACTATCAGGCAAACCGCAATTGACGGCAGTTTGTCAATCCAGTCTCCAAAACGCGAGTAAAAGGTTATTCGGTTATCCAGCGGCACGGCATCAACAAACCAGCCGGCCATACCCTGACGAGCCATTCCCTTTATCGGCAAATTACCCGCAAGATATTGATTTTGTATTTTCCCGCGGGGGTCTATCAGGCAGCTAATGCCCGTATTGACGCTGCGAACCAGTGAAATCCGATTTTCTATGCAGCGAAAAACGCAAATCGCCGTCCGCTGGGCCAGTTCCACCGAAGGTCTCACTTTGCCGTCCCTAAACCGCACATACCACCCGTCATTGCTGATATTGACTAACCAATCCGCCTGCTTGTCGCCGTCTTTATAAATCATTTTGCGGGCGATGGCCGGGTCGGTATCTTCGTAGCAAATCAATACGCCGAAACGATAACCCCGGTTTTCCAGCCGCACCGGAAACAAAGTGTATTCCGTGCCCCGCGTCAGCGTATAATCAAAATCATAAGGATTCAGACCCATAAACAGCTTATACAGCGGCGGAAAAGTCTTCTTGAAGGGGATAAACTCTCCGAACGGCACCAAATGGATTTTATCGTAACGCAGGCTGCTTTGTTCGCCGTCCGGTTTGTACAAATAAGCGGAATTGAATCGCTCCGTCACCTCCAACTCGCCGTTGACCTCGCCCACGTTGGCTCCATCAGCGCCGACCAGCAAATAGCATTGCGTCCGTCCGGCATACTCTGCGATTTGCCGGTTAAATCGCACCGGCTTGCTGTTCGGATCCCAATACATTCGATAGCCCGGATTCAGCGTCGTCAGTACCATCGTCTCCGGCCATATCACCATCTTTGCACCCGCGTCGATGCACTGGTCGCTCTGTTTGAACAAATCATCCAATATCGCCTGTGCGTTTTTCGGTTCTTCCTTCACCGCCGAAGGAACGTTCGGCTGAACCACGCCGATTCTGGCCGGTGAAATGGACGGCGGTAAGAGCATTGCTTGCCGTCCGTACAGAAATGCTGCCAGTATCAGCACCGCAACCGCTGTGGCTTCGAGCTCCAGACGCTTTAGCCCCTTTTTCTCCCGCGCGAATTTTAGTCCATCAATCAGCACGCCATTGACCATTGCAATCAAAACGGAAATACCGAACGTGCCGAACAGATCCGCGATTTGAATTAGCGTGGTATTGGCATATTGGCTGTGCGCCAGAAAATACCAGTTGAAGCCGGTAAAGAGAAAGGACTGAACCGACTCCGCTCCCACAAACAAAATCGGCAGCGCAATTATCATCGGCCAGTTCTTCGCCCGCAAATACCGCACACCCAATGCCAGCAGCGGCCAATAAATCGCCTGCCACAGTGCAAAACACACATACCCCGGCCCCGTGATTGGTATCAGCCAATACAGGTTGCCCAGCCAATACACAAACGACACGATGTAGGCTGCAGGTATCAGTGTTTTTTTCGATGTCTGCGGTTTGCACACCATCGCAAACGGCACCAGCGCAAACCACGCCAGATACGACAGACTCCACGGTGCCTGACAAAACGTCAGCAGCAGGGCGGAAACTGCAAATCCGGCGGAAATTTGCAGAGTGAATATATAATTCTGCCTTCCACCTTCTGCCTTCTGGCTATTATTTATTTTCTTATGACCCACGTCGTTAGTTCCTTCAGGGCGTTTTGAATCAGGCTGCGATTGTAGTCTTTCTGATTATTCATCCGCAAATGAAATTGTTTTGCAAATAACTCCAGCAAAAAGGGTTCCTCTAAAAGAACCTTTGTATCTATTCCCATTTCCACATACAGCCGCTTGAGTTCAAACGACTCTTTCGTGGTTAGCTTCCCGTTGTCGCTTTCCTGCGGTGTTTCAATTTCTTCCAGCCGGAGGATGGCGTTTTTGACGTAATCATCGGAGGTGTCGATGCTGCAATAATCCCGCCCAAGCTGTTTTGCCGCCGCCGCGGTGGTGCCGGAGCCGCTGAATGGGTCCAGCACGAGGTCGCCGGGTCTGGAGCTTGTCGCAATAATCCGGGCCAGCAGCAGTTCCGGCATCTGGCACGGGTGCCAGCCTTCACGTTCCTTAAACGTACCGCAGACGCGCGAATAACACGTCCACGTGTCGCTGGGAATTTTACCCCGGCCGTCGGCGCGGGCGTCGTTGTAAAGTAATTGCCGGTCGGACGGCACACGGATGGCGTAATCGTTAAAGACAAAATTTTTCACGTCTTTGACGAAGTAAAGGATGTGCGTATGCGACTTGGCGAATTTCTGCGTTGTCTGCTGGCCGAAAGTATAATGCCAGATAATCCAGTTTCGTACGGTTAGCCCCAGCTCTTCGCCGATGAGCCGGATATGGGCGGCATAATCGTCGGCGATGGCGACATAGAGCGAACCGTGAGCCTTAAGAACCTGCACGCAGGCCGTCATCCAGTCCCGCGTCCAGGCTAAATAATTATTCTTTTCGAGCTTGTCGTGGTACTTGTCGTAGCGAAACCCGACATTGAACGGCGGGTCGGCGAATACCAAATCCGCAAACGGCTCACGGATAGCGCCGAGCAGGTCGATACAATCGCCGCACAGGATTTTATTCCGATACTCTTGCATAGCGAGTATCATACAGGCAATCGGCTGGTTTGCAAGAATGTCCTTATGGATTGCTCATCAGGCGGGTTAGTGTCTCGATGGTGATTGCCGAAAAATCAGGATACTTCGCCGCCGCGTCGTATGTCTCTTTCAACTCCATTTCCTCCGTCCCGGCCGTGATGGCAATGTATTTCATCCCCGCATTCCGGCACGCCCGAAACCCCGACGCCGAATCATCAAATACTAAACACCGCCCCGGCGGATAACCCAGCCCGTTCGCCGCCCGCAGCAGGCTCTCCGGGTCGGGTTTGCCCATTTTGACCATATCCCGGTTGATGGCGACCTTGAAAAACCGCTGCAGATTCAGCCCATCCAGCACAAAATCCACATTCTCTTTCGACGAATTTGACGCTATGCCGCAGGGAATGCCCGCCTGTTCCAGTTCCTTCAAAAGCCGCCGCAGCCCCGCAATCTCCCGCAAGTGAGGCGCAAACGTCTTGCGATACAGTTTTTCTTTCTCATCGGCGATTTTCTCTATCAATTCCGCCGATGCGTCCGCGCCGAACAAATTTTGTATAATCTTATCGTTGCTCCGGGCATGGACTTTATCGTGATACTCCTGCTCCGACAGCTTCATACCATACTGACTGTCTAAAAGCTCCAGCCATACGCCCTTATGTACCGCCGTATTGTTAACCATCGTTCCGTCAACATCAAAAATCGCTGCAAACGAATTTTTCATCCTCGGTTGTACCTCTCTCAGTTGTGTTATTCCACTTTAGAAAACGTCAATAGGTGGAGGGTGATTTTTATTCCGCCAGCATCGGCTCCGCAACCTGCTTTTTCCGCTCCGACCCAAAGAGAACCTCCACCACCGCCAGCGAAAATTCCAGTGCCGTCCCCGGCCCCTGACTGGTGATGAAATGACCATCCCTGACAACGCGCTTGCCCGCCGCCGATTTGTCCGGCAGCGTATCTTGAAACGACGGATAACACGTCGCCTTACGTCCATTCAGCAGTCCGTGAGGGGCCAGTACCACCGCCGGCGATGCGCATATCGCCGCAATCAGCCTTTTGGCCTTATCCTGCTCTTTAAGCAACTCAGTCAACGCCGCACAGTCCCGCAAATGTTCTGCTCCGGGCATCCCGCCGGGCAGGGCGATACAGTCATACATTTTTCCCGTACAATCCTTAATTAACACATCCGCCACTAATTTCACCTTGCGTGATGCGATAACTTGAAGCCCCGACACAGACGCCACAGTCACCTGCGCTCCCGCCCGCCGAAGCGTATCGATAATTGTCACGGCCTCCAGTTCTTCCGTTCCATCGGCAATCGGTACGAGCACAGTTTTATTCATTGTTTGATTCTCCTGTGAAAACGAATCCATTTATCAGAACAAATGAAACCAATTAAAATCGCTGGTGAAGACTTTATAATTAATCATTATTTCTGTTCCGGTGATCAATGCACTGATCAGGAAAACCGGTATAATTGGACTTATACATCCTTTTATTGTTTTTGCGATACAACTTAATCCCTCTACATAAAGAACAAGAAACGGGATCATTGCTCCAAGTATCAGCCGGCCGGAGGTGAAATAAGGATGAGCCCGTGATGGATACCAGCAGTTTCCGAAATCATAAAGCGTGGAAACACTTCCCAGGAATAAAATAAACAGCAATACGATACACAGGTTCATGTGATAGAACAACTTTTGAGATGAAAAGGCCGAAATTTTCTTCAGAAAGCGGCTGCCGATTGTTACAGACAAAAACAACAATGATGAGAAAACATAAAATAAATCCATACTTTGCCATGCCAGCCGTTGCAGTTTCCAGACCAATTCCCCTCGCCAAAATGTTTTAGTCAGCTCGGATAGAAAATAGGCCGCACCGACAGGGGTGAAAATGGGGTGATCCCACATCTGGCTGGGTGACTTCGGCGTCCATTGCAGGTGTTTGATTTTTTCTACAGTTCCTGTCGGGTCATTCAAGGCATAAGCGTTCCATCCATGCCAGCAGGCGATCGGGACAGCAAACGCCAAAATAAGAAGCAGAAGATGTGGAAGATATTTTCTTAGATTGTTCTCTTTCTGTAATTGTCTCGTTTTTGCCCACAGTATTATTATTACGACGGCAAAAACCGGAAGATTAGATATCTTTGTCAGATAGGTCAGAGCAATGACTATCCCTGTGCAAAAATAGAACAGCATGTTTTTTTTGGAAATGTAAACAGAATAAAGCATATAAAGCGAAGTCAGAAACAACAAGGGCGACAAAACGTCGCTGTTAATGGAATAAAAAACATCCTGGGGGAAAAATACAAGCAGTAAAGGCACACTGATATGCAGACCGGGATTCATGCCGAGGATATTTTTGCAAAACAGCCATGTCAGCCAGATTAGCAGAACAAAAATACCGATGTTCAAAAACCGAACCCAATAGAGCAGATATCCCCCCTCCAGCCCCAGCAATTTACCCGCATTGTACCACATGCCTGCTGTGAAATAATAAACCGGCGCGGTAGTAGTTTCGAAGTTTTTTTGGGTTGTCGATTTGACCTCCATGTCTTTGACCAGCATTTTTTGGATCTTGGTATCAAGCGTCCAAATGGGAGGGCTTGCTTCCGAAGCGGGAATGTTGTTAAAGTATTCATATGTGCCGTAGAGAATTATGGCACGGAGTGATTCAGGTGATATTATATTATTGGTACTGCGGGGCAAATAACCATGCGAATACTTGACGACCAGGTCGAAATGAAACTGTTCGTCTACATTGTTAAAGAAAGGAAACGCTGCACAAAACAAAAAAATACGAAATGCGGCGATCAGACATATCGCGATGATAAACAATTTCTCGTGTTTGACAAGATAAGCGTCAATCCTGTTTGGTTGAGACTCAGGCCGGTTATTTTGTGCAAAACTGATTGGAGAGGTTTTTGGTCTTGGATTTTTGTGGATTTTATTCATGTTTAATCCTGCCGCTTTGTGACTGCCTGTTTTATAACGGCCGGTTCCTTTCGCACCTTTTTCAAAGTCTTTTCGGCCTGAGTTGCCTTGTATAAATATTCGACCTCGGAGCCTGTCAAATGCCGCCATTCGCCGGGGCCGAGGCCTTTGAGACGGATATTTCCAATAAAGGTGCGTTTGAGGCTTTTGACCTTAAAGCCCACCCTTGCCATGATGCGGTGAATCTGGCGGTTGAGACTCTGACTGAGGCTGATTTCAAGGACTGTTTCGAGATTATTGCGACGCAGTACTTTCACGAAGGCCTTCTGGGTTTTGCCTTCGGACAGCCAGACGCCCGTCTTGATTTTCTCGATGACCTCGCCTTCCACCTTGCCGCGCAGGGTTACTTCGTAGGTCTTGGACAGTTCAAATTTCGGATGCGTCAGCCGGTTGGCCAATTCCGAATCATTCGTCAGCAAAATCGCCCCCGTCGTGTCGGCGTCAAGCCGGCCCACGCAGAAAATCCGCTCATCGCAGTCAATATAATCAATCACCTTGCGCCGACCCTGCGGGTCAAAATTCGTGCAGATGATATTTTTGGGCTTGTTGAACAGAAAATAAACCCGCTGCGGCTTGTGAAGCCGCCGTCCGTGGACGCGGATATCGTCGGTCTCGGGATCGGCAAAGGCCGGCAGTTCGCTCAGCGTATGCCCGTTGACCGTCACTGCACCATCCAGAATCAGTTCCTCACATTTCCGCCGCGAATCCACGCCCGCCTCCGCAAGAATTTTTTGCAGTCGTATCATCCCGGCAGGGACCTGACGCTCCGGCTTGCCCGCCTTCTTCCGCGGCTTCGAAAATCGCTTATTAAACATATTCATCTCTCTTGTCCATGGTCTATAGTCTTATTTGAAAAACCGGCTCACAATCCACATTAGCAGCGTCAGCACCGCCGACAATACCAAACAGCTTGCAATCGGCACAGATATATGCCAATTCTTCCCGCCCCACGCCAAATCCCCCGGCAGACGAAACAGCCCAACCTTGCCCAGCAGCATGACCACAATCCCGACGCCGCACAGGAAAAGCCCCGTAATAATAAGCCATCTGCCGATTTGCCACGATTCCATTTATCTGTCCTTGACCTGTTGACTATGCCATTATAGCCGGATATAGGCCCAAGGCAATTCTTTTGTGCCATAGCGCATGCACCGACTTACAATTCCCAACCACCTCTTGCGAAACAGACGCACCGTCATTCCGAACTCCTTGCGGGTGAAAAATCTGTTTGATTCAGAAAAATTCCTCTTTTTTATCCCATCAGAATATTAAAATAACATTGTCAGACGGAAAATTTATAATATAATCAGGACAGTGAAGAACACGAAGCTCTAAAAGAGGATGCAGTCACGAAAGGGATTTTTATGTCTAAAAGTCATGATGTAAAAAAAGATGTAAAGAAGAAGCCGCAGAAAACGCTGAAAGAAAAACGGCTTGAGAAACAGGCCAAAAGGGCCGCAAAATAACACAACCAGCCCCCGGCCGCCTCCGGCGGATTGCACACGCGAACAATTAAAATATAGCACAGTCGCCCAGTCTGTGTTCGCGCGTGTTTTTAAACAAGATAGACAGGATAAGCTTTAACCCGCCATTTTCCTCAAATCTCTTCCGGCCAATACCCTGCAAAATCTGCATAATCTTTCAAATCCACGGTTCCGCCGTCATTCAAATCTGCTCCCTCACAGTTACCCGTTGCCGCACAATCCGCTCGCAGCCATCGTTGGGCCAGATAGAAAAATCCTCCATGCTTCGTGTGTCAACCGATACATAGGGTTTTTGAATGCGGGTCAGGTATTCACCAAGCTCTTTAAGATTGGCAAAGACGTTCATGGCCGGCAAGAAATTTTCCACGAAGGCGTTTTTAATCACTTTTCCCGGCGGTTTTTGGCTGGGGGAAGAGTCCGGCCCTTGCGAGACGCTGGTTGGCCAGCCCCAATTCACCGATGAGGCGCGTCAGGCGGGAGAGGAATTCCACGATTATTTTTATGAAGTTTTCGGAGAAGAACGGCACCCTGTCCACGGCATCCATATAGGCGTCCTTATCAAAGCCGAATTCCTCGGCCTGTCGTTCGAAGTATTGCTTGTCGGGCGTATCTAAGAAAAACTGGCCGGTAAAGAAGTTAGCGACGTGGCGGCCGTCAATGGTGATAGGCAGGGCGACATCGACCAGGCCGTTCTTGCATTTATAGATACTGTGGTATTCGCCGCTTTTCATCTTGCCGGCAAGTAAGGTATCGCTTTCTATGCAGCGAGCCTTCGTGGCGGGATTGACGCGATGAAAGCGGGTACAGATTTCATGCCAGCCGGCCGCGGCAAGGATATTTCCTTCCAGGTCAATAATAGCCACCGCGGCGCCTGTGAGGTTTGTAATGCTGCTGCATAACCCCTGCAATTCGGTGGTGTCTATTAATTTGGAAAGACTCAGATTCTCGTCGGTTGGCGATTTTGGCGGTATGTTATTCTTCGATGCCATAAAAGTACCCTTCCTTTTTAGGCTACGTTCAACAAATGGTATGTCTCCAATCCTTATATGACTTTTGAGTCTTGTTATCAACGGTTTTTTTTAGGGATTTTACGGGCTGTTGTCAACGATAAAGGTCGTTATTGTGCGGCGGTGAGGGCATAGAGTGAGCCGTCGTCGGCGGCGATGAAGATGCGGTTATCGGCGACGGCCGGGCCGGAGGAGATGGGGCCGGCGGCATCGAACGACCAGACGAATTTGCCCGTGGCGGCATCCAGCATATAAAGTTTGCCGTCATTGCTTGCGGCCAGAACCTTATCGCCGCAGATGAGAGGGCTGGCGTCGGCGGCGTCGCCGGTTAAAAATGTCCATAGCAAGCGGCCATCGGCGGTATTGAAGCAATAGATTTTTTTATCCCGGCAGCCGACGACAACGTATTTTTCATTGACGGCGGGGCTGGAAAAAAAGGCCTCCGTGCCTTGTCTGTAAGCCCAGACTTCGTGTCCGGTGTTGATGTCTATGCAGTAAAATTGGCCTTCGAAGTTTCCGAAATAGGCCTTGTCGTTGAGAATCGCGGGGCTTGCGGCGATGTACGAACCGCTGTCGAAGGTTTTGACACTGTTTGGGTCGTCGATCGGGATGATGTAGAGATTTGCATCACAGGAGCCGAAAACGGCGGTGTTTTCCCAGACGGCAGGGGAGCCGTTGATATAGTTTTGAGCCGAGTAGGCCCATTTTTTCCGCCCGGTGCCGGCGTCAAGGCAGGTAAATTGTCCATCATAGCTTCCAAACAATATCTCCGTTTCCATGTCCGATTTTTTGCTGACATTGACTGAACCTGCGATTTTGCCGCCGGCCTTGTATGTCCACAGCAATTTTCCATTTTCGGTATTCCATGCATATAAGATGCCGTCCTGAGAGCCTGCGATGATGATATTATTCAGTACGAGCGGACTGGATTCGAAAGTGTCGTTTGCGGCGTAAGACCAGAGGATTTGGCCGGTTTGGGCGGATAACGCATAGATTTTTTTGTCCGCGGAGGTGACAAAAACCGTTTTTTTACTGATAACGGGGGTGGATTTGATGGCGTCAGCGGCACGGAATTTCCATGCGACGATTAATTTATCGGGCAATTGTCCATCCGCAATGCCGGTTTGAGCGGGATTACCTCGAAAGGATGTCCAGTCGTCGGCGCCGAATGGTGACAAGACTGCCGCCGGGCGGGTGGTTTTTCGCAGGGCCGCTTTTTTATAATACAGAGGATAGGCAATCATCGCCGCGATGGGCAGGGCAATGATGAGAAAGGGCATCAGGATTCTGCGAAGAAATCCGCGCATAAAAATCAAATATCCGGATAATTCAGCAGGCCGGTGATTTTGACATCATGGTCGAGGGTCTGGATTTTTACATCGGTCAGTTTTTCGGCGGCGACGCCCGCGAGCAGTGCGGCGCCGAGGTCGGCGATGCCGCCTTCACCGAGAATCAGCGGAGCGATATAGATGCAGACTTCATCGACCAGGTGTTCCCTGAAAAACGACGAAAGTACCGTGGGGCCGCCTTCGACGAGCAATTGCTGAATGCCCTGTGAGCCGAGTTCGACGAGAACTTCGGTCAGGTCGCAATGGCCGTCTTTTTCATTGACTGCCAGCATATTCACGCCTGCGTGGGAAAGCTTTGTGATTTTATCCGGCTCAGTGTATGCGGTGTGTCTGCTGGTGACAACCAGCGTCGGGGCTTCGGGGGTGGTAATCAGATAGCTGTCCCATGGCATCCGCAGATGCGTGTCGAGAACCACGCGCAGGGGCGGGCGGTCAATAGCGGTATCGGGGATGCGAACCGTCAGGCGAGGATTATCAGAGATGACTGTTTCAACGCCGACGAGAATGGCCTGAGTGCGTTTGCGAAGAAGCTGGCTGTCTAAGCGGCTTTTTTCACTGGAAATCCAGTGGTTCTGTACGGGGGGATTTTGCCATGCGAGTTTGCCGTCGATGCTTTGCGCCCATTTGGCGATGACCCAGGGGCGGGCGGTTTTGGCGAATTTAAAGAATGGGGCGTTGAGCCGACGGGCCTGGGCTTCGCAGACGCCAACGACGATTTCGATTCCCGCCCGGCGCAATTCGGCCAGACCTTTGCCGGCGATTTTGTCTGTGGGGTCTTGAATGGCGGCGACGACGCAGGCGACTTTGGCGTCGATGAGTGCCCTGGTGCATGGGCCGGTTTTGCCGGCGTGGCAGCACGGCTCAAGGGTGACATAAACGGTCGAGCCAGCCGGGTTGTATCCTTTTTTTCGGCAGTCGGCAAGGGCGTTGATTTCGGCGTGCGGTCCTCCAAAGCGTTCGTGGAAGCCTTGGCCGAGGATGTGGTCATCTTTGACGATGACGCATCCGACGGCGGGGTTAGGTTCGACCGCGGCGATTCCTTTGGCGGCCAGTTCCAGAGCCAATTGCATATAATTTTCGCGGCTGGGCATTGTTATACTCACCGAATCAGTTTGATAAATTGTTCTTCGTCCAAAACAGGTATATCGAGTTCCTTTGCCTTGTCAAGCTTGCTTCCGGGGTTTTCGCCGGCCAGGACGAACGCTGTTTTTTTGCTGACGGAGGAGGCGGATTTGCCGCCGTGGTCTTTAATGGCCTGTTCAATCTGCTGGCGGGAGAAGGTTTTGAGCGTTCCTGTGACGACGATGGTTTTGCCGGCCAGTTTGTCGCTGGTTTTTTGTTTCGGGCCGGCGGGTTTGACGCCGGCAGCCAATAATTCTTCTATGACCTTTCTGTTGTGTTTGTCATGGAAATACTCGCAGATGCTTTTGGCGACGATGGGACCGATCTGGTCGATGGTTTCGAGCCGGTCGGCGTCGGCGTTCATTAACGCATCGAGCGAGCCGAATTCATCGGCCAGGATTTGCGCGGACTGCCCCCCGACGTTGCGGATTCCCATCGCGGCGACGAGCCTCCATAGCGGCTGCGTTTTGCTTTTTTCGATGCTGTCCAGCACGTTTTCAGCGCTTTTGTCGCCCATACGCTCCAGTTGGACGATTTGGGAAAATGTGAGTTTATAGATGTCGGCGTAATTTTTAACCAGCCCTTTTTCGACAAGCTGCTCGATGAGGGCCGGGCCGAGGTTTTCGATGTCCATCTGACCTTTGCCGGCGAAATAAAATAATCGTTCCATCAATTTTGCGGCGCAGTTGTCATTGACGCAGCGGATAAAAACGCCGTTGTCATCTTTTTTAACAGGACCGCCGCAGGCGGGGCAGCGTTTTGGAATAGCGAAGGGTTTGCTGTCAAAGAGATTTCGGTTTTTCTGTTTGACTTCGACGACCTGGGGGATGATTTCGCCTGCTTTTTCGATAATGACGGTGTCGCCGCAGCGAACATCGAGTTTGGCGAGCATATCGAAATTATGCAGGGTGGCGCGTTTGACGGTGGTGCCGGCCAGTTTGACCGGCTTGAGATTGGCTACCGGCGTCAGTGTGCCTGTCTTTCCGACCTGGACTTCGATGGATTCGACCACGGTTTCGGCCTGCTCGGCGGGAAATTTGTAGGCGATGCACCAGCGAGGATTTCGGCCGGTGGTACCGAGGGTATCCTGCTGGGCGTAATTGTTAACTTTGATGACCATACCGTCAATGGCGTAGTCCAGCTTGTTTTTTTTATCCGTCCAGCGGGTGCAGATGTCGATAACCTGTTCAATGTTTTTGGCCCGGCTGATGTGAGGATTGACCGGCAAACCCAATTTTTTTATGGTTTGCAGGGAGTCCCAGTGGGACAGGGCCAAAGGCTGGGCGGTTCCGGCGATGGAGTAGGCGAAGAAGGATAAATTTCGTGTTGCGGTAACGCGAGCGTCCAGCAGCTTGAGCGAGCCTGCGGCGGCGTTGCGGGGATTGGCAAATTCAGGCTCATCGGCTTCAATTTTCTGCTGATTAAGTTCGGCGAAGGCTTTTTTGGGCATATAGACTTCGCCGCGGACTTCCAAAGTTTCCGGAATCGGCGCGGCGGGCAGCAGTTCGAGAGGGATGGCCCGTATGGTGCGGATATTGGCGGTGACGTCGTCGCCCATCCGGCCATCGCCGCGGGTGGCTGCGGCGGTGAGTTTGCCTTTTTCGTAGTGCAGGCTGACAGCAAGGCCGTCAATTTTGGGTTCCACAACATAATCGTACTTATCCGTCTCAAGGCCTTTGCGGACGCGGGCATCAAACTCGCGCAGTTCATCGGCGCTATAGGTATTGTCGATGCTGAGCATTGGAACCGAATGGCGAATCTGTGTGAAGCCTTCCATCGGCGTTTCGGAAACACGCTGGGTGGGGGAATCGGGGGTAATGAATTGCGGATGGGCCTTTTCAAGCTCTTTTAATTGCGAAAACAGGGTGTCGTATTGGTGGTCGGAAATTTCCGGGGCATTAAGTACATAATAGAGGTAATCATGCCTGCGGAGTTGCTCTCGAAGCTGCTGAATTTTCTTTTGCGCATCCGATTTCATATCGCTATTTATATGCCGATCGCGGTTTTTTTTCAATCTTTCTTTGGGCGCAAAAAAGAACCCCTGAGGAATTTCAGGGGTTCTGAACAATGCTTATTTCAGATACGGCTTATTCGTTGCTGCCGTAGAGCCAGGGGGCGTCGGAGCCGTGGACGAGATTAAATCCGCGGCTGCATCCGAAATCGCCGCGAATCGTACCCGGCTCGGCTTCATTGCCGAAGGTTTTGCCCATCAGTTTGCGTGCCATCTGGATGGCGCCTTGTCCCTGCAAGACCATCACCAGTGACGGCGACGAACTGAGGTCTCGCACCACGCCTTCAAAGAAAGGTTTGCCTTTGTGGACGGCATAATGCTGCTCGGCCAGCACCCTGGGAATTTGCATCAGACGGGCGGCGACCAGTTGGAGGCCTTTTTGTTCAAACCGGCTCAAAATAAGCCCGATGATGTGCCGCTGCACGCCATCGGGCTTGATAATAATCAGTGTTTGTTCGATTGCTGTTATAACTCATTATCGGGCGGCTTGCGCCGCCGCGCTTTTGTTTTTAACAATTTAACGAGCGCTGGGGACGATGAAGATTTCGACCCTGCGATTGGCCGCGTTGCCGCCCTTATTGGGCTTGTTCGGCGCGATCGGACGGAACTCGCCGTATCCCTTGGCGCACATTCTTTCTTCGGCAATCTGATTCTGTGCCAGAAGGTTCAGCACGGAAATGGCCCGGTGTACGGACAGGTGCCAGTTGGTGGGATGTTTTTGCTTGGTTTCCGCGCGACTGATTCGCAAATCGTCCGTATGGCCGACAATCGCCATATCGAATTGCTTGGCTTCGGGGTTATTCATAATCCCTGCCAGCGCCTTCAATGCGTCTGTTGCCGAGGCGGCGACTTCATCACTGCCGGCGTTAAACAATAGGTCGCTCTTGAATTTCAGCGAGCCTGTGGCTTCGTCGAAACTTACAAGGTCTGGATTTTTGTCGGCAAAGTCTTTAAGCAGGACGTTCATTTCCATCGGCAGTACAGCTCCGCCCTGGAGAAGTTGTTCCCGCAGCTTGGCGATAAGGTCTTTTTTCTGTTCGAGGTCGGCTTCGAGGGCGGCAATGTATGCGCTCTTGGCCTGCAGGTCGGCGCCGCTTTTACCCAGCAGACTCTGCAATTCTTTATTTTTCTGGTCCAGCGTCTGATTGCATTCGCTCAACTGACTTTCCAACTGTCCGATGCGCTCCTGCTGGATTCGGTTTTGCGCCTTGAGGTCGTCATACTTGGCCTGAGAAATACATCCTGTTGTTCCCATAACCGCTGCCGCCATTGTCACCCACGCCAACATCCTGCCCGTACTCATTTGTTTTTTCCTTTCCAGATTGTTCAATCCATTATGAAGTGTTCGCAAACGGATTTTCCATTCCGCCGATGCGAACGGTAGTTTTCTTATCGTATTACGGCCAAAGGAGAGAATTCGTTTCCCATTTGGGCGTTATGAATCTTTCTCCGAAGGTCCCGTCAATTTTTTGCTTTGCGTCCACCGGAGATGGCGGCAACAATCGCAAAAATCAATACCAGCAGCAGCAAAACGGCCACGAGGATAAAACCCCAGTTGAAATCCGCGATGCCGCGGTACGCCAGGAATTTGACCACCGAAGGCAATACATTCTTTATTCCCCCGGCGGTGGCGATACCAGCCAGAATCAGCGCCGCCAACGGGAGAAACATCATGACACCGTAAATAGATGTGGAAGAGTCCACCGGCGTAACCGCAACAAGTTGGGGGGCTGTCGAGATCGTCGGTGCCGGTGCGGTTTCACCCGCCGCGGCTTCGGCGACCGGCACGGCTTCAGCCTCAGCAGTCGGCTCCCTGACAACATCTTTCATTAACCCGTCCGCCTCTTTGGCGAAATCCACCGGTGCGGCCTCAGCCTGAGCCGGAATGTCCGGCCCGGTCGGCAAAATGTCATCCAGAACCGCTCCCAAGGAGGTGTCATCGGCCTGCAACGATAAATCCAAAAGTCCTGAACCACTGCCGGCGCTTTCGAGATTAGCATCGGCGTCCAGACTTTCAATTTCTCCCGGCTCCACTGCCTTTGTTTCGGCATGGGTGTCGGCGGTGATTTTATATTGGTCGTCGGTTCCGCCCAGCACATTAATGCCCAGCGTTCCGACATTGGTATCCGCCTCAGTTAAATTCCCCATTTGGCTCAACCCGAAACCGCCTTCACTGACGGGTTTCTTTTTCTTCGCATCCTCGTCAGGCTCCAGTTGAATTTCCGCGGTTTTCTCCAGTTCCAGAGGCGCTTCCGAATCCGCGATGATATCAATGACGTCGGATTCGCTGCCGAGCTTATCTATTTCATCCTGTTTGTACAATATTTTGGCGCCGTCACGATATTCGCGGATTTTACCCTGCTTGATAAAATCACGGATATCCTGCTCGCTTTTGCCGAGCTTTTCCATTGCTTCCTGGAGCGTATAAAACGTTCCTGCCATAAGTCTATCTTCCCACTTATTGGATCAATATACTTTTGCCGCCGTGTGCGGATTACTTAACTTATTATCTTGTCAAAATTTAATTATACCTTTTCCGGCCCGTCTTTCAACTTCAAATTCCAAACTTTCTCCGGAAGTCACCTTGTGATAATAAAGTAATAACCTACCCATATACGCCTTAACTATTGATTAACCTATTTAATTTGGATTAGTCGAATAAGAAAACAGGCCTCATGGTCTGAAAACGAACTTATTTATCCAAAGGAGCAACCATAACCTTCAACTAAAAATGGGGCAACGTCCGAATAAAAGCTGCAAATAATGGAATTAATGGTAGAAATGTCGCGTGCCGGTAAAGACCATTGCGATGCCGTGCTTGTCGGCACAGGCGACAACTTCATCATCTTTCTTTGAACCGCCGGGCTGAATGACACAGGCGATACGGGCCCTGGCGGCGTTTTCAACATTATCCGGAAACGGGAAAAATGCGTCCGAACCCAACGCTGCGCCTTCGGCCAAATCCCCGGCCAGCTTGACGGCGATCATTCCCGATTCGACACGATTCATCTGCCCGGCCCCGACACCGACCAAACGTTTGTCCCTGACCAGCGTAATAGTGTTACTTTTGACGTGCTTGGCCGTCAGCCAGGCGATTCGCAGGTCTTCCATCTGCTGCGGCGTGGGTTTGGTTTTGGTCGGATAAGTCAGTTTTTCCGGCTGCCAGCCGACAAGGTCGCGTTCCTGCACCAGCAGGCCTCCGACGATACAGCGAATATCTCTCTGGCCGCGGTCAACAACGTCCCGGCTGATCGGCCCGGTTTCCATAAGGCGCACTCGCTGGCCCCATTCCTTGAGCGTGCGGATTGTCTGCACCGCGTCGGCGTCGTAAGACGGGGCGATAATTACCTCAGCAAAGAATCCGGCCGCACCCCTGGCTTTGCCAAAGCGGGCGTAGGATTCCATAATTACTGTCGCAAGGTCTTTGTTGATATTCTGGTTTATTGCAACGATGCCGCCGAAGGCGCTGACCACATCGCCCAGATAGGCTTTCTCGTAAGCCTTCATAATATCTGTGTCCACCGCGCAGCCGCAGGGATTCATGTGCTTGACCACGACCGCCGCCGGCTCATCGAATTCCTTGACCAGCTCAAACGCAGCGTTGGCGTCCATTAAATTATTAAAGCTGATGGGCGTGCCGCCGGCCAGCAGGTTGGCCGTTCCGACACTTACTTCCTTCGCATCGGGCAGACGATAGAAGGCTCCCTTTTGATGCGGGTTTTCGCCGTAGCGAAGCTCCTGGTCTTTACGTAAGGAAACTGAAAGCCGCTGGGGGAAAATTTCCCCGGCCTGGGCGCTGAGATAGTTCGAAATTGCGGCGTCATAAGAGGCGGTCAATTCAAACGCTTCACGGGCCAGATGCTTTCGCAATTCCAGCCCCGTACTGCCATTTTTCGCTTTCAGTTCCGCCAAAACCTGCGGATATTGCGCCGGGCTGGTCACAATCGTCACATACAAATGATTCTTGGCCGACGAGCGAACCATACTCGGCCCGCCAATATCGATATTTTCAATCGCTTCCTCAAATAAACAGCCCGGCTTAGCCACAGTTTGTTCAAACGGATATAAATTCACGCACACCAGGTCAATCGGTTCGATGTTGTGCTGTTTCATCGCGGCGGCATGGTCGGGTTTGTCCCGCAACGCCAGAAGACCGCCGTGGATTTTCGGGTGCAGCGTCTTGACACGCCCATCCATCATTTCAGGAAAACCCGTCACCGCGTCGATGCTGGTCACTTTCAGGCCCGCATGGGTCAGCGTTTTGGCCGTACCGCCGGTGCTGATGATCACCGCCCCCATCGCCGTAAGCTCTTTGGCAAATTCCACAACACCGGTTTTGTCGGAAACGCTGATTAACGCACGTTTGATTTTGATGTCCATTGCTCTACACCTCATCCGTAAAGTGAACAATAAAACGAAACCCTGAAATTATGGTTTCGGGGAATTGCCGGACTTGCCTTCCGCGACAGGTGCCGCGGCCAAAATCCTGCCCTTCTTGTCAGCCAGATAAATCTTCGAATCCGTCATATTCACTGCATACCGATCCACGCCGGCGATATTAACGGACAACACTTTTTTGCCGGCGGCATTATCCATCACATTCAAAATTCCCGGCTGCACATAGATATACGCCAGATGGCCTTTCTCGGCCAAAATCGCACGGCCCTGCAACAACGGAGGCCAGACTTCCTTTTTCGTCTGTTTATCCACGGCATGTAAGCCCGTATTGAGCGTATAGACATACACACAAGTCTTGCCGGGGATTAAAGGGTCGCGAATGGGACCGCCGGTAAAAAACGGTGTTTCCCACTCCGGGGCCGGCAGCCCTTTTGCCGCATTGATTTTATAAAGTTTAGAATCCAGCCCCCCAGCGTAAATAAATTCTCCGTCCGGGTCCAGGACCGGCGGAATCACCATTTTTCCGGACAGATTAAACTGCCAGATCTTCCTGGGGCTTGTCGGTTCTATCGCCACGATATTGCCGGCGGCGGTGCCGAACCAAACTATTTCGTCGGTTGCAAGAACCGAATAAATCGCCGAATCATTATCCGCCGTCACCGTAAAGAGGCAGACGCCCTCTTCCCTGGTAAAGACATACAGCCGATTATCGGAGCCACAGATATAAACAAACTTGCTGTTTTGCGCGATGCCGCCGCGGCTGCCGTCCATTTGCGACAGCTTCATTGTCCGTGTTATCTGCCCGGTTACGGGATTAAATATCTTCAGCTCCTGCCCTACCAGAAAGGCGCTGTTCTTTTCAAAATACAGCGGAGGCAGCACCGGCAGACCGGCCGTAGCAATTTGCAAAGGGGTACGTACCGCTCCGGTGTTGCGGTCAATGCAGAAAAAGAAATTCTGATCCGTCAGCACATACAGATAATCCCCAAAAACATTCAACCGCTCGACTTGTTCGTGGGGTTTGAGAGGCAATTGAATCTGCCAGGCGGACTGCAGACCGGCCTGGTCCAGCAGTTCCGGGCGGACAAGACCATCGTTCCCGGCCCCGGCCAGACCCAGACCCAGAAAAAAAATGATGATGCTCCACATAAAACCTGATTTTATACCGCTCATCCGTTACCTCCGCTCAGTTAAATTCCACCAGCTCACCCAGGTCAATGCCATTCTCGGCCTCAAACGATCGCATACGCTCAATTCGCTCCATATCCTCTTTGATACGTCCGGCCAGTTTGAAAATATAGGGTTTCCCATTGAGGCGGTTTCGCAGGTCTTCCAGCATCGGTTCCCAGCGATTGCCGTAAAGCTGGGCCTTGAGAATCACCAGCATCCGATATTTTTCGTCAAGGCCTTCCACGAACCGACGCACTTCCGGGGTCACCGCGCGGGACTGGGACGTATGTTTTTTTTCAGAATTCTCGGCCATAAGACAAACCCTGCATATGCCAATCGTACCCTCAAAACCGCGGAATTGCAACCCTTTTTCGCCCCCTCCTGTCGGAAGATTTTTGGAAAACCCAGGCGTGTGAAAAACAGTGAAAATCGGTTAAGACTCAGGCGTAATCAGGGATGCCATCTCAGCCATCCGAACAATCAGCCGGCTGCGGGCCATATCCGTCCGTTGAAGCTGGGTTTTGATGTATTCCTGTCCCACCACGACACTTTTGGCGTGCGAAACCATCTGTTTGACTTTCTCGGAGTCAAGTCCTTCAAACGTCATCACATCATAAGCCAGCACGGTTAAATGATTCTCGCTGAACCGCGCAAATCCTCCTTCGAGAATATAAAAGGCGTCCGACCGGTCGGCAATGCCGCGAACCTGCATAATCCCCTGCGTAAGCCCGGTTAAAAAAGGACAGTGATTACGCAAAATCCCTCGCAAGCCGTCCGTGCAAGGAACCACCACCGCCCCCGCCCGGCAGTCCAGTAATTTCGCCCGCGGCGTCAGAAGCACCACGTGAAACACTGTTTTTGTCACCAATCCAACCACAGCTTATACAAATCCTTTATCCAAAGTTCGTATTTTGATTTATATTAGACCGCTTTTTTCTGTACTTTCTGCTGCGCTTCTTCGACGGCGCCAATGTACATAAACGCCTGTTCAGGCAGATGGTCCCACTGACCTTCGCAGATTTGACGGCAACTGGCCACGGTCTCCGCCGCAGGTACGTATTTACCTTCCAGGCCTGTAAAATTCTGAGACACGATAAACGGCTGCGAGAAAAACCGCTCCAGCTTGCGGGCACGAGACACGATCTGTTTATCTTCCCGGCTGAGTTCATCGATACCGAGAATGGCGATAATATCCTGCAGGCTCTGGTACCGCTGGAGATACTCGAGCACTTTCTGAGCTGTCTCATAGTGGTCTTTGCCGACAATATTTGGGTCAAGGATGCGGGACGTGCTTTCCAGCGGATCGACCGCGGGATAAATCCCCTTCTCAGTGATTTTACGCGACAGAACAACCGACGAATCGAGGTGCGTAAAGGTCGTCGCCGGGGCCGGGTCGGTCAGGTCATCGGCCGGAACATAAACCGCCTGTACCGATGTAATCGCGCCGCCGGTCGTCGAGGCGATGCGCTCCTGAAGCTGGCCCATTTCACTGGCCAATGTCGGCTGATATCCTACGGCGCTGGGAATACGTCCCAGCAAAGCCGACACTTCCGAGCCGGCCTGAGAGAAGCGAAAAATATTATCAATAAACAACAGGATTTCACCGCTGCCGGTTTCGCAAAGATACTCGGCCATCGTCAGCGCCGTCAGTCCCACACGAAGACGCGCTCCCGGTGGTTCGTTCATCTGGCCAAAAACAAGGCAGGTATTATCAAGCACTACAGAACCAGTATCGCCGATCTTGGTTCGCTGCATTTCCAGCCACAGGTCATTTCCTTCGCGGGTGCGTTCGCCGACGCCGGCAAAGACCGAATAACCGCCGTGCTGGGTGGCGATGCGAGCAATCAGTTCCTGAATCAGCACGGTTTTTCCGACACCGGCGCCGCCGAACAAGCCGGTTTTTCCGCCTTTGACAAACGGGCACAGCAAATCTACCACCTTGATACCTGTCTCAAACATTTCTGACTTGGCGGTCAATTGCACGAATTTCGGGGGCTTTCGATGAATCGGACGGGTCTGTTTGATGTGGATCTCCGGCCCGCCATCGACGGTCTTACCCATCAGGTTAAACACCCGGCCCAGCGTCTCTTTGCCGACCGGCACTTCCAGCGAACTGCCGGTATCCAGGACTTCCATCCCCCGGCGGAGACCAAACGTGCTTCCCAGCGCCACCGCTCGAACCCGACCGCCGCCCAGATGCTGCTGGACTTCGCCGACCAGTTCCATCGGTTTGCCTTCAAATTCGCCCCGGACTTTCAGCGCATTGTAAATCGCCGGCATCCGGTCAACATGAAACTCCGCCTCGAACGTGCTTCCAACCACCTGCGTAATTCGACCTGTGTTTTCCATCGGTTCACCTGTTCATTTTCACAATCCGGCGGCGGCGCTCTATTTTTGAGCGGCGCCCACGCCGGTTATAATATCCAGCAACTCCATTGTTATCTGCCCCTGTCGGGCACGGTTATAGTCTTTTGTCAATTCCTCAATCATCTCGTCGGCGTTATCGCTGGCGTTGCGCATAGACACGATGCGTGCCAGGTACTCGCTGGTCATCGCCTCGATGAAACAGCCGGCCAGCGCCGAACGGATAATCATCGTCGCCAGGATTTCAAACAGATCCGCGGGCGAATCGCTGAACAAAAAATCCTCAAATTCCAGTTCCCACGGCCAAATCACCGTCGCGCGGGTGGTCAGATCTTCAATCAAATCCGTAATGGGAAGCAGGGTCAGTGTCTGGGCTCGCTGAGCTGTCTGGTAATAGAACCGATTGTAAATAACCCCCACCCGACCGATGCGGCCCGCAAGATATTCCTTAATAAAAAAATCGGCGATTTTGTTGGTCTGCTCGGCCGAAGGCACCTCGTCAAAATCCGAATATACCCCCGTCGGTGTAATTTTACGGTGTTCCAGATAATTGATAATCTTGCGGCCCTTGGCGTAAATTTTTAGATCTCGTTTGAACCGCTGCGACATCTTGACGTGTGTATCAATCTGGCGGAACACCTCGGAATTATAGCCTCCGCACAGGCCGCGATTGCTGCCGATGGCAATCACGGCATTGGTCTTCGATGCGCCGGCTTTCATCAGCGGATGGCTGATACTTTCTTCGGCGGTCACCATCAGATATGCCAACTGGGCCAGGGCGTCGAAGTATTCGACACCCTGCGTCCATTGATTGTAGTACTGACGGTACCGTACCGCGGCGATGGTTTCCATCGTGCCGGTCACTTTGCTGATATTCATCGCGGCTTTTCGACGCCGCTGGATTTGTCGCGTGTTGGCCATTGTTCGACCGTTTATGCGCCAAAGCTGAATTTATACATGGTCTTGTACGCCGCCACCGCTTCGTTCAGTGCGGCCAGAAATTCGTCGTCCAGTTGACCGGTTTTGTCAATCTGATCCAGATATTCCGGCCCTTCAAGCTTAAGCCATAACAGAAACTCATCCAGAAAATGATTGACCCGTCCGACATGGATGTCATCCATCACGCCGCTGGAGCCGACCAGGATGCTGATAACCTCCTGGGCCACGCTCATCGGCGAAAACTGCTTTTGTTTAAGTACTTCCACCATACGGTATCCGCGGTCGAGCTGTTTTTGAGCCGCTTCGTCCAGTTCGGTCCCGAGACGCGCAAAATCCTGTAATTCACGAAATGACGCCAGGTCCAGACGCAGTTTGGGAGCGACTTTTTTCATCGCCTGCGGCTGCGCCGCACCGCCCACCCGGCTGACACTGATACCGACATTGATGGCCGGACGCACCCCGGCCAGGAACAAATCCCGCTGCAGATAAATCTGACCGTCGGTAATGGAAATAATGTTGGTCGGAATATATGCCGAAACCTGACCTTCGAGCGTTTCTACAATCGGCAGCGCTGTCATTGAACCGCCGCCGAGCTTATCGGACAGCTTAACGCTGCGTTCCAGCAGCCGGCTGTGCAGATAGAAAATGTCGCCCGGAAAGGCCTCGCGTCCCGGCGGACGCCGCAGCAGCAGGCTCAGTTCGCGGTAAGCGATGGCGTGTTTGCTCAGGTCGTCATAGACACACAGCGTATGTCCATTCTTTTCGTACATAAAATATTCCGCAATCGTCGCACCGGTATAGGGAGCGATATATTGCATCGCAGCGCTCTGAGCGGCGGTAGCCGCTACGACAACGGTATGTTCCATCGCACCATATTTTCGCAGCGTCGCCACGACCTCGGCCACCGTGGATTCCTTCTGACCGATGGCCACATAAATACAAATAACACCCTTATTCTTCTGATTTATAATGGTATCCAGGGCGATGGCGGTTTTGCCCGTCTTGCGGTCGCCGATAATCAACTCACGCTGCCCGCGACCGATGGGAATCATCGAATCGACGCTTTTAATGCCCGTTGCTAATGGTTCTTTGACCGGCTGACGTTCGGCGATGCCGGGAGCTTTAAATTCCACGAACCGCCGGCTTTCCGACCGGATTTCACCCATTCCATCTATTGGTTCACATAGCGAATTAACCACCCGGCCCAGCAATTGCGGGCCGACCGGAACTGAAAGCAGTCTGCCGGTGGAGCGAACCTTTCCGTTCTCACGAATCTTGTGAAAGTCGCCATAGACGACTGCGCCAATAGAATCTTCATCGAGATTAAACACCTCGCCGATGACGCCCTCGTCAAACTCCAGCATTTCGCCGACCATCGCGTTTTCCAGCCCGTACAGCCGGGCGATTCCGTCGCCGACTTCCAGCACCGTACCGACCTGAGAGACCTCAAGCTGGCTCTGATATCGCAATACTTCCTGTTTAATCAGGCTCGAAATTTCAGTCACATCAAATTTCATGGCTTCTTTTCATCCATTTCGTGTTGCGGCTTATGAAGTTTTTCTTTGGAACGATCCATAATCACATTGACCGTCCGGTCCAGCACGGTTCGGACGGAATTGTCGATCATGATATCTCCCTGTCGAAGAATCACACCCCCCAGAATCTCGGGGTCAATATTAATTTTCAATTTGACTTCAGACCGGATGGCGTCTTTGATTTTCCCACGCAACTGTTCCAGTTGATCATCGGATATCGCTTTGGCCAGTGTCACTTCCACCAGCCGGCAGTTTTTGAGACTGTCGGCCAAAACCTCATAGCGATCAGTGATACCAACCAAAAAGCCCACGCGATTGCGCCGGGCAAGAACGCACAAAAAATCAATGGTCAGGCTGCTGACCCGTCCGCCAAAAACCCGTCGAATCGCCGCGGCCTTTTCGGGCTCTTTCATTCGGGCCGACATCAGCAGTTTCATAAAATCCGGCTCATCCCGCAAGACACCCGCCACCGCCGCCAAATCCTCCAGCACCTGCCCCACCTGACCCGCTTCTTCGGCCAGTTGAAACAGTACGTCGCTGTAGATTTCGTGAATGATATGTCTGGAAGACGCCGCCATTATTATTCCAATCGCCCAATCAGCCGGTTTGCGGGGGCTGATGAACCTGTTTGAGCCGTTCGACCGCCTGTCGAATCAGACGCTGATTGTCCTCATCATTCAGCGTCTTGCTGAACACTTCCTGTCCGAGCTGTTGAACGATCTCACCCGCCTGCCGCCATAATTGGTCTTCAGCTTCGATTTTTTCCCGTTCCACATCGGCGTCAAAACGAATTTTCATTTGTTCAATCTGCTTGCGGTTTTGATTTTCAACTTCTTTGGCCTCGACCTGGGCCTGTTTGACGCGCTGATTGATTATTTCCCGGCCCTGTCGTTCCGCGTCGGCCAGTTTGCTGCGATATTCATCCAGCACCTGCTGTGCTTGTTTGTGGCTTTTTTCGGCATCGTCAATTTCTTTCTGGATATGGTCCTGACGAGCTTGTAAACCCCTCAGCAGCGGCTTCCAGGCCAGCCTCCACAGAACAAGCAGCAACAGTGCGAACCACACCAGCGTCCAGAATGCCTCCGCCCAACTCCCGGTAAACACACTGGGAGGCATCTCCTCTGCCGCGGCTTCTCCTTCGGCGACAGAAACGGCTTTTGAGGCCAAAACAATTGCTGTGGTATTCAGCCAGACCCACAGCGCCGGCCATAACCTGCGTATCTGCATCACAGTTTCCCGCTTCTTATCTCATTCCCATGAAACAAATAATCATCGCAAACAGCGTCACGCCTTCAATCAAAGCGGCAGCGACAATCATGGTTGTAAAGATTCGCTGTCCGGCTTCAGGCTGACGCGCTATTGCCTCAACGGCGCTTCCGGCCAATTGGCCGATACCGCGAGCGGAACCAAGCACAATGATTCCAACGGCCAGCATGCCGCCGAGCAGAGCCAATCCCCTGTCATCAATTGTAATCTCGGACAGCATTATTGGAGCTAAAGTTAGCAGTTTCAACATGTTAAGTAATCTCCTACATACACACTAAAACATAGTTCAAATTTTCTATAAGACAAAATACCATTCTTTAAGGTTAAGTTTATAGGTCAATGTTCTTCTGCAACCGCAAAGCCAATAAATATGGTCGTCAAAAAGACAAAAATATAAGCCTGAAGAAATGCCACAAAAATTTCAAGAAGGCTGAATAATATCATCGCAAACAGGGAACCTGTAGCAGCCATAAAAGTTTTGAATATCATAATAAAACCAAGAATGACTGCAAGCAAAATATGCCCGGCCAGAATATTGGCAAAAAGCCGGATGGCCAGCGAAAAAAGTCTGACAAAAGAGCTGACCGCCTCCAGAATAAACATAAAAGGAAGCATCGGCCAGGGAACCTGCGGGGTAAAGGTTCTCAGATAATTCCAGAGTCCTTTTTCTCTGATACCGGCAATGTGAAACAAGAAAAAAGAAAATGTCGCCAGAGCGCCGGTAACATAAATATTTGCTGTTGGGGCGCCGCCAATATGGTCTTTTTTTGTAATTAAAAATATCACCTTGTCAATCGGCATTAATCCAAGCAGATTCATCGTTAATATAAAGAAAAACAATGTCCAGAGAACGCCGATATACCGATCGGTATGTTCTTTGAGAAAGGGCCGAACAACATCTTCTCTGAGAAAAACACAGATGGTTTCGATAACACTGCCGAATCCCTTGCGAACCAGAACAGGAGCCTGCAAACTCAACGGCAGGATAATCATCAGCAGTAAACACGCAACCATAATCATCAGCATGTGGTTGCTGAAAGGTATTTTATAGGGTCCGAGGGGAATTTTCCATTCCTTGCTGACGATTTCTTCAAGTATGTTCGAACTGGCAAGTAATAGACTACACATAGTCATATTCAAGCTCTTTCTTCTTCAAGGGAGCATCCCGAACCAGACGGATAACCAGCCACGAATCCATAATAATAAAAACAATATAAAAAAGTCCATAGCAGCCGAGAAACCATTCGGGACTGACTTCGATAAAAAGGAGGATTATCGCAATGGCCGAGAAGCTAATTAACATTCTCAGAGAGATAGCCCAAATGATACTCAGCAGGATTGTTTCCTGATCCTCTTTGAGCATTCGAAAAATCGGCCATAAGCTCCCGGCGCCGGCCAGAAACGAAATCAGCATAGCCAGAATGCAGCTTTTTTGGGCTTGAACTCCGGCCTGCTCGCAATAGCGATAAACCAACAGAAAAATCACTCCCAGAAGAAAACCTATTCCTCCAATCCTGACTATAAATTTTTTGACGGTTTGTTCCCACATCGCTGTTATCAATCCTGACCGCGGTCATCGGAATCCTGTTCCATCTCTTCATTGGAACGCTGGGCTCGTTTGAGCATTACATAGACCATAAACCCGAAACCCACAAAAAAACCTATAATCATACAGCCCGGACTGGAGTTTTCAATCGTATCCAGCCAATACCCAACCCCCGCCCCAATCGCGCAGACAAAAGCAAACTCTATTCCGATGCTCATCCAGCGCATCGCTCCGCGGTAATATTGTTCTTTTTCAAGGCCTTTGAATTTTCGGGCCATCGCTTTTCCCCTTTCGGGGATTCCGAAGAAAATTTCTGTTTCGAAGAATCAGAATTTGGCCTGGTCAAGAATCAGCCGTTTGACTTTTTCGCTCGGCAGATTCAGTGCGCCAAACGCCCCGGCTGCCGCGGCGCGAAGCTGCGGTTCGGTCTGTGTTGAGCTGACTAAGGCATAGATCGCATCAATTTGCTCATTCAACAGAAGATTGGCATTCTGTTTGGCCGATACAGCCAAAGAACCAAACGCGGCGATACGAATTGCATTGCTGTTTTGGTCGGAAAGGGCCATTGCAGCAATGGCTCGCTGAGCCTGTGGGCTTTCCAGCCGGGCCAGCACTTCCGCCGCATGTGTCTGCATTTCCGGCCGGCCGGTTTGCGTCACTTGAACCAGCGAATCCAGGGCCTTCGATAAATCCACAACCGGGTTGCGGGTCAATGCCAGTTTTTCCATCGCTTGGATGGAACGCATGGCGTATTGAGTCGCCAGTTCCTGACTGAGCGAATTGGCGTCCTGTTCAAGAATCGCCGCCGACAGGTTTTCGACTATCTTTTCGCTGCCGATAAAGCCGGCCGTCGGAAGGGCCTGGGCGATAGCGATGGCGGCGACAGTGCGCACTTTGCCGTCTTCGTAGGTCAGGGCCTTAGCCAGCGGCTGCTCGGTACCCAGTTGATACAGCAGCGACTTGGTACCCGCATTGACCGCCAGCGCTTCCACGACGCCCAGGGCAACATACGATTCCTTCCTGCTCAGTGCACGATCGAGAGCCTGATGCAGATACTCCGGTCCGGCGGTCATGGCGTAGGTCTTCGCGTTCCCTTTGCTAAAGTATTCCGGCATCGCAATATTGTAGGACTCGGCGCGGTAAAATGCCGCCAGCCACAGACCAATCGCCTTACCCACGGACGGGTCAGCCTTCAAGGTCCATTCGCAGCAGCGCATGGTCATCAATTCGTAAAAATATTTTTTATTCACTTCCTGTCGTACGACGCCGACGCTGTTGGGATCCCGGAACCAGACGTTCGCAAAAGAATATTCTTCATTTAATGCCACAGACTCATCGCGATTGTAGTATTTTTCCGCCAGCGTAAAGAATAGTTCGGCGGCAGAGATTTTCAGGGCGTTGGTATCGATTTCAGCAATTGCCGTCGCGGCCAGGTTCTTCAATTCGTCCGACGATTCCTTTTCCGCCACAAGTTTCAGATACGGCAGCGGCTCGAAATAGCCGATTTTGCCCAACGCACGAATGATTTCCGCCTTGACCGCAACATTGTCGGTCTCCATCGCCGCGGTCAGCGGACGGATTGCGTTTCTGCCGATTTTGGGAAGGGCAGCGGTAATTGAAGCGTATTCGTTCTTGTGGCCTTCATCCGCCAATACCGAAAGCATAAACGGGACGGCATACTCTCCGGCATTGCGAAGCCGGTCTTCCGCCGCGATGCGACCGCGAATAGTCGTACTGAGCCGGCGGATTTCCTCCACGATAATCCTGGGGTCCGTCCGGCGGATGAATCGTCCTTTTTCGATGATTCCAAGTATCTTGCCGCTTACCTCACGGAGTTGTTCGCTTTCGGCGTTCATCTTCAGCAAAATGCTGTAGCCATCCGGGTTGTCTTCGCTCAGGGCCAAAAGTTCAACGGCATTCGGTTCGCTGTCTATCAGTTTCTGAGCGTATCCCTTCGCCAGGTCGAAGCTCCCTATCGCGGTATAATGAAGGAAATTATCCCAGTTCTCTTTCACTCCCTCGGCCGCGGTCATCGCACCCGAGCCAATCAAAATCAAGGCTGCCAGCACACTTTGTCTGAAATTCATTGTTATTATCTCCGCCAAATAAGTCCGGTATAAACAAATCCCTTCCAGGGCCTCGCCGTCGAACGGATTTTCTCTAACGCAATCATTGACATATATATAGGAAAAAAAACCGCCTCTGTCAATCAAAAAGCTATTCGCATTGTCGCCTTTTTTTGCCAAAAACTCAGGCTCCGGCCGAATCGCCGTATCCATATAGTCTTTGGTGCCGGATAAATTCCCAAACCGCTGGCAGCAAAAAGCTCTCAACATCCTGGCCCAGGGCGATGCGCCGACGGATTTTCGTACTGCTGATATCCACAAGAGGAGCGGGAATTACGTCTTTACGAAGTTGGTCGATGTGGCGGGGAGGCAGCCGTCCTTCCAGTTCATCCAGCGACGGAACCTTAAAACCGGCTCGATACAAAATACATAATCGGCACAAATCCAGTAGTTCTTCGATGCGATACCAGCGGGGCAGCTCCGGCACGGCATCGGCACCCGCCAGCCAATATAATGGAACGGACCCGTATTGGGTCCGAAAATGACGGACCGTATCGAAAGTATAGCTGGGCTGTGGGCGGGTCAACTCACAATCACTGACTTCCCATTGGGGGCAATCACTAATGGCCAGACGAATCATCTCTAATCGCTGACTACCGGCGGCCACTGCGGCTGCGGCTTTATGAGGTGAACGTGACGCCGCAATAAAGAGCACCTTGTTTGCGGAAAGATAACGCATTGCAAAATCCGCCATCGCGATATGCCCGCGATGGACCGGATCAAACGAACCGCCAAATAAGATGACGCCGGGTTTATTCATCCCAAAACTCACAAAAACCTGTTGGATTATAAAAAATTTTAACGAATATTTTAAAAAAATCCACTTTTTGTTTTGAATTCTTTTTTTGTCATTGCTGGCCGAATAAATGTTCCCATTTTTTATTTTCGGCGTTTTGAGAGTAAAAACGCCGATTTGCGTATTCTTGCGTTATACGATGAATGGAAACAAAATTTCACTTTTCGCTAAACACCTTTTTTCTTCTTTTCAACAGAGAAACGAGAGGTAATCCCGATGGAGGAAATAGCGTGGCGAAGATTCAACCTCTTTGAAAATGCGGGGTTAGGAAAAAATCCGTGAAGAAATTTTGAAGCAATTGACGATGATATGACTATAATAACTGAATAGAATAGGTGGAAAAACCTGTACAGGATATTGTTTAGTGAAATTCGAAAGGAGGTGATTCCAGCTATGGCAAAGAAGAAAGCCAAAAAGAAAGTCGCGAAAAAAGCAAAGAAGAAAGTCGCAAAGAAGAAGAAGAAATAACTTTGGACTTCTTGGGAAGTCTGAGTCTGCGACTCAAAAGGAAGGTTTTTCCAGCCACGGCGAGACCTTCCTTTTTTTATGCCTCTCCCCATCCTCCTTTAACGCCCGCTTCCTATAGCTCGCCAAAGTCGATTATATAACGATGGTCATCTGCTGGGGTTTGACACGCCCAACCGTCCAGAAGACCCTGCTTTCTCATCCCCGCCCCGGATTTCCAATGACCAAAAAACCACTTGAATTATGCTGTTTTTAGGGCTATGATGCTTCGGTGGGGGGTTGTTGGGCAGAAAGGGTTATGACGTATGGATATTTTTGCTTTTGCGATGAAGATGGAAAAGGACGGAGAAACGTTCTATCGCGATCTTGCCCAAAAGACCGCCAATCAGGGAATCGCCAATATCTTTGAGATGCTGGCCGACGAGGAGGTCAAACACTACGGGACAATCAAATCGCTTCAGGGCGGAACTCATCTTGTGGCTGAAACCGACATTCTGGGCCGGGCGAAAAATATCTTCGAACGGATGCGGGATTTTAATGACCCGCTCCGGATTGACGCCGGCCAGATTGAGCTTTACCGCCAAGCGATGAAGTTCGAAAAGCAGAGCGAGAATTTCTACCTTGACCGCGCCGACCAAACCAAAGATACCGAACAGAAACAGTTATTTCTGCGCCTGGCTTCGGAAGAGAAAAAACACTGCTTCCTGCTGGAAAATATTGTGGATTTCGTCTCCCGTCCGCGAAGCTGGCTGGAAAACGCAGAGTTCTTCCACCTCGAAAATTATTAAGTCTCCTGTCCGAGTTTACAAAAAACAGTCTATAGAAAGTTGAAAATGAAAAATGATGTATCTATCGTTCTCACCGGCCAGGCCGGGATGGGCGTCCAGACGGTCGAGCAGCTTTTGATGCAGATGTTCAGGCTGGCCGGGTTTCACGTCTTCGCCACCAAGGAATATATGTCCCGCGTCCGCGGCGGAATGAATTCCACCTCCATTCGCGTCAGCGCCGCACCCGTTAGGGCCTGCGTGGACCGCATCGATATCCTCGTCCCGCTCAATAAGGGCGGCATCAGCCACGTTCAAAACCGGCTGTCCAAAGACACGCTGATTATCGCCGAAAAAGAAAACTTCGAAGACCGTTCGGATATCGGCCAGCTCGACCTCGTCGATGTGCCGTTCACGAAAATCGCCACAGACCTCGGCAACAAAATCTATTCGAGCGTTGTTGCCGTGGGGCTGCTGGCGGGATTGTTTGAACTGGAATTATCCATCCTGACCGACTTCATTTCCAAACGTTTCGCGGGCAAAGACGCGACTATCATTTCCGGCAATCTCGCGGCGGTACAGGCCGGCTATGACATTGGCAAAAAACTGGCTTCGGAGAAAGGACTGAAATTTCAATTACAAGCCGACCCGGCCGTCAAAGATCGGATGCTTGTCGGCGGCGCCGAGGCAATCGGGCTGGGAGCCATCGCCGGCGGATGCAATTTCATCGGTGCCTATCCGATGTCGCCCTCAACGGGCCTGCTGCAGTTTCTGGCCAAACACGCTGACCAATTCGGAATTGTTGTCGAACAAGCCGAAGACGAAATCGCCGGCATCAATATGGCGCTCGGCGCCTGGTACGCCGGCGCCCGCGCCGTTGCCAGCACCTCCGGCGGGGGATTTGCCCTGATGACCGAAGGCCTCAGCCTGTGCGGGATGATTGAATCGCCGCTGGTAATGCACATCGCCCAGCGGCCTGGTCCAGCGACGGGCCTGCCGACCCGCACCGAACAGGCGGATTTGAAACTGGCGTTATACGCCGGGCACGGCGAGTTTCCACGGGCGATTCTGGCGCCGGGTAGTCTCGAAGAAGGCTTTGACTTGATGCGGCGGGCCTTTGATTTAGCCGACAAGACCCAGTCGCCGATTTTCGTGCTGACCGACCAGTATTTTATCGACACCTACTATACCATCGATCGGCCGGACGTCTCGAAGCTCAGCACCGGACACCAGTTTGTCAAGACCTACAAGGGCTATAAGCGTTTCGCTCTGACCAAGACCGGCCTGTCGCCGCGCGGTATTCCAGGATTCGGCGACGGCCTCGTCGTTGTTGACAGCGACGAGCACGATGAAGAAGGTCATATCACCGAAGACCTCGACTTGCGCGTTAAGATGGTTGATAAGCGGCTTGCGAAAATGAAACTGCTCGAACGTGCGACAATCAAGCCGACGCTGTGGCCCCCCAGGGTCGATTATAAAACGCTGGTCATCTGCTGGGGTTCGACGCGCACCGTCGTGGAAGAGGCTCTGACCCGGCTGGGACGCAAAGATATCGCAATGCTGCATTTCGCACAGGTCTGGCCGCTGCATCCAAAAGTGGCCGAATATACCAACAGGGCCAAAAAAGTTATTTGCCTCGAAGGCAACGCTACCGGCCAATTCGCCAAAATCCTCCGGCTGCAGAAGGATATTGCCATCGATAAGCAAATCCTCAAATACAACGGCCTGCAGTTTTCCGTCGAAGAAGTGATGGAATATCTGGCGGGCAATGCCCACGGCTTCGCCTCGCGGTAGCCTGAATAAATGTAGCACAGCCGCCCCCGGCTGTGGTTTTGTTGCAGGCTCTTTTCAATCGGCAATCGACAATCGAAAATCGTCAATTTGGTATACTTTGCTCACGCTTGCGTGTGCATGTTTATCCTGTATAATAGCAGGATAGGAAAATTGGCAGTAAGGAGACACAGAATGGATGCAAAGATATTTGATATGGGGCCGGTGGATATCGCGTGGTGTCCGGGGTGCGGGGATTACCTGATATTGAAGGTTCTCAAGCAGGCGCTGGCGGAGCTGGAGATCGGGCCGGAACGGCTTGTGATGGTCTCGGGCATCGGGCAGGCGGCGAAAATCCCGCATTATTTTCGCTGCAACGCCTTCAACGGTCTGCATGGCCGGGCGCTGTCGCCGGCGTTTGCGATACAGATGTCGAATCCGGAGCTTGTGGTCATCGCCGAAAGCGGCGACGGCGATATGTACGGCGAAGGCGGCAATCACTGGACGCATACCATCCGGCGGAATCCCAACATCACCAACATCGTCCACAACAATATGGTCTATGGGCTGACCAAGGGGCAGGCGTCGCCGACGAGCCGGTGCGGGTTTGTCACGCCGGTGCAGATTAACGGCGTGATTAATGAGCCGTTTAATCCGCTGGCGGCGGCGATCGCGTTGGACGCATCGTTCGTCGCGAGGGTGTTTATCGGCGACCAGGAAAAATCGAAGGACGTTCTCAAAAAGGCCATCTTGCACAACGGCTACGCGCTGGTGGATATTTTTCAGCCGTGCGTGTCGTTTAATAAGGTCAATACGTTCCAGTGGTTCAAGGACAACACGTATAATCTCGAGGACGGGTACGACCCGACGAATCGAACGGAAGCGTTCAAGCGGGCCTGCGAGGAATCGGGCGGCGGGAAGCTGCCGCTGGGGATTTTTTATATCAATCCGAATAAGAAGCCGTATCACGAACTGGCCGGGACGTATAAGACCGACCGGCGGCCTTTGTATCAGCGGCTGCCGCAAATGGAAAAATTGCAAAGTCTATTGAACACGATTTAAGGCGGAATTTTATGAGCACACCCTCTTCTGAAATGGAATTGAAAGACATTTTCACGTCGGCACAATTCAAGGCTATCGAGTCATCCTTTGTGTCGAAATATGGAATGCCGCTGGAAAGCTGCGGCACTAACGGTAAGGAATCGCTGTCGCTGTGCAGTTCGCCGTGTCATCCGTATTTTTGCCGGGTGATTCGCAATTCGCGTCCGGGTGCGGTGCGGTGCCGGCGGGATCGGCGGCGATGGATGAATATTGCGATACAGACGGGAAAGCCGCATATCGACGTTTGCCACGCGGGGATTATGCTCGGGTGTGTGCCGGTGGTGTACAGAGGGACGCAGTTTGGCGGAGTGTTTTTCGGCAAGTGCCTGCTGAAGAAGCCGGGCAAGGCGTTCGGGCGGGAATTTCGCGGGCGGTTTAAGGGATTTCGTTTTGACGGGGATGAAGTCAGGCGAGCGGCGGGGCGGCTGAAAATTGTTCCCGAACGGCAGCTTGTCCGAGCGGGGGAGTTTTTGCAGTCGCGGCTGAAGCGGGCGCTTGTGCCGGCAAAGGTGAAGGTTTTGCGTGAGCAAAGTGCCCTGCGCCGGGCCGAGAAAGAAAGCAAACGCAAACGCCTGCGGGCCGCCATGCCGTATATCTCTGAATCCTCGGCTATTTGGCCTGCGATGGAATATATGAATCATCATTACGACCGGCCGATTACGCTGGCCGAGATTACGCGAACGACTAAATTAAGCGAATCCCGCCTGTCGCATCTGTTCACGGAGAAGATGGGCATCACGCTGTTCGATTATCTGACGCGGGTGCGCATCCGCAACGCCAAGCGGCTGCTGCAGACGACCGACTGGGAATGCCTTCAAATCGGCCCGGCGGTCGGCTATGATAATCAGAGCTATTTTATGCGAACTTTTAAGCGGCTGGCGGGAGCGACGCCGCAGCGATGGCGTATACGGAACAAACATAAATAGGACGATAGCTGTATGGCACTTGTCGCTGAGGTTTTGACGCCATTTGCTTCCCGGCGGGGCAGGGGTATCCGTCGTCGGCTGATTTCACTGGCCGTGATGGCGCTGGCTAATCTTCTGCCGGTTCTCGGCTTTGTTTTTTTCAATTGGAATCTGTACGAGCTGATGACGCTTTACTGGGCGGAGAATGTGATTATCGGCGCCTTTACGGTGCTGAAGATGTTGAATGTTGATAACAATTCCGTGGCGGATGACAGAGAAATTTTGACGGCGGTGCCGTCTTTTTTTGCATATTTTTTGTTTTGTTTCTTTCATGCGTTGATGATTCAGTTTATGTTTCAAAAGTTTCTTCCGCCGCTGACGCCCGAGGAGACCTGGCTTGAGGGCTGGCATCGGATGAACGATTTTTTTCATTTTACTTTTGTGCAGTTGAAATGGGTGGTGCTGGCGATGGCGCTGAGTCATGGTTTTTCTTATGTGTATGATTACAATCTCGGCGGAGAAAAATACCGCACTACGCTCAGGAAGCTGTGGTTCCTGCCCGGCGGAAGATTGGTGGTGATGATGGCAATTATTATGGTTGCTGCCTGGCAGCTTGAAGCGATGAGTTCGCTCACGGTATTTACGGTTATCATTACAGTGAAGATTATGCTGGAATGGTTGTTTGACGGAGTAAGACGGGCGGCCACGGCGGAGCCGTTTGAGAAAACACCGAGCCTGAAAAAATCTGACTTGTCTTTCTGACGTCCGAGAATAAATCCGTTTTTGCGACTTTTATCCGTGAATTTCCGTTCATCCTGCTTTTTCATTCCATCGCGGGCCAGTTATGTTTGTTAAAAAACCCCAAATTTGATATGATAAGGATCAGAAAGGTTTTGGGGAGAAAACACGTGCTGAACCCGTGGATAGAAACCATTGTTGTGGGTGTGCTTGCGCTGGTCGGCCTGCTGGCGGGGATAGGGATTTCCCGCAGAGGCAAAGGGGCCGGGGTGGGGGCGTGTTTTTGCGTCGTGATAGTCATCCTGGCTTTGGCGGCGGGATGGCTGATTCCGGTGAATATGAACACGCCGATTGTGTTTGCGCTGATTTGCGGGCGGGCGCGATTTGCGCTGCTGGCGTTTATCGTGCCGCTGGCGCTTGCGGCGGCCCGGCCGTACCTGCCATATAAGATAGAACGGCAGGGCATTGTCGTTTTGATTGCCCTGTCGATTTATGTTTTTGCCGTGTTTCCGTTTTTGGGAGCGGCGATAGCGGCCGGCGCGTTGAAGGAACTTCCTGTTATGTATGACTCCGACGGCGTCTGTCTGCAAAATACGCCCTATACCTGCGGGCCCGCCGCGGCGGCCACCGCTCTGCGTCAATTCGGGCTGGATGTCTCGGAAGGACAAATCGCCGTTCTGAGTCGAAGCTGTCCGCTGATCGGCACTTCCGATTACGACCTGACGCGGGCAATCGGACAGGTTGTTTCCGGGCGGGCGGTGGAAAGCTCTTATGGCCAGTGGAATGAAATTCCAAAATTGACGGACCATCAGGTTTTGCTGGCGATGCTGCGGCAGCGGTACTGGTCCAATCATTGCGTGCTGATTGTCAAGATGACGGACAACGCGGTTGTTTTTGCCGACCCCGCGGAAGGGCTGATTACGCTGTCCAAAAAGCGATTTCTGGACCTCTGGACGGGCCGGGGCATTCTTCTGCAAAACAATTCATAGCCGGGATATTTCAGCGATTTCTTGATACGGATGAATTTTCTAAGACTGTTTGCGGCATTCCACCGGCGTCCTACCCATTTCTCTGTAAAAAATCCGTGAGACATGATTCATATCTGCAAAGCCGAGGTCATAGGCGATTTTCTGTACCGTATGATTTGTGTTTCGTAATAATTCTGCGAACTGCCGGATGCGAGTTCTGCGCAAAATGGGAGATTAATTTACGCAAAAGGGCATTTACAGATTTTACGTTTCGGGGTATAGTTCTCCTGTTAGAGAAAGTGTTTCGGTTGCTGAAAATGATAGTGCAGGTGTCGTAAAGAGGTGCGTTGTACGCTTATAACACTCTTGGCGAAAGGTTTTTTATGGCGAAAAATCTATTGGGTAAGATGCCGAGTTCCGGGTCGCCGGCGCCGGTTATTCCCAAAGAAATGATTTTCTCGTTTGTTTTGGTGACCACTTTATTTTCGCTGTGGGGGTTTGCCAACGATATTACCAACCCGATGGTGGCGGCATTCAAAAACATTCTGCTGATCAGCAATTTTGAAAGTTCGCTGGTGCAGTTTGCTTTTTACGGCGGATATTGCGTGATGGCTTTTCCGGCGGCGCTGTTTATCAAACGGTTCAGCTACAAAACCGGCATTCTTGTCGGACTTGCACTCTATGCCATCGGCTGCCTGATGTTCATCCCGTCGGGCTGGATGATGGCCTTCTGGGCTTTTCTGATTTCCTATTTTGTAATGACGTGCGGCCTGTCATTTCTCGAAACCAGCGCCAACCCGTACATTTTATCCATGGGGGACGAGAAAACGTCCACCCGGCGTTTAAATTTTGCCCAGGCATTTAACCCGATGGGGTCGCTGATCGGGATGCTGGTCGCCAGAAACCTGATTCTGGCCAAACTCGATAAAACCGATGAGGCGGGTCGGCGTCTAATGCAGACGTCGGCGCCGGAACAATTCGCCGCAATTCGACAGCATGATATCGATGCGATCATCGGTCCCTATCTGGTTCTTGGATTGGTGGTGCTGGCGGCTTTCATCGTGTTTGCGATTGCCCGCCTGCCGCGCGCCGGCGAAGGCGATAGAACCCTGCATCTGGGTTCGACGCTCAAACGGTTGTTCACCAATGCCAAATACATCGAAGGGGTTGTTGCGCAGGCTTTCTATGTCGGCGCCCAGATTATGTGCTGGACGTTTATCATTCAGTACGCCGAGAACGAACTGGGCCTGACTAAAACTCAGGGACAGGCGTATAATATGTACGCAATGGGTATCTTTGTCAGTAGCCGTTTTGTTTGTACCTATCTGCTTAAATACTTCAGTCCGGGCGGATTGCTGATGTCATTGGCTCTGGGCGGACTGACGCTGACGGGCGGGACAATTTTTATCAAAGGGATGATGGGGTTGTATTGCCTTGTTGGTATTTCGGCCTGTATGTCACTGATGTTCCCGACGATTTACGGCATTGCTCTCAAGGGTCTTGGCGATGACGCGAAATTGGGAGCGGCGGGGCTGATTATGGCTATCGGCGGCGGCTGCCTGATGCCGCCGGTGCAGGGGTGGATTATGGATCAGAGCGCCTTTAATCTGGGCTTTATGACTCTGTCGAGCACGCGGATGTCTTTTGTTCTGCCGCTGATCTGCTTTGTGGTTATCATTCTCTATGGCCTCAGAACATCCATGATCCACCTCCATACTGAGTAACGTTCCTGAAAGAGAAAGGATAAAAATATGCTGAAAAATATTTCTTCAATATTATCGCCGGAACTGCTGAAGGTTCTGATGGAAATGGGGCACGGGGACGAAATCGTGATTGCTGACGGCAATTTTCCCGCCGCCTCCATTGCTCAGCGGCTCATCCGTGCCGATGGGCACAGCGTTCCGCCGATTCTGGAAGCCGTTTTAAAACTGTTTCCCCTGGATATCTATGTGAAAAAGCCCGTCGCATTAATGCAGCTTGTGCCGGGTGATACGGTCAAGACGCCGATCTGGGAAGAGTATCGCAGTATTATCAAGGCTAGCGGTGAAAAGTTTGATGATTTTGAAAATGTGGAGCGGTTCGCATTTTATGAACGAGCCCGCAAGGCGTATGCCGTCATCGCAACCAGCGAATCGGCGCTGTATGCCAATATCATTTTGAAAAAAGGTGTAGTGGTTTCGTAAATGGTCAATAAAAATGTTTACTTGGCAGGAGATTTCAAATGGCAAATAAAATAAAAGCAAGTTGTTTATCGGAAATTAAAAAAGCGACCCCTAAAACCCCCGTCATCGGCGTTTTTGCTCCGTGTGATCCGCGCATTGACAAAGCCAGCCGGACGCGGGCGCAGAATATTATCGCGATTATTGCCAACACCATTAGCGGACAGGTGGTTTTGCCGGACAAAACGGCGATACCCGTTGTCTATTCGTCCGTGCTGGTGGACAGTGAGGCACAGGCCGACGTTGTCGCCCAGCAATTCCGCAAGGCGGGCGTGGATATTCTTGTCTGTGCTCCCGATACGTGGGCGTTTCCGCAGTTGACGACGATTTCGCTGCTCCAGCAGTTTCCGAAAGAAACGCCGCTCAATATCACCTGCGGCAACAGCGGCCCCAAGCCGGGCGTGGTCTATGCTCACGCGTTAGCCGGCGCCATCAGCCAGTACGGCAAGATGGTACACCTCAATGTCGGCAGCTGGCCGGACACCGGGCAGGAACCGCAGATGAGCCCGGCAACCGCCACGGCATTGATTGACTGGTGTTATGCCGCGGTGACGATGACGGCGCTAAAGGGCCGGCGCGTGATGATTTTCGGCCATGATTCGATGGGGATGGAGACGGCGCTGGCGCATATCCTGCCAACCCGCAACACGTTTGGGCTGGAAATCACCCGTCTCGATATGAAACTGCTGGCGGACATGCTCGGCAAAGAAGCGTATGACAAAAAAGAGCTGCGTGAACTGCGGGGCTGGATTGATAAGAATATCGGCAAGCGTCTCGAGATCAAAACGGAAGCCGACAGTAAACGTTTCGACCAGAGCCTGGCGATGTACCTGATTAACCGCGACCTGATGGCGAATCTGAACGCCGTCGGCGGCGGATTTATGAGCCAGCTCGAATGGGGCAGCGACCCGCGAGGTATTCCGCTGCCGGTTGCCGATGCGATGGAATCGATGTTCAACAGCACCTTCGACCACAACGGCCCCAAAGCCCCGCTGCCCTATGCCACCGAAGCCGATGTGCAGGGACTACTGACGATGTTGTTTATGACCTATCTGTCCGGCGGCAATCCGCCTCTGTTTATGGACTTCCGCAAGGTCTGGGAAGGATGGGAAATCGAAGCCCTCGCCAAGAAGCTCGGCCTCAAGATCAGCCCCAAAGCCGACTTCATCCAAAAAGGCCTCGTCGATGGCGACAATTCCGGCTCAGCCGCCTTTGACTGGGCATGCAAACCCGGCAGCAGTGTCAAAGACATCATGAAAGGCATCTCCATGCCTCTGGCCGATTCCGGTTACTTCCCCGGCGGCGGCAACAGCGTTACCTTTATGACCCCCGAAGGCGTCGAAGGCATCGCCGGGCGGATGGCATACAGCAGTCTCAACAACAAGTTCTCCCTCATCTGGGACGAAGCCTACACCACTTCCGTCCCCGCTAAACTCGGCAAAGCCATGTGCGACCTGACCACCCCGACCTGGCCGCATACCTTTGTGGTTCCAAAATATGCCAGCATGGTTGAATACAAGCAATATGCCCCGGCCAATCACTTCCACATGACGTGGGATTTGCCGGTTTCGCGTTTGCAGTACTGGATGGATTTGGCGGGTATCCTGAGCGTGACGCCGTGGGCGGCGCGCCCGGCTTTCATCGAAGAAACGGACCGGCCATTGCCTCTGATTTATCATCTCAACGGCGGCGAAAAAAGCTTTAAGAGTTTGAAATAGGTGGGCAGCGCCTAGCCTCCGGCAACCGACGGGATGAAAATTTTTAATAACGCTGTTAATTATGTGCGGATGAATTTGCACTAAAAACAGAGGTGGAAAATAAAATAATGAATATTTCAATCCGGTTGGAAGAAAAGCAAGATTACAAAAAGGTGGAGTATTTAATCCGAGAGGCTTTTTGGGACTTGTATCGGCCGGGGTGTGTCGAACATTTGATCGTTCACAACATAAGAGAAGTGCGTGCCTTTGTAGGAGAATTAAGTTATGTCGCCTGCGATGGGGATACTGTTGTCGGCAACATCATTTATTCGAAGGCAAAAGTGGTTGATGATAAAAATAAGGTATTTGAGGTTTTGTGTATGGGGCCGTTTGGAGTATTGCCTCCTTTTCAAAAAAAGGGCATCGGTTCGCTGCTGATGAACCATTCCATTAAAAAAGCAAGAGAGCTTGGGTTTAAGGCGATTGTTATTTTTGGTGATCCGAAATATTATCAGCGATTTGGTTTTGTCAACGCCGGTAATTATGGAATTACCACGCCTTCCGGTGAAAATTTTGATGCGTTTATGGCATTGGAATTATCCGGCGGAGCCCTTGACGGAATAGCAGGCAAATTTTATGGAGACACTGTTTTCGAGGTAAAAGACGAGGAGCTTGAAGTTTTTGAAAGGGAATTTCCTTATAAAGAAAAACATGTTACAGATACTCAGCTGTGGCATTAGGGAAAACCGGGGACGGTTGACCGGCATCCTTTAGACATCTTCCAGTTTTTTTTCTTTTCGATAAACCATTCCATCGAAAATTGCGATTAAGCCGCCGGTGTCATCCGTGACCCTTACATCGTAGGTTGCCAGCTTGGGATTTCTCGACGTTTCTTTGGCCTGTGCGAATAACATTCCCTTATTTACGGCTTTGACAAATGAAATATTTACATTGATCGCAACCGCCACGGTGCCATGTGAATTGGACGCCGCCGCAAATGCGAGGTCCGCCAATGTAAATATGGCACCTCCCTGAACAGTCCCGACGCCGTTAAGATGGTCGCCGGTTATATTCATCCTGGCTTTGGCACAGCCTTCCGATACCTCCGTCAGTTCAATCCCGCAGTGCTTCGCAAACGTGTCTTTTTTGAAAAATTCCTTAATTTTCTCCACGAAACTTTCCTCGCAATTCAATATTTTAGAAAACAGGTCGGATAATTCCCCGTCAAATACACCGGATGCGCCGGATAAATTGCTGTATTGCAAAAATACTTCGCAACATAATATCTGTTCTTGGTAATCTTGCCGTTTTATAAATCCTTCTCACCGTGCTGCGAACTTGGCGCAGAAGGTCAATAAAAAGTTACATAGATGTTCTTAGTTTTTCGGTACAGCCTTTTCGGTCAGTATCTCGTCGATACGTTTTTTATAGCCTTCTATGCTGCGATTTGTAAGCTTCAGGCCGTTAATTAAAATAGCAGGTGTGGCTTTCACATTGCATTTATTCGCAATGGCCTTGTCAGTTTTAAGCAGTTCATCCATCATAGCTACATTGCTTGTCACTTTATCAAATTTGTCTAAATCCAGGCTGATCTTTTTCGCATAGACTCGCAAATCCGCAATTTCGAGCTTTTTAGGATCAGCCATAATCATATCATACATTTTCCAGAACGCATCGTTACCGCCTTTCTGGAGAGCAAGTTCCACTGCCGCGTGAGCAGGCTTTGCCTTTGTATGAAAGCCGAGAGGGAAATGCTTAAACACCAGCCGGACCTTTCCGGGGTACTGTTTAAGAATTTCCTTTAATGTCGGATATTCGCGAACACAATAAGGACACTGCAAGTCAACAAACTCAACAATGGTTACCGGCGCATCTTTTACCCCCTGAATCGGTGATGAACCCACTTCAATATCATAGATTGTCATATCAATCTGGCTTTCAGCCGTGGGCCTTGGATTTACTCCAACAGTTCCATTGCTGTTCTTAAACGCGGCTGTAAGTGCCTTCATTTCCTGGTTCAATGAGCGAAGTTCTCTCCGCAAGCCAGCCACCTCGCTGCGCAGAGCACGTATTTCTTCCTCTGTGGGATTACGCTCAATAGTGAAATTAAAGCCCACCTCCGTTTTTGCGTTGGCCGGATCATTCGTTTCGACATAGACCACCCGCCTGATGATGCCGGCCGGAATTTCACTTTTGTTAAATTTGACAAATATCTCGCCTCCCTCGCCAGCTTTAATTAACTTGTCACCGTCATACCCTTTAAAGCATAAACAGGGTCCTGATACATTACGAATCTCAAGATTGGTTTTGCCGGCATTAGATAAGACCATAGTCCCTACTATCTCTTCAACATCGTGGGGGATAGAGCCAAGATCGATCTCATTCTGGTCGATAATAAGGACAGGACCATCTGCAGGCGAAGACTTTTCGTCAGACCCTATACAATAATGAGTTGTTAATAAACATAGCAATGTAAAAAAAACAAAAAAACGATTCATATTGAAACCTTTCAACCTATTCCATAATACTTGTCATGGAAGGGTTCTTGACAAGGACTAATCACTTCGCCGCAACAGGCATCAATTTGCACAGGTACCATGAATTTGCCTTTATGGCCTGTCCTCCTTCAGTTGATAACCATTGCTTTCATGACATTTCTTTTGTCAGTTAATGATAAAGCCAATAATCAGCAAAAATCGCCAGGTCTTCTATATCAACGTCACCGTCACGGTCTATGTCCGCATCACCGCACCAATCTGAACTGCTGCAGTTGTCGTTGCTCCATGCGGATGCAAGCTTCGAATAATCCGCAAGGTCAACCTTTTCGTTCCTGTCCATATCAACAGTTATCAGCGGCCTCATACGAAACTGAGCAATTGGTACATTGAACGCCAGTTTAATGGGAAAAATCATACCGTCTTCAGGGTCAGTCAGCGGGCTGATACCCCTCAGGCGAAATTCTTTTACGCCATGTCCCAGCAAAGCGACGAAATCAACTGCCTGTCCGGGCCCGAATGCCCCCAGGGTAACATCATTGACATCTATGGTAAAGATATCGTTAAAACCCGTTGGAAAGTCAAGTATCTTCGTGAACAGAGCATTATTGGGATCTGTCATACTATACACATATCCGTATGCAATATTCGGTTCATAACTGCCGCCACTCGGTCCGCCAAGTTCAAAAACACCTCGAGGCAGGCAGTCCTGGGGCACGGGGCAATTCCACGGTTCCCACGGCGGAATGGGGTTATTTAGAGACCCGCCGGGACATGCCCCCTGTCCACACGATGCAATTGCTACGCCCCCCCTTGACATACACTCTCTCATTGTCAACTCCATACATACGCCTGGCCCCAGGCAGCAGGGGCCCATCGGTCCCTCGCTTTCCTGGCAGTCGATACCTTCTCCCAGCCACTCACCACTGCACGCTGAGGCCGTGGTTTGAACGCACTCTCCCGGGCCAAGACGGCAGGCTCCCATCCTCATCATCAGGCAATCCGGGCACAACCCATCCTCTCCCGGTTCGCAGATTCCGTTACCGCATATCGGCATCGGTCTGGGACACGACATACTTAAACAACTGCTGCCCGGTCCATTGAAGCTACCGCCGCTATTCCAGCATTCTCCTTCGTTTAGCTCCATGCATTCACCCATCGGCATACAGCAGGCACCCGTTGCCGGCGGACACATTCCACAGGAACTTCCCGGGCCTTGCCAGTGACCATCATAACAACCGCCTGGTTCTGTCGTCATACATGTGCCATCATTCCGGCAGCACGCACCCATCATCATATAGAACGGGGGTGGACACATACCGCAGGTGCTGCCCGGCCCCTGCCACATCCCCGTGCATTGGTCTTCCGTTACCTCTCCCATACAGCCCGTCATTGGGTCGCAGCAGGCGCCGACTGCATTATTGGAAGGACCGATGATTTCAAAAGCCATATCGGCAGGTGCACCGGCATATTGATAATGGCCACTGGGATACCAAAGCCGTGTCCACGAACCAGCTTCATCCCAGACTGCATTGGATGCACTCTGACCCTGCTGTGTAGTAACCCAGCCAAAATAAGCACTGCCGTCCGTCGGAACAGCCGACACCGACAGCCAGTATATAGTGCCGCCGCCTTGTTGAACGAACTCTCGGCTGTAAAGGTCGAAACTATATTTATAGTATGCATTACCAACACCATATTCGAAATAATCTATAGTGGGCCGGTAGAATCCGACATTTGCGGCAACAGAAACCTGTTGAGCAGTGAATTGGCCCGGTTGATAAGTACGGGACCAAATCACCTGGCCTGGAGTTGCAAATCCGGTCGGACTTTGCTCTGCCGGGATATTAGCGCGAATCGTCAAAACAAACTCCGCATCTGTTGGATTGTTGTTTGGCAGATAATCTTGATACCAAAATCCCCAGATTGAAATACGTCTTACGGAACCATATTCCTGACACTCAAAATCATCAGCGAGCGAAGCAACGTCTGGCCATACAGCCATGCCATAACTATCCGGCTGACGCCCCCATTTCATACCACATTGGTCACATGTCGTTCCCACGCCCATCCACTCGCCGTTGTAGCACTCTGTTTGACGGGTTTCCATACATGTGCCATCTGTCCGGCAGCAGGCACCCATCACCGGAGGACATTGTCCGCATGAACTACCGGGACCCTGCCATGTCCCATCGTAGCACCCTCCCGGAGATGTGGGCATACATGTACCGTCATTGCGGCAACAGGCCCCCATCATCATCGGACACGGCGAACTTGCGCACGTGGTTCCCACGCCATTCCACATAAATGGACAGTTACCCTGAGTAGTTTCGAAACAGTAACCAGCCATTGTGTCGCAGCAGGCGCCTGTCATCGGCGGACACATTCCACAGGAACTTCCAGGGCCTTGCCACTGACCATCGTAACAACCGCCTGGATCTGTCGTCATACATGTGCCATCATTCCGGCAGCACGCGCCCATCATCATCTGACAATCCGGGCACCATCCTTCCTCACCCGGCTCGCAGATCATGTTGCCGCACATCGGACCACCACAATCCGGACACCACCCTTCCTCTCCCGGCTCGCACATCCAATTACCACATTCCCCAGATGCTGTTTGGCTTGCTGCAATTAACATTACGGTGATTGCTGCAAAAAATAGCACCTGCTTCATTCTAAAATTCTCCTGTATTTTCCTGAAAATACCTTCTCGCCACTCAAAATCCCAAAACAGCCAAATTTCAGATTGCTATTATCTGGGATTTCCTATATAAACACTTGCCTACACAATCAAGCCTTACAATTTCACAATTATACCGAAATTCCCCTCAGATTAATCATTTTTTTATGAATTTTGTACCGTTTTTCTGTTTTTCGCCTAACTGCCTTAAAAATAACGACTTATGCTGCTCTGCGAAGGTGCGACTTCGCAAAGTAGAATGAACCATTTACAACGTCTCAAAGTGACTGTTGTCAGTAACCGGGTCTCTTGTCCAATACACGGCCCTTACCCTCCGCGACCTGAAGCGACTTGGGTTCGACAAAAGTGACCTTTGCTTCCACATCCAGAACGGTTCGGATGCGTTTGGCCAGCTGCTCCAAAAAGGTCTCCAAGGCTCTTATTCCATCGATAGAGGGAAACTTGCCTGATACCTCCAGACGTATTTCAAGGGTATCCACGCCGCCCGCCCGGTCGAGAATGATTTGGTATTGCGGGTTTTGGCCAACGGTTTCGGTCAGTATCTCTTCAATCTGAGAAGGAAAGAATCCCACCCCGCGAAAGCTAATCAAGTCGTCTGTTCGCCCCGTCACCTTTGCCATCCGCAGAAACGTCCTTCCGCAGGCGCAGGGCTGGGGATTTAAGGATGTAATATCTCCCGTCCGGTAGCGGATAAGCGGGAAGCCCTCTTTGGTGATGGTGGTAAAGACTAATTCTCCCTCGTCTCCGATTTTCACGGGTTGAAGGGTTTTGGGATTGATGATTTCTACAATAAAATGGTCTTCATTGATATGAAGGCCCTGTCGAGCGTGGCATTCTCCGGCCACGCCCGGCCCCATCACCTCGGTCAGGCCGTAAGTGTCTGTTAAGGCGATGTGGAGTTGCTGTTCCAACTCTCTGCGGAGCTGATCGCCAAGCGGTTCGCCGTCAAACAAGGCCAGTTTGAGCTGCAGTTGGTCCGGATGGACATGCATGTCCTCGATTCCTGCGGCAATGTTTACGGCGTGGCTGGGAGTAGTGATCAGGACCGTCGTCTTGTAGTCCTTCATAATCATGATCTGTTTTTCCACGCTGGTCGTCAGAGAGGCGGGGATTACAGTTGCTCCAATCTGTTCTGCGCCCTGGTGGAATCCGAATCCTCCGGCGAAAATATTGTAATCCAGGGCAATCTGGACCACGTCGTGTTCGGTGATGCCCGCGGCGGTGAGCAGACGTGCGACACATTCGGTCCAGTTTCTCAGGTCATTTCGGGTATAACCGACGACGATGGGTTTCTCCGCGGTTCCGGCCGTGGAGTGAATCCGCACAATGTCGCGGAGGGGAACCGCAAACATATTGTAGGGATAGCTCTTTTGCAGGTCCTGGCGGGTTGTGAAAGGGATATCCCGCAGTGCTTGTAAACTCTTGAGCTTTTGGAGATTAACGCGATGGGAGTCGAAGGCCGCTTGATAAAAAACAACATTTCGATAGACCCTGTTGAGTGTGGATTGCAGCCGCTCGATTTGAAGTTGTTCCAGACCATCCCGCGGGATAGTCTCACACTGGGAATTGTAGAAAATAGTCTGGCTCATAGTTTTCTCACTCATTAATTTTTTGATAATCTTTTCCGAGGTAAGCTCGCTGAACCTCCGGATTATCGGATAATTCCCGGGCGGTTCCCTCGAGGACAATTTGTCCCGTTTCAAAAACGTAGCCGCGGTCCGCCACCGCCAATGCCATCTGTGCGTTTTGTTCGACCAGAAGAATCGTCAGGCCGTTCTGTTTCAATCGTGCAATCGTCTTGTATATATCCCTCACGGTCAGCGGCGCCACCCCGAGAGAAGGCTCGTCCATCATCAGGAGTTTCGGCTTTGACATCAAAGCCCGTCCAATGGCAAGCATCTGCTGCTGGCCGCCTGAAAGCGTTCCGCCGAGCTGATTGGCACGTTCCCTGAGGATGCCGAAAAGGTCATATACCTCTTCCATGCTTGCGGCGATATCGGCCGCGGTGCATTTACGTCTGCGATGGTAGGCGCCAAGAAGAAGATTCTCTTTAACCGTCATCGTGCTGAAGATATGACGGCCCTCAGGAACAAGTGAACAGCCGCCGGCGACGATTTTTTCCGGCGACTCACGGTGGATTTCCTGCTTATTAAATACCACGGTGCCGCTGCGAGGTCTCAGGATGCCGGCGATAGTCTTGAGAAGCGTGGTCTTTCCCGCTCCGTTGGCCCCGATAATCGCAACCGCTTCTCCCGGCAATACGTGGAGCGATATGCCTTTCAGAATATGCAGCAGGCCATACCCCGCTTCAAGATTCAATATTCTGAGCATGGTCATCTCCAAGATAGATACGAATCACTTCCGGATCTCGTTGTATGGTGCGAGGAGGGCCTTCGGCGATTTTGACCCCCTGGTCAAGGACAATCACTTCATCCGAGATGTTCATAACTAAAGACATATCATGCTCTACGACAAGGCAGGTGATACCCTGATCCCGAATCTTGAGAATCAGTTCGGCAAGTTCCTTCGTTTCGTAAATATTAAGACCCGCCGCAGGTTCATCGAGAAGAAGAAGTGCCGGCTCCGTAGCAAGAGATCTTGCTATTTCCACAAGTCGCTGACGGCCGAAAGGAAGATTGGAAGCTGTTTCGTGAGCACATTCGAGAAGGCCGAAATCCCTGAGGATTGCCAATGCCCTGGCTTTGCTCTCCCTGTCCTGGCTCCATGTCTGCGGCAGGTTCAGCATACAGGCAAGAAATCCGGAACGCATCCGAAGATGCCTGCCGACCATAATATTTTCAAGAATGGTCATCTGGCCGAACAGCCGGGTTGTCTGAAACGTGCGCGCAATTCCAAGACCGGCGACAACATGGGGCTTTTGGGCCGTGATTTTTTTACCTCGAAAGAGTATTTCACCCTCCTGAGGCCAAAGTGTTCCTGCGATCAGGTTGAAGAAAGTTGTCTTGCCCGCGCCGTTGGGGCCGATGACAGCCTTGATCTGACCCTGCGGCACTTTGACACTTACATTGTTGACGGCATGAAGGCCGCCGAAAAAGCGATGAAGATTCTTTGTCTCAAAAAAAGTGTTATCCATGAGACCTCTTGGACAGGAAGGACAGCACCGCCCGAAAATCAGGCTTCCGCAGCAATCCCTGAGGCGCTAAAAGCATGATGCCAATCAGAATAGCTCCAAAGACCGCATCGTCATAAGAACCAAAAACTCCCCGCAGGGAAAGAAAGTTCAGCAGTATTCCCATGAAGAGCGCCCCCCACAAATTTGCCATCCCGCCGACAGCGACGATGGCCACATAGCGAATGGATTTCATCACGGTCACCTCGGACGGGCCTATGCTTCCATTGTAATGGGTCAGGAAGATGCCGCCCGCCGCGGCAATAAGAGCGCTTAACACAAATGTAAAGAGCTTGCAGCGATACGTATTGACTCCTAAGGAGTGTGCCGCTTCTTCGTTCTGATGAATGGAACGAAGCGCTCTGCCTATATGCGAGTCAATCAGATTGATGGCGAGCATCATGGTCGTAATGACCATGACCCATGCGATATAATAATTTTGGGTCCGGAAGGGAAGCCTTCCATTGACTTGCAGGCCGTCAAAAAGCCCAAACGGGGGTACGTTCGAAATGCCGTCGGCCTGACCAAAAATCTGTGCGCCAAGGACGATACGGTAAATAATCAGGCCAAAACCGAGAGTTGCCATCGCCAGATAGTGTCCTTTGAGATGGATAATGGACACGCCGATCAAAACGGCGATTAAGCTTGTCAGAAGCAGCGCTGCCGCCAAAGCCGCCCATGGAGAGAAGGAGAGAATGTCTTTGCCGTAGATGTCAGTCCACTGTGTGACCAGCCCAAGCGAACCGCACCAGGCAATCAGAGAGTTATCGCGGTATGCGATAAGATTACATGTTGTCAGGACGGCGGATGTGTACCCGCCAATGGCAAAAAAACCCGCATGGCCTAATGACACCTGGCCTGCATAGCCCATAAGCAGGCAAAGTCCAATTACAACCAGGGCATAATAAGCTGACATGGTAATTTGTGTCAGGTAATACGTTGCCCCGGTCAGCGAAAGCACAATCTGGAGCCCAACGACCATCAGGGCCGTGACGATAACAGGAATATATTTCCGAAATCCCATTACATCGTCCTCAATACATTAATCTCATGCCGGCCGAAAATGCCGCTGGGCCTGAAAACAAGGATTAAAAGAAGGATTACAATCGAAACCGCTTCCTTGTAGGCGACATCAAACTGGCTTACCATAAAGGCTTCCATGAGTCCCAGGAAAAGCCCCGCGGCGACCGCGGCCATGCTGTTACCGAGACCTCCAAGGATCGCTGCGGTAAAACCCTTGATCGCCAGAGGCGCGCCCATATCATACTGTGTTTGTGCGATGGGAGATATAATGCAGCCGGCGATTGCTCCAATGCCGGCGCTCAGCATAAAAGAAAGCGTGACCATCCAGCGATCATTGATGCCGCACAGGCGGGCCGCCATCCGATCGTCGGCGCAGGCACGCATGGCCCGGCCTGTCAGAGTGTACTTGAAAAAGAGCGTCAATCCCAGGACGATAACAGCGCAAACGCCGAGCACCCATAAAACCTGCGGCGAGATATGAGCTCCCAGCACGGTCACAGTCGAAGTGTCCGTCCCGGTAAAATAGGGCAGAAACCTGACTTTTTCATCCCAGATGTGGAGCATCGCTTCCCGAATCAGAATCGAAATTCCGATGGTGATTATAATAAGCCGCAGGATGGAAGCGTTGCGGACTTGTCGAATGAAGGTTATCTCGACAAGTCCGCCCAGAAGAATCGTTATCAGTATCGCCATGCCGATAGCGACCGGCAGGGGGAAAAACTGGGAAAAACTGATCGCCGTCATTGCGCCAACAATGAGAAATTCCCCTTGTGCAAAATTAATAATCCCAGTGGTATTGTAAATGATATTGAAACCAATACCCACAATAGCATAGATGCTGCCGACAGTAATGCCTGCAAAGCAATACTGCACAATCTGAGGATAATCCATTCTGGTTTAACTCCTGACGTCAACCGCATGGGGCAATGTTGCGTTGTAGAGACGCAAAATTTTGCATCTCTACGGTATCAACCTCGCGGATTGATATTACGGATTATAGAGCGCGAACTTTCCATCCTTGACCGTCAGCATCTCAAAGGCATCCATACATAACCCATTGTGGTCCATGGCGGAGAAATTGAAAACGCCGGCTGTTCCAACAATGCCACTCAGGTTTTCGATGGCGTCGCGGACCTTATCCCGATCCGGGCTTCCGGCTTTTTTGATCGCTTCGGTAAGAATGAGTATGGCATCATAAGCATGACCGCCAAAAGTACTCACGTCTTCTTTGTACTGGTCTTCGTAGTCCTTTTTGTATTGTGTGAGAACCGCCTTCTGAGGATGGTTGTCCGGCAGCACATCGGCAATCAGCAGGCGTCCACAGGGGAATATGGTGCCGTTTGCGGCTTCGCCTCCGGCCTGAACATATTTGATATTCCCGAAACCATGACTCTGAAACAAGGGAACGTCCAAACCGATTTGCTTCATGTTCTTGGCAACCAGACTCTGGGCCGGAACGATAGACCAGTTGATCACCGCCTGGATATCCTTGCCCTTGATCTTGGTCAGAACGTCGGTCAGGTCGGTTGCCTGTCCGTCGTAGGATTCAGATATGGCAATCACAATTCCGTTTTCCTCAGCAAGTTTCTGAAGCTGCACGGTTCCCGCCATCCCAAAGCCGTCATTGCTTGCAATGATACCAACCTTTGAAATTCCTTTGGCCTTCATCGTCTTGTAAATCAGTTTCACGGCATCACTGTCTTTCTGAGGGGTCTTGAACACATAACTTGCAACCGGGTTGACAATGGTTTCCGCCGCGGCACATGACAGCAGGATCATCTTGGCTTCCTGGCAGATATCCTTGATGCCCATTGTTTCTCCGCTGGTCGAGGGACCGATGATGGCAAGCACCTGTTCTTCTTCGATGAGCTGTTTTGTCATAGAGACGGCATTTTCCTTTGTACCTCCGGTATCTTTGACAATGAGTTGAATCTTCTGGCCGTTGATTCCCCCGCGTTCGTTTAACTTGTTGACGAACATTTCCGCCGTTTTAGCTTCGGGGGCTCCCAGATTTGACGCCTTTCCAGTCACTGCAAAGAGGGCGCCGACTTTGATAGGCTTCGCTTCTGGCCCCTTACCGCACCCCAATAAGCCAAGAATAAGCCCAAGGGTCACAACACAAAGAATTTTTGCGAATTGCGTTTTCATAAAACATCTCCTTTTCAAAAAAGAAACTTGCTTCGTAAACACCGCGGTCTACTTGACTAAGACTCCGACAAACGTAAAACGTATAGTATAATCTATCCGTCGTCAATTACAATTTTGATTTCTTATCTTCGACGGATGCAAAGATAGATTGTAACATATTGTATTCAAAAAACTTATCTTTTTTACTAAAGCGGCAATAACGAGTTGATTCTTTTGATAGTATCGTTATAATACCCGTTAATTATTGTCGTTTTATGGCACAAAATGAAGTTGCAGATATACTTAAAGAACAGACTATGAGAAAAATAATCGATTTTCACACCCATGCTTTTCCGGATGCTCTGGCCCCCAAAGCAATGGCCCAGCTTCACAGCGAGGCGGATATTGTTTCCTATCTGGATGGCAGGGTCAGTTCGCTTCTTGCCTCAATGGACAAGGCTGGAATCGAAACAAGTGCTTTATGCTGTATTGCTACCCGCCCGTCACAGTTTGAACAGATTTTACAGTGGTGTAAAGAAATATGTTCCGACAGGATTGTTCCGTTTCCATCGGTACATCCGGCCGACCCTCAGGCAGTCGAAAAAATTACTCAGGTTGCCCGAGAGGGCTTTAGAGGGGTGAAGTTTCATCCCTATTATCAGAATTTCGACCTCGATAGTCCTGAAATGGACTCGATTTATGAGGCGTTGTCTGCAAATAATCTGATAGTGGTGATGCATACCGGTTATGACATCGCATTTGAGCGTATTGACAGGGCCGGCACAAAACGTATTCTTGATGTTATAAATCGGTTTCCGGGATTGAAGCTTATCACCACCCATCTTGGTGGATGGTACGACTGGGATGCAGTAGAAAAGGGCCTCTTAGGCAAGCCTGTATACATGGATATCTCGGTCAGTCGAGAATTTTTGGGCGACCAGCGTTTCCGGCGGATGCTGCTTGCCCACCCCTCGGAATACCTTCTTTTTGGCACAGACAGCCCCTGGGCCGACCAAACCGAGGCAATTGAAGCCATCCGACGATTGAACCTTCCGGAAACGCTTATGGATAAATTGTTTTATAAAAATGCAAAAACACTTATAGACCTATAAAAAATATGACAAAAAGGCAGAAAATATGTGAAAATGCCGATAATTGTGAAAAAGGCTGATATTAATTGAGTAATTTTAGCGAAAATTGTGAAATTAAGAACAAAAAACAGTTGATTTCTGAAAAATGTGGCATTATGGTTTCTGCGGATAGAAATCATAATGTTTTGTTTCAGATAAAATCGAGACAGATAAATTCTTTTTTTTAGAACGTTTTGCCGAAATAACGGAATATCAAAATTGTTTTATTAACTTCGATAAAAGGAGAGACAAAATGGATTTTGGAAGAATGGCAATACGATTTGTACTATTAATGGCGGTTCTGTTTTGGGCCGGCCAGGCCCTGGCCGCGGATACTCCGGCGAAGGCACCTGCCGCAACGGCCGCTCCGGTTGCTGCCGCCGAGCCGCATTGGCACACGATGGATTTCATGGATGCGTTTCATCATCCCTTTGACGGGCTGGAGATGGGGCTGGACATCCGACTGCGTGAGGTTTATGCGCACAACCTGCTGTCTCCAGATGATCAGTTTGGAGACAATGCATTGGCTCTACTGACTCCAAACAATTCCAACGACCATCACTGGCAGCGGTACAGGACCCGGTGGTCCACAATTTGGACACTTTCTCCGGATGTGACATTTAACACCCGGCTTGTTTGGGAATTCTGGTCAATTACCGATCCTGAGCGTCACCATATCCCCGGCCTGAAACTCTTAACCAAGCAGGATACGGATTTCCGCGAAATGATTTTTGACACAATGAACATCAAGTGGAAAAATGCCTTTGACGCCCCAATGACTTTGACCGTCGGTCGTCAGGATATTATTCTCGGCACCGGCTGGCTGGTTCTTGACGGGACACCCGGCGATGGCTCACGGACTATTTTCTTTGATGCCGTTCGCGCAACCATTGACCTGAGAGACACAACCCAGTTGGATTTGATTGGCATTTGTCAGTATGATGACGAAAGAGGCTGGCTGACCCCGATTAATCACCGCGAGTATATTCACCTGACCCAAAGGACAGATGAAACCGGCTTTATCGCTTATGTGACGGATAAGTCCATCGAAAATACCCAACTGGAAGGGTATTACATTTACAAGAGTGAGGAACCCTCGAAATGGACGAAATTCTCAAAGTCCTGGTGGGCTACGGCTCGAGGCTTAGACGCTGAAATTCATACATTCGGCGGACGTGTTGCTCAGAAATTAGACGATAACTGGTCGTACAGTGTTGAAGTCGCCAAGCAGTTCGGCAAACGTGATGAGGAAAGCATGACTGGCCTGGGTTCCAACAATTCGTTGAAATATGCGTTCAACGATGAGCTGAAAAACGAATTGACATTGATGTATGAATACCTTTCCGGTGATAACAGGAATACCACGCAAAGCGAGAGGTTTGACACGCTTTGGGGCGACTGGCCGCAGTATCAGCGCGGCGGCGACCTGCAGTCCTATATCTGGAGGTTTGAAGGCGAATTGGGCGAGGTGGCCAATTTGCATCGCACCGGAATTAAACACAGCTTCAAACCCGGTAAAAACTGGACTATGGATACGCTGTATAATCTGATGTGGGCGGATCAAAATGAACAGCCGCAGTTTAGTGCCGCTGCCGACACTCCGATTTATTCAGCCAACAGTTATTTCCGCGGCCAGATGATTACCGGTCTTTTGACTTATAAATGCTGCAAAAATTTCAAGACGGAGTTTCTTGTAGATTACTTCATCCCCGGCAGCTATTATGACCAGAGCAACCGTGACCATGCGGTTTTCGCCAGGGTCAATGTTGAGTGGACGTTCTAAAAAAGGATTAAATTGTATCAAAAGTAAAGGCCCGGTATCCGCCGGGCCTTTTTTATGCGCCCCATTACTGCGGTGCAAAACTTCGCTTTTAACAGGATATTTCTTGACCTCAAAACCTGTTTCGGGTGCTTTTAAAAACCTGCTTTT
>VGXU01000006.1 GCA_016873215.1 Planctomycetota bacterium
CCTTGAAGGTCGCTCCAAACTGTCTGCGTTGTGTCATAATTCATACATCCTTTCTTCTTTGATTGCCGACTGAATTATACCACAACCACTATCTTATACCCTGGTACTAAATTCGGGGAGTATTATAGGCTCTTACCATCGCTGAAATGGCTATGCTGCCTGAAGGCGGCCATGCTACCAGCGATCCGGTCGTGCTTCTTTCGTCAACCGATCTGGTCCCCGACCCGGGTTTTAAGAGTTTTCAGATTCGCGATCTGACCCGTGCGATGACCATCTACGGCACCAACGCCGAGATTGACGCCGCCCTGACCGGCTTTGGCGTCGGCGATATTATCGATATCTCCGGCTACACCGCTCATGTCGGCGGGGCGCTGGTACTTACCACCGGCGGCACCGTTGGCGGCTTTGCCGTCAGCGGCCGTACTTCCACCGCCCCTATGCCATTTAATGCCGTGTACGTTTCTCCTTCCGGCATTGCCCAGTCCTTTGAAAGCAATCTCGTCTGCCTGCAAAACGTCACCTTTGATGGCACCGGCGTTTTCGCCGCCGGGTTTGACTATGCTCTGTCCGGCGGGTCCGCTATGGTACGAATTGCCACAGACGAGCTTGGCCTGTCTGGTCTGGCTATTCCTACAGGCCCGTTGAATATCACCGGCATCGTCATCCCAAGTTTTTCCGGCGAAGGCTATTGCCTCGCCCCTCGCGGAATCGATGACATCGTCTTAGTTCCCGAACCGGCAACGATGCTGCTTCTGGGACTTGGCGGGATGTTCATAAGAACGGCAAGAGTAAAAGTTAAAAGTGCAAATTTTGAAAGGAGAGAAAAATGAAGAATGTAATTTGTGTAATTGCAATGGCGTTGTCGATACTTTCTAATTGGGCAATGGCGGCGACTGCCATAGTTGACTCATTCGATTACGGTTCGACTGTTGCATGGGTATCGAATGACGTTCAGTATGGCAGCACTTACGATCCTTTGATCAACAGCTCGCTTCCCGGTTCGGACCACACCCGTTATTGGTTGATCTATACAAAGGGTGAGGGTAATGCCGGTTCCTTCAATACCGGAATTACGCCCGGTTCGATTGTGATGACGAAAACGCATTATGGACGCATCACTCTTGGTTATCAGTTTTCACCCCCGACGGACTTAAGCGGTTTTAGCGCGGTCAATATACTGGGCAGCGGCATGAGCAGCGATGAAGGTTCTCGCCTCGTTCACGGCAGTTTTGATCTCTTTGTGACGGATAGTGATGGGTCCACTTTCAGCACCTTCGTTTCCTTGACGGGCGCGGTGGGCGACATCACGATGAATTTTTCGGACTTGATGCTTGCGGAAGCCGGATCGGATTCTATTTTGAACTTGGCGCAAGTCACTGCTCTCGAAGTCTCCGCTTGGGTTCCTTATTCAACGAGTTCCTTTACCTACACCCTTTCGGAAATCAACTTGATTCCCGAACCGGCGACGATGCTGCTTCTGGGACTTGGCGGGATGTTCATAAGAACGGCAAAAATAAAAGTTAAAAGTCCAAACTTTGAAAGGAAAGAAAAATGAAGAATGTAATTTATCTAATAGCGTTAGTCCTGTTGCTTGGTGGAACAGGACAGGCGGCTGTAGTAATTGAAACCGTCTCAGTAGGTGATGCAGGAAATACGGCTGATACCACCGGCTACGGCGCGGTAGCCTATAACTACAGCATCGGCAAGTATGACGTTACTGTTGATCAATATGTTGAGTTCATGAATTTCAAGGAAATCGACAAATCCTCACCGCTGCTAATGTCTCCTGAAGCAATGTTGGCCAACGATATTAAGTTGGACTATGCTCGTATTTACAGGTCCGATGGCGGAAATGGTAGTAGTCCTGTGATTGGTGTTACTTTCTGGAATGCCTGCCGCTTTGTGAACTGGCTCAACAACGGACAGGGAAACTCTGATATGGAGACTGGCGCATATACATTGAGTGGTTATAATGGTAGTGATGGTGGCAACATATCCCGAAATTCCGGTGCCGGGTGGTTTGTTCCCTCTATTGATGAATATTACAAAGCGGCATTCTATAACGGCAGCAGTTATCTCACCGCCGCTGCGGCAAGCGCTTATGGCATGCTTGATCTGACAGGGCCTCAGTGGACGGACAGCGTTTCTTCTTCGGTGGGTTCCGTCACCCCGCGAATTATTACCATTTCGGTTCCAGCCGATTTCAAGGGATCTTCTCTTGGCGACCCCTCCAAAGCAGGCGGCCCCATTCCTCCGGGAAGTCCTGAGCCCATCGATCACGGCGGATTTGAATTCCGTCTGGTATTCATTCCCGAACCGGCAACGATGCTGCTGCTGGGTTTGGGCGGGATGTTTATAAGAACGGCTAAGAATAAAAGTTAACAGTTCATATTTTGAAAGGAGAGAAAAATGAAGACTGTAATTTGTGTAATCGCAATGACTCTGTTGTTTGTCGGGGCATCACAGGCGACGGTTGTGATCGAGACAGTTCCGGTCGGCGACATCGGGAACGCGGCTGACAGTACCGGCTACGGTGCAGTGAACCACAGCTACAACATCGGCAAGTATAACGTTACCGTCGGTCAGTATGCTGAGTTCCTAAATGTCATCCGCAAGAGGCCGGGGCGATCCAGGTACGGTAATCTAATGGCACCTCAGATCGCTCAAGTCGATACCGGCGATGCTGCCGACCCGTACATTTACAATGTCGTATCGGGATGCGAAAGCAAGCCGATAGTCGGTGTGAGTTTCTGGAATGCCTGCGCGTTTGCAAATTGGTTCACCAACGGTCAGGGCGATGGAGATACCGAGACAGGAGCCTATAGTTTAAATGGTTACGACGGCAGCGGCGGCGGCAACATATCTCGAAATTCAGGCACCGGGTGGTTTATTCCCACGATTGATGAATATTACAAAGCGGCTTTCTATAACGGCAGCAGTTATCTCACCGTCGCTGCGCCAAGCGCTTACGGCATGCTTGATCTGACAGGGCCTCAGTGGACGGACAGCGTTTCTGATTTGGTGGGTACTGTCGCCCCGCGCATTATTACCCATTCTGTTCCGATCGATTTCAAGGGAACTTCTCTTGGCGACCCTTCCAAAGCAGGCGGTCCTATTCCTCCGGGAAGTCCTGAACCCATCGATTACGGTGGATTTGAATTCCGTCTGGTATTCATTCCCGAACCGGCGACGCTAATGCTGCTGGGCTTGGGCGGGGTTTTGATTCGGAAACAAAAAGTTATAGGTTAAAAAATATTGCAGGAAGGAAGAGAAAATGAAAACTCAAACTAAAATTGTATTAATTCTGGTTCTTATGACATTCGTTGGTAATGTATCAGCTGATTTCGTGGTGCAGACAAGCGACTTGCTTTTGGGAGAGGCTGGCTATATTACTAATACCCCCGGCAGCAGCGTGTCTTTCGGCACATCTGGGATAACGCTGAACAGCTTGATTCTCGACAAACCATCGGCACAGGTTGCTCCTCCGAGCGACGGGTCAACAATCACTTCGTTCTTTGATCTCTGGACCGAAGTAAGCTTGACAGGGGCGATAAATGGTACTTGCGGTCATCACCACCACAGCCATATCTCTTGGTCGCCAACTTCGGGAGCAAACATTCAACCCAGGCTATTCAACTCTGAAATACTCGCTCTTGATATCAGCGGTCCCGGCTTCTTACTTCGTGAGAGTCCGACATTTGCCTCTACTGGCAGACATACTATTGCCAACATTGGTGGCGGCTTCTTCGCCATCGAGAGTTATTTTGATATATTCCTCGAAATCAGCACTGATGGCGGGGCGAACTGGAGTCCATCATCGACTTCGTTGCCGATTACTTCTGTCACCCCCGAACCCGCTTCGCTTTTGCTTTTAGGCCTAGGCAGTTTGCTGATTAAGAAACGAAAATAGAATTTTGCTGTTGGTATATGACTCATAGCTAAAATCTAAAAGATGAATTGGAGAGTATGGAAAAATGAGAAACTTAATTTGTTTGGCGGCGGCGGTGGTGATGTTAGCAGTACCGGTAGTGGCGGATACCTTTGGTACAGGGGCAAATCAGTTCATGATTGATTTTGTGAACATTTCCAAAGCTACCAACCCCGCCAGCGGGATTCCAACAGGGAACAATTTCACCTTTACCGGAGTCACCAGGGACTACCGTATGGGCACTTATGAAATCACCAATGCCCAGTTTGCCAAGTTTGCTTCCAATGGCAATGTCCTTTGGACAGGAGCTGACGTTCCAAGCAATAGGGTAAGCTGGTTTGAGGCCGCTCAGTTTGTTAACTATCTCAACACCAGCACTGGGAACACGGCAGCGTATAAGTTTAACGGCAGTACTTTTGCTGTGTGGGATGTGACCGATACCGGCTACAATGTAAGCAATCCCTTCCGCAACAGCAAAGCCAAATACTTTTTGCCGACGGAGAATGAATGGGTCAAGGCCGCCTACTGGAACGGTTCGGCTATTCAAAAGTATGCGACCAAAGCAGGTGAAAGTTTGTATCAGGGCAATGGTTCCAACGGCGGCTGGAACTACTACGACAACGGATGGGCCACCAACCCTTATGGCCCCTGGAATGTCGGCAGCGGCAGTCAGGAACTTAACGGTACGTTCGATATGATGGGCAATGTGTGGGAGTGGATGGAGAGTCCGTATTATGCTGGAGATTATACATCCGGTTCCTATCGCGGCGTCCGCGGTGGCTCCTGCTACGACGGCGACTACGACCTCAGGTCGTCCTACCGGGACTACGACATCCCGCGCGACGAGTACGGCATTTTAGGGTTTCGTGTTGCCTCCATCCCCGAACCCGCTTCGCTTTTGCTTTTAGGCTTGGGCGGCTTGCTGATTCGAAAACGAAAATAGAATTTTGCTTTTGGTATATGACTCATAGCTAAAATCTAAAAGATGAATTGGAGAGGAAAGAAAAATGAAGAAGGCAATGATTTTTGCGGCGGTGGTGGTTTGCATCGGCGGCACTGTTTTTGCGGCGTGTCCAACGGCGGATTTAACAGGCAACTGTTTCGTTGACTTGGAGGATTTCGCCATAATGGCCAGCCAATGGCTGGCGGATTACGATTCCGACGATCTTGCCGCGATGGCCTTGCAATGGTTGACGGAAGGAACATCCCAGCCGGATATGACATGGGTCTCCATCAATGACCCCGGCGTTTCCGGCCATGAAGGCTTTAGTGGCGAGATGAGCAAATACGAGACGACCAATGCGCAGTATTGCCAGTTCCTTAATGTCGCAGTTGCTTCCGGCGATATAACCGTCGGCAGTGATAACAAAATCTATGGTGCAAACGGCTCAAACAGCGGAGCGGATTTTGTGGGTCAGGTGTATTATAACCTTGCGGGTCCTGGCTCTACTCAAAATGGCGCAACCAACGGCGGGGCGGCAAGGATAAATTATACCGGCAGTGAGTTCACCGTGGATAGCGGTTTTGAAAACCATCCCGTGACCTATGTGAGCTGGTATGGCGCGACTGCGTTTGCCAGTTATTACGGCTGGCGTCTGCCGACGGAGTGGGAGTGGCAGGCGGTTGCGGACTATGACGGAAGCTACCTCTATGGCTGCGGTACGACTATGAATAATAGTATTGCCAACTATTATGATTCAGTTCATCCGGATGGCACGACCCCTGTTGGCGCTTTCGGGACGTATGGCTATGGGATGTGCGACATGGCAGGCAGTGTTATAGAGTGGACAAACACCGTTTATGGCGGCAGTGGCAGCTTTCGCGTTATCCGCGACGGCAGTTGGGGCGACCTCGCCTACTTCTGTTCTTTTGCATATTGGAGCATCAGCTTCCCGTACGACACAAGCTTCGGCTTTGGTTTTCGCGTGTGTCGCTGAGTGTTTCGCTTTCTGAATTTTCTGAACCCGCGTCGTTTTGCTTTTAGCCCTCGGTGGGGTTTCGGCTATTCGAAAAAGATAATGCCGTTGATGCCCATCTCAAGCGCGCGGTCACATCGTATTATATCACGGGCCGCCAAACTTCGGCATACACCTGCAAAGTCCCGATTTTGAAGAAAATTTACCGAAAAAGCCGTCGTTTTGCAATAATCTTGCGAAAAAACCATATTTTTCTTTACAAAACCTTGATTTTTCAATAACTCTATAGTACAAAAGAAACCCTTCGGGACTGAAAGTGATGAATTTCGGCCCGGCAGAATTGGTCTGAAAAGTGGAATCTGATAAAGAAGAGGATAACAACTATGGCAGATTTAAAGGTACTAAGCGAAGCAGTCATCAAAGGCGACCAGAAAACCGCAGTGGAAATCACCCGACAGGCCATAGGCGAAGGCATGGCTCCGGCGATGATTCTCAACGACGGCCTGATTGCAGGGATGAACGTCATCGGCGTACGGTTCAAAGCCAATCAGGTGTATATCCCTGAAGTGCTGATTGCGGCCCGCGCGATGAAAATGGCGATGGAAGTCCTTGAGCCTAAACTGGTGGAAGCGGGCGTCAAGCCGCTGGGCAAAGCCTTAATCGGAACCGTACAGGGCGACCTGCACGATATCGGGAAAAACCTTGTGGCGATGATGCTCAAAGGGGCCGGCTTTGAAGTCTTAGACATCGGTGTGGATGTATCGCCCGAAAAATTCGTCGCTAAGGTCAAAGAATGCCATCCACAGCTTGTCGGTCTCAGCGCTCTGTTGACAACCACAATGTCGGCCATGGAGAAAGTCATTCACGCATTGAAGGACGCGGGCGTTCCTGTCAAAATTATGATTGGCGGCGCTCCCGTCACCCAGGCCTACGCCGACAAAATCGGCGCCAGCGGCTACGCCGCCGACGCCGCCAGCGCGGTGGACCTGGCCAAAAGCCTGCTGAATTAAATATCTCAAAATTGCATGATCTCCGCGGCTCGTGAAAATCTCACGGGCCGTTTTTATATAATAACCAGGATTGATTTTCTCCGGTTTCATTAGCATAATTGGTTGTTATGAAAATTCAGGTATCGAATCCTTATCTGCGGGAATTTTTCGGCCAGCTCGAATTTGCCTCCAAAGAGCAGGAGCAAAAGACCCTCCAGTCCGCGGAGAAGCTGATAGGGCTGATTGAGCCGACGAAAGAATATCCCCTCGATTTTGTGGTCTTTCGACTTACCGGCACGCGGTTTCGTTCCGAGACGTTCAGCCATACTATTCCCGGCCGGCAGTTGGCCGACGACCTGCGGGTCTGGCTGAATCATCAGACTTCACGGTCGGCGGTGCCGATTGGGCATGCGACGGAGAAAATTCTTACCGTTTCGGATTTAAGCCGGCTTTTTTCCGTCTCGTCCCGAACGGTGCGACGCTGGCAGAAACGCGGCTTGGTCGGACAAATCTTTTTGTTTCCCAACGGCCGAAAACGGCTCGGATTCCCGGAATCGGCCGTGGAGCAATTTCGCGCCGCTCACCTGAAACTGCTGGAAGACGCGAAACAATTCCGACTGCTGGCGGGCGCGGAAAAGAAGGGGATTGTCGATGCGTTTGAAGAACTGGCGAGGCAAGAGCCGTCACTGAGCCGCAATCAAATCATCGGCCGACTGATGTGGCAGACCGGCCGGGCCAGAGAAACAATCCGTTATGTTTTGGCGGATTATGAACAGAATCATCTCGATAAGCCGCTGCGCATCGGCCGCAAACAGCGGCTGACAGCCAGGGAGGCCAACCAGATTTTCAGGCTGTACCGGCAGGGAACGCGTGTGTGTGAACTAATGAAACGGTTCAGCCGAACCCGGCCGGCTATCCACCACATCGTTATCCAGTGCTGGACCAAAGAACTGCAGAATAAAAAAATCGGATATATTCCCAGCCTTGAATTTGAGCTGCCCAATGCCGGAGATCGCATTCTGGATAAGTCGGAAGCACCCCCGGCCGAGCCGGTTGGGAAAAAACCGCTGACCCGTGAACAGGAGCAGCAGATTTTCCGCCGGTATAATTATCTGAAATATGTCGCCGACCAGTTGCGCAAGGAGCTGCCCCTGCGTAAGAACGGCATAAAATTCCTTCGGAAGATGGAAGACACATTTCAGGCCGCCGAATGTCTCAAGCAGCTGCTGATTGAATCCAATATGCCGCTGGCGGCGGGCATTGCCGGCAAACATTTGAGTACGGGCGTTTCGCTTTCCGAATTAATCGGCGAAGGCGTAGTTTCCCTGATGCGGGCGGTGGAAAAATTCGATTACACGCGCGGCTATCGCTTCAGCACCTACGCAGGGCTGGTCATCGCTAAGGATTTCGCCCGCAAAATTCCCGCCGAGACGGCCCGTCCGGACCGTTTTGCCGGGTCCGATGTTGAAAACATCGCCGACGACGTTCGCTCCGAACTGCTGGCCGACGCCGGCGCGATGGAAAAAGCCCGACAGGACCTGCGGCAGGTCATCGAAACCAATCTCGACGAGCGGGAACGGTATGTGGTCTTAAATCACTTTGCGCTGGATACCGGCGTCATCAAGAAAAAACCCAAAACCCTCAAACAGATTGGCGACGACATGGGACTCAGCAAAGAACGTGTCCGCCAGATTGAATTACAGGCCCTTCAGAAACTCCGTCACAACCTCAGCCCCGAACAATTTGAGTTGCTTACGGGTTAACCCATTCAAATGTTTTGCCTTTGGCAAGCGTTAACGCTTTTGTTTTATCGCCGTATCGCAGAACGCAGGGATTGCCCAGTTTTGAGTCAATCACCGCTTTAGATAGTTTGCCGTTTTTCCATTCGATATCCACGACAAATCCGCCGCGGGCGCAAAGCCCTTTGACCGAGCCATTGGGCCATGCTTTCGGCAGGGCGGGCAGCAGGTGGATTTGGCCGGTATGGCTTTGCAGCAGCATTTCGGTTATGCCGGAAGTCGCCCCAAAATTACCGTCAATCTGAAATGGGGGACAAGTATCGAACAGATTGGGCAGCGTTTTTTCCGGTGTCAGTTGATTCGTCAGCATCCTGTAAGCATGATCGCCGTCGAGCAGACGCGCCCAAAAATTGATTTTCCAGCCTATAGACCAGCCTGTGCCGCCGTCGCCGCGAAATTCAAGCGATTTGCGGGCCGCCTTCCACAATTCAGGCGTATCGAAGGGGTTAATTTCATTGCCGGGATGAAGGCCCCAGAGATGCGATACGTGGCGATGGGTGTTTTTTGGGTCATCTTTATCTTCGAGCCATTCCTGAAGCTGGCCGTATTTGCCGATCTGGTTGGGGGCAATATGCAAACGCAGTGAAATCAGCTTGTTCCTGAATTCACTATCCGTATTGAGAATTTCACTTGCTTTAATGCAGTGTAAAAACAGGCTTCGGATGATTTGATGATCCATGGTCGGCCCCATAACCAGGCCACCCTGCTCGGGGGAATTGGACGGGCCGCTGATAAGCCATTTTTTGTCGTTACGCGGATCTTCGACCAGGTATGCGGCAAAGAATTCCGCCGCTTTTTTCATGATGGGGTAGGCGCGGTTTTTAAGAAATTCCTTATCGTTTGTGTACTCATAATGCTGCCAGAGATTCTCACAAAGCCACGCGCCGCCGGAGGGCCAGATGCCGTGATTGGAAGCGTTAATCGCGGCAGAACCTCGCCAGATATCGGTATTGTGATGAAGAACCCAGCCGGGGCAGTTATAAAAAGTTTTGGCGGTTAACGACCCGGTTTGCGTAATATCTTCCAGCATCCCAAACAATGGCTCGGCGCATTCCGACAGGTTGGTCGGCTCGGCCGGCCAGTAGTTCATTTCGGTGTTGATATTGACCGTATATTTGCTGCCCCATGCCGGACGCATACTCTCATTCCAAAGCCCCTGCAGATTTGCCGGCTGAGAACCGGGACGACTGGAGGCAATCAGCAGGTAGCGGCCATACTGGAAATACAGGGCGGCCAGCGAGGGGTCATCACCTGTTTTAAAATCACGGATTCTCTGATCGGTTGGCTTCTTCGCAGCGGGAGTATAGCCCATATCGATAGCCACCCGATGAAACAGAGCCTGGTAGTCGTCCAAATGAGACTGTTTTATTTTTTTCCATGAGACGTCAGCTTTATCGAGAAATGCTTTGCAGCGCGCAGACGGATTGGCGGACAAGTCTTTGTAGTTGACGTAGCTGGACGCTGCCGTCAAAAGCAGCAGCACGGAATCTGCGTTTTGAATATCGATATTTGAGTCTGAAACAGTACAGGTTCCGCCCTGAGGAATTACTTTGACGCGAGTTTCAAAGGTGATTTTGCTGGGTTGGTCATTTTCGCCGGTGTTGGTGACGCGGCCCGACAAAGCGAAGGTGGTTTCATCTATTCGCAGAGTCTTAGACTCCGTATGAGGACTTTTAAGTTCAGCCCGCAGGGTCAATCCCCCGCGTTTGTCACAGGCAAGACGAATGGCAATCAGATGTGCCGGGTAGCTGGCCAGAATTTCGCGGGTATAGCGGGTATCACCTGCTTTGTACTCAACGCGGGCAATCGCAGTATCGATATCCAGTTGACGCATGTAATCCGTAACATTGTCATGGCCGGGAAAATTGAGAATCAGGTCGGCAGTCGGCTGGTAGAAAGCCTGTCTGAGCGGATTACTCATAAACCGCTTTGCGGAGAGGTCTTCGGCCTCTTTTTGTTTACCTTCAAAGAGCAATTTGCGCAGTTCGGGCAGAACTTCGGCGGCGCCGGGATTCTGGTAATCACAGGGCTGTCCGGTCCAGACCGTATCTTCGTTGATCTGGAGACGTTCCCGGGCAACATTGCCGAAAATCATGGCGCCGATAGAGCCGTTGCCTACCGGCAGAGCCTGGTCCCATTTCTGGGCAGGCTTGTCATACCACAGAGACAGGGAATCACCGGTTTTTATCACGGATGTGTTTAATACAGGTACGGTGGTACAGGAATTGAGCAGAATAATGCCGCCAAAACACAGCGGCACGATTTTCAGGACTGTCTTTACAAGGCCCATTCGATTCTCCCGAAAAAATAAAGTGTTCAAAAAATCTGTCTGCGATGGGAGAATCTTAAGCTATTTGTTCAGTTGCGTCAATAGTTCACCCTGATTCTATTGGGTTTGTCCCTCACGTTTTTCTATGGCTTCCAGAATCCGTAACTCGGTTTGCTTGAGTTCTTCCATGATAGCAATCAAATTGAATTTATTGTGATACCACAATTTCATTAATACAGTGGATTCAAAGCCGACGATGGCCATAAATAAAGCAATTAATTTGTATTTGTCGGCATTGCCTTCTATACCTGCCACTCCACCCAGTGTAATCAGAACAGAAATTCCAAAATAAATATAGAAATAATTCTTTATCTTTTTTTTCTCCTCAAAGATGCTTACAGTTTCGGTTTTCTTTTTTTCTGCGGTAAATTCTTCAAGCTGTTTCTTCATTCCCAGCAGTTCGCTTTTTGACTGATATTTGTCCCTTGTGAGGTCTCTACGATTCCTGCTGCGTCATTTGCTGGATAAAGGCGTCCGCTTCTTCAATGGATTTTTCCATCTCACGAATCAGTACCCCGGTCTCGTTTTCTATGCTTGTCAATTCACCCTGCAGCGAAGCGACGGCCTTGGCATTGAGATTATGCTTCAAAAACAGCACCTGGTCGCCGAAGGCATCCAATACCGGCGTAATTTTGGACTCGGCCTTCTCCATCGCGGCAATCAGCCTGTTGTAACACTGCTGTGTCTGCTGAAGTTTTGCCTGGCTTGACCTGCGAAGGTTATCGCTTTTATACTTATCCAGTTCCTTTTCCCATTCGGCAAACAGGTCCTTGGCAACGCGTTTGACATCCGCAATACGCCCTTTAACCGCATCCGCCTTGCTCTTGCTGCGTTCATATTCGGCGTTGAGTGCCTTATATTTTTTCTCCAGTTCGCCGCCCTGAACATTCACCACCGAGCTGAATTGCTCCAGCGCCGAGGCAAACTGTACCTTGGCGGCGTCCTGGGCGTCGCGGGCTTTTTGGACATCACTTACTAAAATGTCACGCTTGTGCACACCGAAGGTCTCCATTGTTTTGTAATAAGTGCTCTGGCACCCGGCCGTGGTCAGCAGCATCCCGCCGAGTACAAAAAAAACGGAAAATCGCTTCATTGTCTGTTTCATGGCAATCCTCTTTTCTGACGTTCCCACGTCCACACGTTCTAAATGGTTTATCGTTTCACGCGGGCGTTGCCTTGCCAGATACTCCACACCTGCTCTTCATCAGCAGGCTGCGCATAATCGGTCAGCAGCGTCGTTGCCAGCGCCCCGGTCGCCCAGCCGAACTGGGCCCATTTTTCCGGCTCCCAGCCCTTGAGGATGGCGTAGAGCATCCCGCCGACAAACCCGTCGCCGCCGCCGATGCGGTCCAGCACCGTAATCTCGCGCGGTTCAATGACATGCCAGTTCTTGCCCTCGGCTATGATGGCGCCCCAGAGATGACAATTGGAACTGACAACCTGCCGCAGCGTCGTGCCAAACACACTGGCGTTCGGGAACGCTTTTTTCACGCAGTTGATCATCCCTTTGAAGCTTTCAATCTTGGCCGTGATATCCTTGCCGCCGGCTTCAGGACCTTCGATGCCCAGACATAACTGAAAATCTTCTTCATTGCCGACTAAGATGTCGGAGGCCGACGCGATTTCCTTGAAAATCGCGGCCAGTTCCGCCTCCCGGCCTTTCCAGAATGACGCCCGGTAATTGAGGTCGAATGAAATGCGCGTGCCGTGTTTTTTAGCCGCCCGTGCCAGTTCGAGACAGAATTTGCTTGTTTCAGGAGACAGCGCCCCAATCAGCCCGGAGAGGTGGACGATCTGAACGCCTTCTTTACCGAACAGGCGATTCAGGTCAAAATCTTTTACATTCAACGTCCGGCCGACTTCCCCGGCACGGTCATTATGCACCCGCGGCCCTCGGCTGCCGAAACCGCTGTCGGCAAGGTTAAACTGATGGCGATAACCCCACGGGCCGCCCTGGGCTATTTCCTTGCCTTCATAATCGATATGCCGGCTGGCCAGGTCATCTTTGATGAATTGTGCAATCGGGCTGTCTTTGACAAACGTTGTCAGTACCTTGACCGGCAGTCCGAGATACGATGAAACGCTGGCTACATTGCTCTCGGCGCTGGTCGCCTGCATGATAAGATTCCGGGCGCAGTGCATCGGCTGGCCGTTAGCCGGCGTCAAACGCACCCCCATGCTGGTCGGAACAACAAGACTATATTTGTATTCTTTTTTAAGCTCAATACTCATGGCAATATTCCTTTCAGTCCTTTTGATAACTTATTATGCCTTTGTTCCACTGCAATAGTTGTACAAAACCCACCCCCAACTATCAAGATTTTTTTACACGAGGGGTACGCCTTCGGCGGCCAAGGGGATCACCCTGCATTTTCACAGTCTGGGGCGGCTGTGCGTCAATGCTCTCAAAAATTAGTTTACCGGCGGGGGGTTTTCTTATATCATCATATCCGACTTTTTGCCTATTTTTACAGGAGATAAAATGGAGACAATCGGAATTATCGGCGGCGGCAATATGGCCGAGGCGATTATCAAGGGTATTCTGTCTTCCGGCATGTATAAGCCCAAAGATATTATGGCCTCCGACGTTCGCCCCGAACGGCTGGACTATATCGCCAAAACATACAAGGTCAAAACCACCCCGAATAACGAAGAGCTTGTCAACTATGCAAAGGTCGTACTGATTTGCGTCAAACCCCAAAGCGTCAAACAAATGCTTGACGGGATTGAGCATAAAATCCGTGACAACACTTTAGTTATTTCCATCGCAGCGGGTATTAACGCCGCATATCTGGCAAAACGTCTGAGTCGCTGCCGGATTATCCGGGCAATGCCTAATACTCCGGCTATGGTGGGCGAGGGCGCAACGGCTTTATTTTCGGCCAATGCCGACAAAGCCGGCATCGAATATGCCGCCAAACTTTTCTCGGCTGTCGGCAGGGCGGTAGTGGTTGGGACTGAAGACCTGATGAATGTGGTCACGGCCGTCAGCGGCTCCGGCCCGGCCTACTTTTTCCTGCTGATGGAGGAAATGGTCAAGGCCGGCGTTAAAATGGGCCTCCCGGCCGATATCGCCGCCGATTTGGTCTGCCAGACGGCCAAAGGAGCGGGCATGCTGGCCAATCAGGCTCATGCCTGCGGCGAAAGCCCCGCTGAACTACGCAAGAAAGTTACTTCTCCGGGAGGAACCACCGAGGCTGCGCTGGAAATTTTCACAGAGTATCACTTTGACGTACTTATACAAAAAGCCGTGACTGCAGCTTGCGACCGCAGTGGGCAATTAAGCAGTTGAAAATACGAAATTCCTTGGTATATCACTCAACAAGAATTGCCTCGACGGGACATTCGTCGGCGGCCTGCTGAACGGTTTCTTCCAGTTCGGCGGGCACAGCTTCGACGATGACTTCCGCTTTGCTGTCGCCCATAGTGAATACTTCCGGACAGGTATCCACACACAATCCGCAAGCTGTGCAATTGTCGTCTATTCGTACCTTCATTTTTTTCTCCTTTATAGACGTCCGAATAGATACCTCAACCATATACGGGGGCGATTATACCCAAAAAATCACCGCCGCAAAACGCTTTTTTCTGGAAATTTTGTTTCCGTGGGTTATACTCTGTCGGCTCTGTGCGTTTTCTTCAAACGAAGGAACGCGGCAAATCAGGCTTTTTGTGGTCGGGTCCCATGCAAGCACCGCGCGCCAACCGGGTCAGGCGGGGAACCGAGCAGCCCTACGCGGCCGGCGGACTGTGCCGTGGCAAACCCGACCACTTTTTATAAATAAATAATAAATGAGGTTTGCAAATCGATGTCATATACTGTATTGGCACGGCGTTATCGTTCACAGACCTTCGACGATGTAGTCGGTCAGGATGTCATTGCGCAGACGCTCAAAAATGCAATCCAGGGCGGCAAAGTGGCACACGCCTACCTGTTTTGCGGCACGCGGGGCGTCGGCAAAACCACGATGGCCCGCATCCTCGCCAAATCGCTCAATTGCCTGGCCGCCAAAGATGCCACAACCAGCCCGTGCCTCAAATGCGATAGCTGTATCGCCATCAACGCCGGCGAAGATATCGATGTCGTTGAAATCGACGGCGCCAGCAACCGCGGCATCGACAATATCCGCGAGCTTCGCCAGAATGCCATTTATCGGCCCGCCCGCGCCCGCTACAAAATTTACATCGTCGATGAAGTCCACATGCTCACCACCGAGGCCTTTAACGCATTGCTGAAAATCCTCGAAGAGCCGCCGGCACACGTAAAATTTATCTTTGCCACGACGGAACCCAATAAGGTTCTGCCGACGATACAGTCTCGCTGCCAGCGATTTGATTTCGCCTCCATCGGCCCGCAGGTCATCGCCAAACAGCTCGACGCCATCCTGAAAATAGAAAAAATCACCTTTGAGCCGGATTTTCTTCCTCAACTGGCCCGCCTGGCCAATGGCTCGATGCGCGACGCTCTAAGCCTGCTGGACCAGCTCATCAGCACAGGTCAGCAGCCTCTGACGGCGGCAATGCTTGAACAACTGCTCGGCAGGCCCGACGCGGAAAATCTCAACCTGCTGATTCAGCACATCGCCGCAGCTGACCCGGCACAAACACTCAAATCCATCGAAATCCTTCTCAATCAGGGACAGAGCGCATCGCAAATCGCCGAAAGTCTCGTTGAAATGTTCCGCGACATGATGGTGCTTAAAACCGCCGGCGACGGCACCGACATCCTGCTGCTGTCGTGCAGTTCGGCAACGACACTGAACCAACTGTCGCAGACCTTCGACATCCCCTGGCTGGTCTTTGCAATTACAACCCTCGAACGATTGCGTTGGACGCTTCGCAACAGCGAAACCGCCCGTGCGCTGCTGGAGGCGACATTGCTTCGACTGGCGATGAGCGAACATTTCATCAGTCTCGACGCCCTGACCGAACAGCTTCGCGGCGCCGGCGGCTCCATCCCCGCATCTGCAGACATAAAAAAAAAGACCATAATATCTTCCGGTAACCCACCCCTGTTTCAGGCCGCCGCGGCAAAAACTCCGGCTGTGCAGCAGCCGATACCATCCGGTCAAACAGAACCCGGCTCGATTGGGGATATCTGGCGGCAGCTCGTCGAAAAAATGCAGGCCCAGAACAGCCAGACCGGCGGGTTTTTATCGCAGGCCCGTCCGGGCCAATTGCGGAATAATACGTTGACCCTCAGATTTTCAAGCCCGCTGGCTCTCGATATGATCAAGAAAAAAGATGACCAGCTCTGCTCGATTCTCAAAGATATTCTGGGCCGCGAAATCACAGTACAATACGAATCGGCAAAGCCGGAGGATACGGCAGCGGCAACACAGCCTTCCGCGCCCGCCCCGGCGGGAGCCAGAATCAACCGCCAGCAGCAGGAGCAGGCTCTGTCCGACCCGGCCGTGCAAATGATTATCCGGGGGTTGTCCGCAAACCCCGTCCAGATTGACCGCATCGAAGAATTGGAACCACCGCGTCATGAAACGGAGGAAACGGACGTATGAACCCGGCCTATACAAAAAGCCTCAACAATCTTATTGAGCAGTTCGCCAAACTCCCCGGCATAGGCCCAAAGACCGCCGAACGCCTCGTGTTCCATATTCTCAAATCCGACGCCCCCGAAGCGCTGGCGCTGGCCGAGGCGATTTCGGATGTGAAAAAAAATATCCGTCAGTGCAAAATCTGCTATAACCTGGCCGAGTCGGATACCTGCCCCATTTGCGCCGATCCCAAACGCGATAAATCCATCATCTGTGTCGTGGAACAGCCCAAAGACGTCATCGGTCTGGAAAAGACGGGCCTGTGCAAATGGGTTTATCACGTCCTTAACGGCCATATCGCGCCGCTCGAAGGCGTCGAACCAGCGGATTTGACCATCGATGCGCTGACAAAACGCGTCCGCGCCGGCGGGGTACAGGAAGTCGTTATGGCAACCAACCCCAACCTCGAAGGCGACGGCACGGCTTTGTATATTCATTCGCTCCTGTCGGGTCTGAATGTCAAAATAACCCGTCTGGCCAGAGGCCTGCCCGCCGGCTCGACCATCGAATATGCAAGCGGCAATATCCTCGCAGACGCTATTCTCGGCAGAAGCCCCCTGTAATACACCTGAGTTTTTCCAGAAAAAAAGCGATTTTTTTCCGCCTTTCGGGTATAATAGGAACAAACGTCCCAAACAGGACTAAAACTGTGGATGTAAATCTCCGAAATTAATTCAGATATGAAACTGTCGTTCAACAACCAGATGCGAATGGAACAGCGGATGAAGCTGGCTCCTCGAATGATTCAGTCGATGGAGGTGCTTCAACTGCCGCTGCTGGCGCTGCAGGAAAAAATCGAGGCCGAGCTCAACAGCAATCCCGTACTGGAACTGGCGGATGAACCCCCCACATCGCCCGAAGACGTCCCGACCAAACCCGAAGAAAATCCGGACGACCGCGAATTGGTCGTCCGTGAGGATTCCGACCGCGTGGAGGACTTTCAGCGGCTGGAAAATGTCGCCGATGAGTTTGAGGATTACTTTGAAGGGTATTCTTATCGGGCCGCGCGCAATGACGGCGAGCCGGACAAAAAAATGGAGGCGATGCAGAATACCGCCGCCGGTGAAATATCACTGCACGATTCACTCCGCGAACAGTGGCGCCTCGTCGAGACGTCGGATTTGGTCAAGGCCGCCGGCGATTTGATTATCGACTACATCGACGAAAAAGGTTATCTGTCCGTCCGCCTCGAACAGCTTCACAATAAAGACAAATATCCCTTCGGCCTCGACGAATTAAACACCGCCCTTCGCCTGATTCAAAAACTCGAACCCGCCGGCGTCGGCGCTCGCGACCTCCGCGAATGTCTCCTGCTCCAGATGGAGCAGTTCCCGGAAGATATGTCGTTCGAGATGGAATTGGTCGGCCGGCACTGGAATGACCTGCTCGAAAATCATCTGCCGCAGATCGCCAAAAAAATGAATACCACCGTCGAGCGTATCGCCAAAGCCATCGAGCGGATGAGCAAATTTGACTCCTCTCCCGGCCTCGTCGTCGGCCGCAGCGAAAATCATCCCATTACCGCCGATGTCATCATCGAGCCGGACGGGCAGGGCGGCTATCAGGTCTATCTGGCCGAGACTCGGATGCCCAGCCTGCGCGTCAACCAGTTTTACCGCAAGATGGTCAAAGACCGCGGCGTTGACGAAAACACCCGACAGTTCCTGCAGAAAAACATCCTCTCCGCCCAGTGGTTTATGGACGCTATCGAGCAGCGAAAGCAAACGCTGCTGCGCGTCGCCCGGGCTGTCGTGGATTATCAGAAGGAGTTTTTCGACAAGGGCAAACTGTTCCTGAAACCCCTGCCGATGGCGACGATTGCCGCCCAGGTTGGCGTGCATATCGCCACCATCTCCCGCGCCGTATCGGGCAAATATGTGCAGTCGCCGCAGGGCATTTTGCCGCTGCGCAGTTTCTTCAGCGGCGGCACCGAGGATGACCAGGGCCGTGAAATGAGCTATGACGCCGTCAAGGCGAAACTGGAAGAGATTGTCGCCGCCGAGGACAAGGCCAACCCGTTGAGCGACGATGACCTCCGCAAAAAGCTGACCGAAGCCGGGATGGGCCACATCGCCCGCCGAACCGTCGCCAAATACCGTTCCATTCTCAACATCCCCACCGCCCGCTTCCGCAAGAAGTATTAGTCGAATTATTAAGGTCCTGTTAAGATTGGGTTCGTTTCGTTTTTTTGGCTAACTTCTTGGCCTCCTTTCTGGGTTTTTGATATTGATAACGCACATTTGGTCGTGAGAAAATTGGGTTCGTTTTGCCAAAATTGTCGCAAGTCAATTTTGAAAGGCAAAAGTGAAAAGGCGAAAGTGTGGAGTTGACGAGGCCGACGGCTAAAATAAGCAGACCGCTGGCCTTATAAAGGAGATTTGGGGTGACGGTTTTCTTGTTTTGCCATGTTTTTTAAAAACATAATGTCTATACTCCTTTCTGGGTCTTAAAAACAGCCCTCTATTTTTATTAGCCACTTGCGTGTTGGTGTCGAAAATTGGCGATTCCTGGATGGCGAAAAAGCTGTAACTCTTTATTTGGTCAAGGGTTAAGCATTTATCGAATTTTAGAAGATAGCAGAATAGTGCTATCGCAATAAGTTTTATCTGGATAAAACGTGTTGCGAATTGACGATTGACGATTTGGGGGATTGAGAATGCAGAAATTGTAGATTGTAAAGGGTAGGTGAGGAGAGTATGATATGGGCGAAAGGTGATTCGGTCTTAGCGTTCAGTAAAGGGCGAAGATTTTTTACATCATTGATGATATATGAAAGACAGCAATATGGGTGAAAATCAAAAACAACAAGAACCATTTGGCGTCTTGTGGAAACATGGCTTCCTCATAGTGATTTTGTGCCTCCTGACATGGAATATCTTCTTATTGATCAGGATGCTGAAATCAGGTTACAGCGGTGAAAAATATGGCAATATGGTTGTGGTGCTTATGCTGCTCTTTAATCATGCGGCGTTCTATTACACCTCTTCCGGGCGATGGAGCAAGATCATGAAAACAATTGCCTGTGTATGGACAGTGGTTGGTTGTATTTACATATTTACCAGATGAAGAGGAAAATGGGCGAAAGTTAAAATTGGAAATAGTGAATATCCGACCATTTTGTTGATACCAACAAAATGGTCGAACTTGGTTCGGGTAGCCAGCGGCAGGTTGACGATATTATGCTAACTCGTTACGCCTGTTATCTAATTGCTCAAAACGGCGACCCGTCCAAAGACCCGCTTAATTTCGCACAGACTTATTTTGCCGTTCTGACCCGAAAACAGGAAATTATTGAAAAGCGAATCGCCGAAATTGAACGCCTCAACGCACGTCGAAAGCCAAGCCTGTCCGAAAAAGAATTGTCGGGAATCATCTACGAAAGATTGTCCGATGAAAAATCCTTTGCACGTATTCGCAGCAAAGGAGATATGGCATTATTCGGCGGGAAAACGACCGAATAGATGAAACAAAAACTCAACGTTCCCCAGTCGAGAGCGTTGGCGGATTTTCTGCCGACTATTACCATCAAGGCCAAAGACTTCGCTCATGAGATAACCAATTCCAATATCAATCGCTGCGATATGCGGACGGAAGCGGGCATCACGCGGGAACATGTACAAAATAATCAGGAAGTCGGGAAACTTCTCGTCAAACGAAATATTCAGCCGGAGAAACTGCCGGCGGCGTAAGATTTAAAAAAGATTGGGGGGTGATGCTATCGTGTCGCTTGCGCTCCACGCTTCTGTTTTTGATTATTTGTTTTGGAGGAACTGGATGAGGCGGTAAAGGGTGGTGTTGCAGGGGGTGGGGATATGATGGATCTCGGCGAGTTTGAGGATTTGGCCGGTGAGGGCTTCGATTTCGGTTTTCTTGCCGGCCTTGAGGTCCTGCAGTGTCGATGAATGATGGGCCGCGGTGGGTGGCACGAGCTTATTATAAAACACGTCTTCATATTGCTTCGCGGTTTGCCAATGGGTACTGAATCCAGCGGCAGTCATCACAGTATAAATTTCCTCGATGATGGTATTCATAATTTCGCGTGTATCGGGCGAGGCGGCCAATGTGCCGTAGGGTACGCCGAGGATGGCGCCAAGCGGATTGAGGGCGCAATTGTAAAGCATCTTGGCCCAGAGGTCTTTTTCGATATCGGCAGTAGTGATACAGGGGATGCCGCCGGAGTTGATTCCCGCCGCCAGCGGTTCAACGGCGGCCAGAGGATTGTCGAACAGGGAACCGATGTGGATGGCGTCGGCGTGGACGGTGATTTCGACAGCGTGCGGGGCGGTGCGTGTGAAGCCGGTGATGACGCGGGCGCTGTAGATTTTCTGTTTGGGAAAGCGGGCGGTGAAGATTTCGGCGTTGCCCCAGCCGTTCTGAAACAGGACGATGACGCCGGCAGGGGTGAGGATATGGCGGTAATCGTGCAATTCTTTAGCGGCGGCGGCTGTACCGTGGGATTTGGTGCAGACGAGGATGAGGTCATACGTTCGGTCGTTGAAGTCGTCGAGCGAGGCGGAGGCGGTAAAGCGTGACGGGTCTGCGGTGTACTGTCCGAACAGCCCCGTGCGGATGAGGCCGTGCCGGCGCAGGCTGTCGGCGGTATCGGGGCGGGCGAGGATGTCAAGTTTAGCGCCGGCCTTGAGCAGGCAGGATGCGATGCCGAGGCCGACAGCTCCGGCACCATAGATAAGAATGTTCGTGTCTATGATTTCGGTTTTCATAGTATGTGTTATTCAAACATAAAATCAGTGTTTGTGCAAATGTCTGTTATGGAAAATAAGGGCTGGTCAACTGTTGTAAAAGCGGGTATGATATGTTTCAAATTTAAAAGACAAAATTCAAAAGGTAAAATTAAGGATCCGCCTTCGTTAACACTACGGCGGGGCAAGCGGCCCGATGGGCCGGGCTAATGGCGACAAAAAGAGAGAAGGCAGAAGTCGGCGGGTGAGAAACGGATTTATCGGCATGAATGATACAAAGACGATATATGTAGTCAGCGACCTGCACATGGGCGACGGCGGGCCGAGGGACAATTTCGCGTTTGACAACAAGGCGCAACAGTTTTCGCTGTTTCTGGATATGGTGGAGGAGCAAGGCGGTGAGTTGTTTGTGCTGGGCGATTTGTTTGAGTTCTGGCAGGCGAATATCGGGCGGGCGATGAAGGAGCGGATGCCGTTTCTTGACCGGCTGGCGCGAATGCAGACGCGATACGTCATTGGCAACCACGATGCGGATTTTGAGGAGCTTGCCGGAACGGGGTTGCTGAATCATCCGTTTTTTGAGCGGATGAGCGGGCCGTTTAGCCGGAGGATCGGCGGCAGGGAATTTCAATTCATGCACGGGCACGAGTTGGACCCATTCAACCGCGATGGGACGCCAGGGTGGGGACGGATACTGGCGATTTTCGCAGGGATTATCGAAGACCGCAAGGGTTCGCCGCTGCTGTCGGCGGGCGGTTTTACGGAGAAGTCGCTGCTGCGGCTGGGACGCGGATTTATGTGGCTGTGGAATTTGTCTGTCAACCGTTTAGAGAAAAGCCAGACGCGGCAGAATCCGCCTGATTTTGAGCAGTCTTTGACGCCGGCGCAGTCCCCGGAGAAAGTCAAAGGGATATTGGCGCTGTATCAAAAAGATCGGCTGCAAAAGGGATATGACGTGCTGGTGGCGGGTCATACACATCAGGCGGGCGGTCAGGGCGGGTGGTATTATAACAGCGGGTGCTGGGTGGGGCTTCGAAATCATTTTCTACGGATTGAGTCGGACGCGAGCGTTTTTGTGTGTGAATGGAAGAACGGCCAGGGCCAGGTGATCGACGGCCCGGAAGAAAATCAATAGGACAGGTCTGAAAGGAATCGGGCAATGCTGAAAAAGAAAGTCAAGCAGGTGATTCGTCCGCTGCGGCTGATTCGGGGCAATCTTCAAAAAGCCGGTCTGGCGCCGGGGACGGTGGTTTATGCCGGAGAGAAAGCTCCGCAGCCGGTGAAAATCTCGCTGATGGATTATGACGCCAACACGTTCAAGGAACATACGCCTTCCACGATCGAAGAGGTGTTTGATTACAAAACAACTCTGACGACAACGTGGATTAATATTGACGGCCTTAGTGATGTCAGCGTAGTGGAAAAAATCGGCAAACATTTCGACCTTCATCCCCTGGTACTGGAGGATATTGCCGTGCCGAGCCAGCGTTCGAAGGTGGAGGATTATGACGACTATTTGTTTATCGTTTTGCGGATGCTGCGGTTTGACCACACGAAGAATGAAATAATAAACGAGCAGGTGTCGATGATATTGCGGGACCGCTGCCTGATTACATTTCAGGAAATGGTCGGCGACGTGTTTGATCAAATTCGCGACCGGCTGCGAAATAACAAGGGGCGGGCGCGAAAGATGTCGGTGGATTACCTGGCTTATTGCCTGATTGACGCCATCGTGGACTATTATTTTGTGATCCTGGATACATACGGCGAACGGATTGAGAAACTTGAAGATGATCTGCTCGATAATCCCGGTCAGCAGATTATTGGCCCGATTCACGAATTTAAGCGGGAATTGACGATGCTGCGAAAATGTGTCTGGCCGATGCGGGAACTGGCCAGTGCGATACAGCGCTCGGAAAACGAGTTGATTGCTGATTCCACGCGGGTTTATTTTCGAGACGTGTACGACCACACTATCCAGATTATCGATACGATTGAAAGTCTTCGTGACGTGGTGGCCAGCCTGCTCGAAATTTATTTGTCGAGCATGAGCAATCGGATGAATGCCCAGATGAAGATGCTGACGCTGATTGCGACGATATTTATGCCGTTGAGCTTTTTGACCGGCGTCTATGGGATGAATTTTGAGCATTTCCCGGAACTGCGCAGTTCGTGGACCTATCCGTACGGTTTCTGGACTCTGATTGTGCTTGTGGCGACTACCATGGTGATCGTGTTTAAGCGGCAGAAATGGTTATAACGGTGACACCGGCCGGGATATAGAAACAGGAAAAAGCATAATGATGGAAATGGTGCCATTTATACCGCTTGCGGACAGTACGTGGTTTTCGTGGGGCGTGCTGCCGCTGCTGATTTTTATGGCCCGCATCTGCGACGTGACCATCGGGACGGCCCGGGTGATATTTGTCACCCGCGGCTATAAATATCTGGCGGCGGTTGCGGGATTTTTTGAGGTTTTAATCTGGATTGTCGTCATCGGACAGATTATGCAGAATTTATCCAATCCTGTTTGTTATATTGCCTACGCCGCCGGGTTTGCCACGGGTAATTACGTCGGCATCCGCCTGGCGGAAAAGATGTCGCTGGGGTTTGTTGTGGTACGCGTTATGTTTAATCAGGATATTGACAAGCTGATGGCGTCAATTCGAGAGGCGGGCTACGGCGTGACGTGTTTTGACGGGCAGGGGGCATACGGGCCGGTCAAGGAAATTTTTACCGTGGTTTCGCGCCGGCAGGTGAGGGATTTTCTGGGTATCATCAAGACTTTTCAACCCAACGCCTTTTACCTGATTGAAGAAATCGGCACGGTCAGCAAAGATTACCCGGTGTCTAAAAAGGATTTATTTGACGGCCTATTGACCGGGTTTCGTCCGTTTCGAAAAGGGAAATAATGCGGGGGTTGTGAACAGCGGGACAAGATGGAAAAGATAGCAAAAAAAATCAGTCAGCTTAAAGAGGTGATCGAACACAGCACTACAACGCTGATTGTCTTGCAGGACAATCCTGACCCGGATGCGCTGGCTTCGGCGGCAGCACTGCGAAAATTAGTCAATACGATGGGCGACATACAGTGTTCCTTTACTTCCGGCGGAGCGGTGGGACGGGCGGAAAACCGTGCGCTCGTGAAATATCTTGGCTTAAATTTGAGACCGGCGGAACAGGTGGAATTCGGTTCGTTTGACCTGATTGCGATGCTGGATACGCAGCCGGGGACAGGAAACAATTGTCTGTCCGCGGATATGGAGCCGGATATTGTGATTGATCATCATCCGTGCCGAAAAGATACGCGGCATTGCCGGTTCACCGATATTCGCAGCCAATATGGGGCGACGTCCACAATTTTGACGGAATATCTTTTTGCCGCGAAAATTGAGCCGGAGCCGCAGGTCGCCACTGCGCTGCTGTATGGCATTCGTTCCGATACGCAGGACCTCGGACGCGATACTACCTCCGCGGATGTGGATGCGCTGATGAGATTGTATCCCCTGGCCAATAAACGCATGCTAAGCCAGATTCAGAGGGGGTTGGTACGTCGGGAATATTACCGTTTCCTGTCGGTGGCGTTAAGAGATGCACGGATTTTCGGCAGCACGGTGATTTCGAATCTGGGCGAGGTGGACAATCCAGATATGGTCAGCGAGATGGCGGATTTGCTGCTGCGGGACGAGCAGATTGAATGGAGTATGTGTTACGGACTTTGCCATGATAAGATTCATTTGTCGATTCGCACGGATGCAGAGATGCCGCCGGCGTCGAAAGTAATTCGGCACATTGTCGCCCGGCGGGGCGTGGGCGGCGGGCACGAAAGTTATGCCGGCGGCCAGGTTCCCGTCGAGGGACTTAGTAAAAACCAACTGGCTCGGCTTACATCTTCGCTGGAAAGGGCGTTTTTAAGGCAAGTCGAGCCGTCCCATGTTCACTCCTCCGGGAAAAAACTGACCGCTTCTTGATCCGCCTTTTTTTTATCTTTTTTTCGATTCTCGGCGAATTTCAGACTTCACGCAGCTTGTTTTTTCGGATAATTTCATGATTTATCGGAGGTTTTGCCCATTCTCGAAAAAAGTCTGAATTTTGCTTGCAAGTCATGCCGAAGGAAGTAAAATCATAAGTCCTTGTTATATTGAGGACAATTAAAGTATTGTTTTTGAGAAAATTGAAAGGGAAGGTCGATAAGGCGTATGATTAAGGTGAAGTCCCGTACCGGTGAATCCGTGCAGCAAATGATTAAGCGATTTAAGAAGATGTGCGAAAAAGAAGGCCTGATTCGCGATATTAAGCGTAACGGCTACTTTGAGAAGCCGTCAGAGAAAGGCCGTCGCAAACGGAGAAAATCGGAACGGATGGCCCGGATTTTCAGTTCGAATCCCGCCTAAGTCCTTTTTCTTGAATGATATATCAGCCGGATGGGAGACTGGAGTCTGTCGTCCGGTTTTTATATGCGCAGAAATACGGGCAATGTAAAAATGGGTAAGACTTGGCCTAAGATACTGATTGTCAATCCGCCGATTTATGATTTCTCGGCATACGATTTCTGGCTTCGTCCGCTGGGGGCGCTGGCCGTGGCGGGAATGCTGCGGGGGCAGGCGCAATTGACATTTTATGATTTTTTAGACCGTCGGCATCCGGCGGCGGTGAATAAAAATACCGAAAAAGACGCTTTCGGGCGGGGCCGGTTTATTGAACAGCAGGTTGAAAAGCCGGCGGCGTTTAAGATGATACCGCGATATTACAAGCGATTTGGTCTGCCAGGGGAACATTTTGAACAATTTCTGCAAGCCGGCAGCGGTTTTGATTTTGTGCTGGTCCAGTCGGTGATGACGTACTGGTATCCGGGGATAAAAGAAGTCATCGCGGCGGTGCGACAGAATTGTCCGCAGGCTAAAATTGTCCTTGGCGGATTTTACGCGACGGCGTGTCATTCGCACGCACAAACGCTTGGGGCGGATTTGGTTATTTGCGGCAGCGACCTGAAGCCGATGTGGGAGATGATAGGTCTGACAGAGCCGAAGGCATATTGTCCGCCGGGTTGGGAATTGTATCCGAATTTGGGGACAGGGGTTATCACATTGACGCGGGGCTGCCCGTTTAAGTGTTCCTATTGTTATGCGCCTGTGCGGGGCGAACGTTTTGCGGCACGGCCGATGGAAGACGTGGCCGCGGATTTTGAGATGATGAAAAAACGGGGCGTGCGAAACATCGCATTCTATGATGATGCGCTGCTGTATCAGCCGGAAAAGATATTGTTTCCATTTTTAGATTATATGCAGGAGCACGGGGCGGGGGTGAATCTGCATACGCCTAATGCGATGCACGCAAGGCTGTTGACGCTGGATGTGGCCCGACGGGTGGTGCAGGCGGGGATGAAGACATTTTACTTGGGTTATGAAAGCGCCAGCGCGGAGTTTCAAAAACAAACGGGTGCCAAGCTGGTATCGAATGAGTTGGCCTCGGCGGTCGATGCGCTGAAATCGGCGGGCGCAGCCGGGACGAATATCACGGCGTATGAGATGCTGGGGCACCCGCTGGCGGATGTGCAGGCGATTGAGGAGTCGATGCGATTTGCACACGCATTGGGTATTCGCATTATGTTCAGCGAGTTTTCTCCGATACCGGGGACACCTGACGGCGAGCTGTGCCGCAAATATGTGGATATTGATGAGCCGCTGAATCACAATAAGTCGGCATTTCCTGTCGTGTTTATGGGCTGGCAGAAGATAAAATATTACAAAACCCTGTGCCGGACCTTGAACGAAACGACATTTGGCAAGAGCAATTAATCGACCAAAAAACGGGTTTTTCTCCCTCGTTTATTAGGAATTTATGAAAAAAAGACGCATTTTCTTAAAAAAATACGGTATTTTTCAAATTCCGATAATAATTGTTTGACAATAGACGATAAAAAAGAGTAGAGTATCTAACTGAACAATGCCGTGTCAAGGTCCCTCGGGGCACGGCCGAATTGAAACAGCGAGGGGATAAGCAATGTGGCTTCAGAGTGAGCCAAGGAGATTCATGTGAGTCGTGGTACAGTAAAATGGTTTAACGAGAAAAAAGGTTTTGGTTTCATTACTCCGGACGATGGCGGTGAGGACCTGTTTGTCCATTACAGCAATCTGGCCACTGAAGGGTTCCGTACCCTCAGTGACGGCCAAAAGGTCGAGTATGAAGCCGCGAAGGGTCGCAAGGGCATGGAGGCGACAAAAGTAAAACCCTGCTAATTCGGTATTTGCTGCAATGCAACAAATCCAACGGGCCTGTGAGACAACAGGTCCGTTTCTTTTTCTTCCGTGGTTTTTCACATTACCGCACAGTTTTCAACGGCGACGGTCAGGGAAAGTCTATAAAATCAGCATTGCGTCGCCATAGGAATAAAAACGATATTTGTTTTCTATGGCGTGACGATAAGCGTTGAGAATCATATCCAAGCCCGCAAAGGCGGCAACCAATGCCAGCAGCGTTGACCGCGGCAGATGGAAATTGGTGACCATCGCATCGGTCAACTGAAACCGAAAGCCGGGAGTGATAAATAAATTTGTGCTGCCGGATGCGAAGCAGGCAAACCCGTCTTTGGCAACGGTTTCCAGTGTGCGGACGGAAGTGGTGCCAATGGCGATGATGCGGCCACCGGCGTGTCTTATGCGATTGATTGTGTCCGCGGCATCGGCGGGCATCTCGTAAAATTCTGAATGGATGGGATGTTCTTCAAGCGTTTCGGTCTGGACGGGCTTGAATGTTCCGGTACCGACGTGCAGCGTGCAGCGGGCGGTGGGGATACCCATCGCTTCGATTTTTTGTAATAGGTCTTTATCAAAATGCAGCCCGGCTGTCGGTGCGGCAATGGCCCCGGCTTTTTCGGCATACACGGTCTGGTAGCGGGCGAGGTCATTTTCAGCAGTATCTTTTCCTGCCCACGCAAGCGTGGGCAGGACACCCGCATCCAGAGGTTGTCTTTTGATGTACGGGGGCAGAGGGGCAAAGCCGATTTTCTGCAAAATTGTCTCCACGGAATCTTTTTGTTCGAGGTGAAAAATCCAGTTGCCATTTTCGGTTCGCTGGATGGCTTTGCATTGACCGGCGGGCTGATTATCCCGGTCGAGCAATGTCAGTGTTTCATCCGGTTTAATCCGCTTTGCGTTTTTGACCATAACTAGCCATACGCCGGGGTATTTTTCGTACAAAAATAAAGCTTCCATTTGTGTGGCGGCGGAACGCAGAAAATAAAACCGAGCGGGCAGGACTTTGGTATTGTTCAGCACGAGGCAGTCGCCTGATTTAAGATAATCAGTCAGGTCGGCGAAATGGCGGTCTTCGAGCCGGCCGGTGTTTCGATGCAGCACCAGCAGTCTTGATTCGCTTCGCCTGTCGGCAGGCGATTGGGCGATCACTTCCGGCGGCAGCGTATAATCCAGCAGTTCAGTTCGCATAAGCGGCGATGGATGAATATTTTCCATTTACATTATTCTATTTCTTTTCTATAATAAACTACTTATGGAATTGCAAGAAAACTCTCTTTAAGAAAGGCGATTTGGGATGATTGCAAAGAAAAAAGCCGATAAGGTGGTTTTGGCCTACAGCGGCGGGTTGGATACGAGCGTTATCCTGCCGTGGCTGAAGGAAACCTACGGCTATCAAGTGATTGCCTTTGCCGCGGAACTGGGGCAGGGTGACGAACTGCAGGGTATCAAGAAAAAGGCGATGGCGACCGGCGCCGTCAAGTGCGTGGTTAAAGACCTGCGGCAGGAGTTTGTGGAAGATTATATCTGGCCGATGCTTAAAAGCGGCGCAGTGTATGAAAACGGCTATCTGCTGGGAACCAGCATTGCCCGTCCGCTGATCGCCAAGTACCAGGTGGACGTTGCCAAACAGTTCGGCGCGACTGCGGTTTCGCATGGCGCGACCGGCAAGGGCAACGACCAGGTGCGGTTTGAGTTGACGTATATGGCGCTGGCGCCGGAGTTGAAAATCATCGCGCCGTGGAAAGACCCGAATTTTAAGCTGACCAGCCGGGAAGCGGCGGTGGATTATGCGAAAAAGCATCATATTCCGATTGAACAGAGCAAAAAGAAGATTTACTCGCGGGATCGGAACCTATGGCATATCAGTCATGAGGGTGCGGATTTGGAAAATCCGGCCAATGAGCCGAAAGATGAGATGCTGGTGCTGTCGCGGCCGATATCCAAGACACCGAATAAGGCGGAATATGTGGAGATAGGTTTTGAGCAGGGAACGCCGGTCAAACTGAACGGCAAGAAGATTGACGGCGTGAAACTGATTGAGACGCTCAATGCTATCGGCGGCGTTCACGGTGTGGGTGTCGCGGACCTGGTCGAAAACCGGCTGGTGGGAATGAAATCGCGGGGCGTGTATGAAACGCCCGGCGGAACCATCCTGACGACGGCGCATAAGGCGCTGGAAATGCTGTGCCTGGACCGGGAAACTTCGCATTATAAACAGCAAGTGGCGCTGAAATACGCGGAGCTGGTTTATTACGGGCAGTGGTTCTGTACTTTGCGGGAGTCGCTGGATGTGTTTATTAACGCAACGCAAAAAAATGTCAGCGGCAGTGTGCGGCTGAAGCTTTTCAAAGGCCGGGCGACACTGGCCGGGGTGACGAGTCCCAAGAGCCTGTATAATCCTCATCTGGCCAGCTTTACAATGGGTGCGGAATATAACTCAACCGATGCAACAGGATTTATCCGGCTGTTTGGTCTGCCGATGAAGGTCGCCGGTATTGTGAATCGGCAAACGACGTCCATGAAACGAGGCAAAAAATAATTTAAGATAAGGGAATCGACGTGCAGCCTGAATGGATTTGGATGGCGTTTATTTTTGCCTTTGGGGCCTGTGTGGGAAGTTTTCTCAACGTGGTGATTTACCGTCTCCCGCTGGGGAAATCCATTGTAACGCCGCCATCGTCCTGTCCTGCGTGCGGAACACAAATTCGTCCTTATGATAATATTCCGCTGCTGTCGTGGCTGATACTGCGTGCCAAATGCCGGACCTGCAAGGCGTTCATTTCCATTCGCTATTTTCTGGTGGAACTGCTGACGGCGTGCCTGTTTCTGGGCACCTATTTATGGTACTTTTATTTTCGGTATCGTTCGCTGGGTTTTGCGGATGAATCGGCGATGCGTCAGTTTTTCGCCGGCGGCTGGCTGGTATATCTGAATGCGATGGTTTTAATCGCCGCTTTTGTGGCGGCATCGGCCATCGACCTCGAACGGTGGGTTATTCCGCTGGAAATCTGCTGGTTCGTGACGGCTGTGGGCATATTGACTTCCGCTCTGGCCGGATTTGTGATTGAGCCGTCGCAAATAGAGACATATAGCCTGTTTCCGATGATTTACAAAAAAGGAATAGCGATTACCGCGGGAGCGGCGGCAGGCCTGGTTTTTTCCTTGGCGGGACTTTGGGGCGGATGGATTAAACCCAGTTATCCTGAGCCGGAGGGTGAAAATCAGCCTGAGCCGGTTTATAACGACCGGGCGGAAATTCTCAAAGAAGTGGTTTTTCTGCTTCCGGTTGTCGCCGGCGCGGTGATTGGATACCTTGTTTTTAGGATAGACGCAGTACAGTCTTTTTTGCAGTATTTATCGCAAGTGTATATTTTAAAAGGCTTTATGGGCGCCCTGGCAGGGTATTTGGCCGGCTGCGCCACAGTCTGGGCGACACGGATTTTTGGTACACTTTTGTTCGGCAGAGAGGCGATGGGGCTTGGCGACGTCCATTTAATGGGAGCGGCCGGGGTGGTTATTGGACCCTGGATGGCGGTATTGGCTTTTTTTGTCGCACCATTTTTGGGCCTTTCCTGGGCATTATATCAATGGATTTTCAAAAAAAGACGACAAATTCCTTATGGTCCCTTCTTGTCAAGCGCTGTGTTTTGCGTTATGATTTTCCATAATTGGATTCGAACGCTGTTTATAAACGTATATGGTTTTTGACCGAAATATGACGAAAGGAAGGTCATTTATGAAAACCGCAGGAAGAGTAGCATGGGTGTTGATTGGATTGGCTGTTGTTTCGACGTTGTCAGGCTGCACAAACTGGGAAAAGAAGTACAAATCGCTGGATGTCGAATACCAGAACCTCAAGGGACTGTATGAAAACTGTCAGGCAACACTCGACAGCTCCACGGCGGAAAAGTCGCGGATGAGTCAGGAACTGGCTAACAGCAGGAAGCAGTTGGAAGATATGCAGAAACAGATTCAGGAGAAGAAGGTTTCTCCGGGCAAGGCCACCGGCTTTGAAGGGATGGACGTAGCGGTCGATGCCGCGGCGGGAACGATCACCGTAACCCTTAGCGATTCGATACTGTTTGATGCCGGCCAGGCGACGCTGAAGAGAAGCTCTATTTCGGAACTGGATAAAATCAACAGCGTGATCCGCGAACGCTACAGCAGCCGGAAGATTGACGTTGTCGGCCATACCGATAGTCAGCCGATTAAGAAGTCCAAGTGGAAAGACAACTGGGAACTGTCCGCTCAGCGTGCCTTAACGGTGGTGCGATATCTGGTTGACAAGGGCATATCTGATGAACGGATTTGCGCCGTGGGCTGTGGCGAGGCCCGGCCGGTCGCGTCCAATTCCAGTTCCGCGGGGATGTCCAAGAACCGCAGGGTGGAAGTGGTTGTTCATATGAAATAGAAAAACAATAACGATACGTTATTTGCGATTTACAAAGCCGGCGGCGCGGATTGTGCCGTCGGCTTTTATTTTGACCTCCACGGCACCGTCACGGCCGGTGTAAAATGCTTCTGTATTTTGAGCGGGTTTATAAGCGCCGGGCAAACGGCTCTCGGCACAACTGGCGATGATAATACCAGCTGCAAAACGGCGGATAAATTCTTCGGAGAGATTGGTTGTTGAGCCGTGATGGGGAAGAATCAGGATGTCCGCTTTTAACTCCGGATATCGCTCGATGATTTTCTGCTGTGCGTATGTTTCAATATCTCCGCAAAGCAGAATTTTTTTGCCGGCATACGCAATCAGGAATACTTCCGACCGGTCGTTTTCAGGCAGGGCCTGCGCGGGTTCATCGGCTGCGGGCCATAGAGTGCGAATAAATACCGGCCCTCGGGACGGCGGGAAATTGTCTATCGGTTTTACAGAAACATTATATTTTTTTTGCAGGGTATCAGTTAGTAATTTTACAGCGCCGCCGGTTTTGGCACGGTCCAAAAGGCCGGCGTTGGCATAAACCGTTTTTAAAAATCCAGCGGCTGCGATCTCCGGCAGGGCGTTGTAATGGTCGAGGTCGCCATGGCTGATAAATGCTGCGTCGAGCGAATTGATACCGCGGTATTTTAGATACGGAATAATCGCCCTTGTTCCGGGATCTTTGTTGGTGATGGAGCCGGCGTCGAAGAGATATGTTTTTTTGTCGGGCGTGGACAGCACAATTGCCTGGCCGTGGCCGACGGAAAGACACGTCAGCGAAAGATGTCCTTTCTGCCGGGACTGGTGTGCAAACAAGCCGGCGATAATTACTGTGGACAGAAAAATTGTTCCGATTTTTACCCACGCAGGGCGAATCCGCATTCGGCAAAACCACAAAAAAATAAGCAGGTAATATATAACTGGAATCCAACCCGGCACGGTTCCCAGGCGAATGGAGGTGAAGTCGATATGTGCGAAGAACCGTACCAGCCAAGCAAAGATGTCCGAGCACCAGATTATCACCCATCCCAGCAGGGCGGAGAAGGTCGGGAAAAGCCCGGCCAGCAGAATCTTGAAGAACCCCAGATACAGAATTACCGGCACAATGGGTGAAATAATCGCTGTCCAGAGGGGGCAAGCTGGTACGATAGAGCCGAAATGCCAGAGGAGAATACCGGCGCCGCCGGCCCATGCGGCAAATCCGGCAGCGAAGATATCAACGAGTATCCGTACGGTCTGATATAAGGCCTCGGCCCATCGATTGTCCACCGGAAGACCGGCCAGCGGTTCGACTGTAAAATGTCCAATGGACTGTTTAATGGGTTTATAAAACAGGAGGATGCCGAATAAGGTGCCATAGGACAACTGCCAGTCCGGATAGAATAAATCAGCAGGACGATAAAAAAGCAATGTGATGGCGGCCACTGCCAGGGTATTGATGGGGTGAGGTGAGCGGCGAAACCATATCGCGGCACAAAAGAACCAGAAGATGACAACCGCCCGTAATGTCGGCGCCCGCGGTGGGACTATCATCGCGTATAAAGTGATAACAATAAAGGTTAGTATCGCGCGTTTGCGTTTTTCCAGGCCGGTCAGGCGGGCCATCGCCCAGACCATGGCGACGATAATGGCCATGTGCATTCCCGACAGGCTGATGATATGCGAGAGGCCTGTTTTAATAAACGCCTCATTGGTCGGCGGGTCGATGGTTTTTTGATAGCCCAGCAGCAGGGCCGTCGCCATCGCCGTCCGCTGGTCTGTTTCGTCGGGCATTTCATCCAGCAGGGCATTCCACGCGAAATTTTTAAGCCACAGTTTTGCCCTGCGAAAGCTCCATCCGCTCTGCCGGTGAAGCACGGCGATGCCGTCGGCGGTTTCGACGGATGCGCCGACAAATACGCCTCGATTGTGCATATATTCCTGAAATTTAAATTGTCCGGGGTTGGCCGAACCTTCAAAACCGTTCAGGATGCAATACATCTGGACACGGTCGGCGGTCTGAATATGGAAGGCAGGCTCGTTAATCTGGACGCGAATCATTCCTTTGGCTTTTTGCCAATTACCGGCTCTGGCCTGGTATTCCTCAAGCGACAGATAGAAACTTCGCCTGGGTGCGGTGAACTGGTATCCGCCGAAGGCCCAACCCTTTCGGTTTTCTTTGAAGATATCGCCGACAATCGTGCCGCGAATGGCAGCCGGGTACGGCTGGGGATGCAGAAGAAACCGGGCATCGTTTGTATAGGGCGTGTAAAAATATTCCAGCCGAAGCATTCCCAGCCAAGTAAACATTAAAAACAGAACAATTACCGCAATGTACGCCCGTCGAAAGATGGATTGAATGCGAAGACAAATAAGGCCTGCCGGAAAAGTCAGCAAAGCTCCCGCGAGCGGCCAATGCCACGATATCGGGCAGTTTTGCCGGAAAGAAATGCCGAGAATGAATCCAACAGCAGGGATGACGGCCGGACACGCGGTCAGGATAATTTGTATCAGGGGTCGCGTTGGCTGAAGCTGTTCGTCAAGCCTTTTGAGTTGTTCGGCAATCGGGTCGATTCGTCTGGTTTGCATACCAGCCGCTCCTTCTGAAAGCCCTTTTTTAATTCACAAAAACCATTCGCCCCTTTTATGGAAGGCCACCGTCTTTTACATTGTCGCCTTTATACTTTTGGTTCGATACGTTCGCGATTGCCCATATACGGCCGCAAGACTTTGGGAATCGTGATTGAACCGTCGGCGTTCTGATACAGTTCCATAATCGGAATCAGCACCCGCGGTGAGGCAATCACCGTATTATTCAGCGTATGGCAGAACAGATTTTTCTTTTGTTCCGTCTTGTATCGCAGATTGAGCCGGCGGGCCTGAAACTCATAGAACCGGCTTGCGGAATGCGTCTCGCCGTAGCTTTTGCGTGACGGCATCCACGTTTCGATGTCGAATTTCTGCACCTGCCCGCGGCCCAGGTCGCCCGTACAGACATTCACCACACGATAGGGCAGTTCCATCGCCTGCAGAACCGCCTCGGAATTGGACAGAATTTCCTGGTGGTACTGCCGGCTTTTTTCTTCGTCATTTTCGCCGATGATGACCTGCTCGACTTTGTCGAACTGGTGTATTCGGTACAGGCCGTAGGTGTCTTTGCCCGCGGCGCCGGCCTCGCGTCGAAAACACGAACTCATCGCTACGATTTTAATCGGCAGTTGTTTTTCCGAGAGAAGCTCGCCCATGTGATAGGCCGTCAGCGGCACTTCGGCAGTGCCGACCAGGTTTAATTCATCCCGTTCCATCTGGTAGGTTTGTTCTTCGGAGCCGGGGAAATAGCCTGTGCCTCGCATCGCTTCATTACGCATCAGCAGCGGCACCATCATCGGCGTATAGCCGCGGCTGATCATAAAATCCATCGCGAAATTCATCACGGCCCGGTGCAGAATCGCACCGTCGCCCGTGAGAAAGTAATTTCTCGCCCCGGCCAGTTTGACGCCGCGTTCGACATCAATCATACCCAGAGACAAACCCAGTTGAATATGGTCTTTCGGTTCAAAATCGAATTTGCGAACTTCGCCTTTTTTATACAATTCGACGTTCTGTGTATCATCCATACCCAGCGGCACTTCCGGCGCCGGCGGATGAGGCACTTCCAGCATCAGGGCGTCAAATGCCGGCTGTATCGTCTTCAGCTCATCATTAAGCGCCGCCTCTTTTTCCTTGAGTTTGGCCATTTCGGCCAGGACTTTTTGCTTTTCGTCGCCCTGCATTTTCGGGATTTCTTTGCCGATGCGGTTTTTTTCGGTGGCGATGTCCTGCAGAATCTGCTTTGCGCCGAGGATTTTAGAATCGAGAGCTAAAAGCCGGTCAATATCCACATCGAACCGTTTAGCCTTGGCGCCGTCTTTGAACAGTTGCGGGTTTTCACGAACAAGCTTGATATCTATCATAATCCAACCTCACAATCGAAATTCATCCCGTCGTTTGCGTCGGGAGTTTTATTTTGTAAATCGCCGAATGATAACCACATTATTTTGTCCGCCGAAGCCGAACGATTCGTTAATGGCCGTATCGACTTTCGCTTTTCTGGGTTTGTTGGGAACATAATCCAAATCCAGTTGGGGGTCGGGGTCATTGAGATTCATCGTCGGCGGCAGTGTATTTTCCAGAATGGCCATAATGCAGGTAATTAATTCCGCACATCCGGTAGCGCCGATGAGATGTCCGAACTGGCTTTTGGGACTGCTGCATGGGACTTGATGCGCTCGGGAGCCAAAGACGGTCTTGATTGCCTTCGTCTCGATGGAATCGTTCTCCGAGGTGCTGGTGCCATGTGTGCTGATGTAGTCGATGTCGTTGACGGTAAGCCCCGCGTCCCTGATGGCCGATTGCAGGGCCTGTATGGCACCGCGGGCGTCTTCGTGCATATCCGTGACGCGAAAAGCATCACTGCTGGAGCCAAAGCCAATCACTTCAGCGAGAATTTTTACGCCGCGTTTTTTGGCGCTTTCGAGCGATTCGAGGATGACAGCCGCTCCGCCTTCGCCCAGTACGAACCCATCGCGACTGGCGGAAAACGGACGTGAAGCCGTTTGCGGGCTGTCGTTACGCGTTGACAGGGCGGTCAGGCGATTAAATCCCGTGACACCCAGCGGATGAATCATCGAGTGAGCACCGCCGGCAATGATGACGTCGGCTTTGCCGTGACGAACCAGCATCATCGCCTCACCGACCGCCTGGGTACTGGCGGCACAGGCCGTCAGGCAGGTTCGACTGACGCCCCGGGCGCCGGTTAATACTGCGATATGGGCCGCAGGCATATTCGGCTCCTGCTCCAGTTCCTGTACGGCATTTATTTTACTTGACGCCGTTTTGGCCCAGCGGCTCCAGTCCATATTGTTTTTATCCGCCTGCCAGCCATCAACCAAAGCCGAGAAGAAAGCATCGCTGTTGACTGCGCCTTCGCCGGCGCCGAGATAAATTCCCATTCGGCGTCGATCAATACCGTCGGCGGGGCTGGCTGTCTCGATTTCGATACTGGCCTGTCGGCAGGCCTGAGCCGCGGCACCGACAACAAATTGCGAACCGCGATTGCCTTTGCTGTGCAGTGCGACGTTTTTAATGAATCGGCTCAGGTCATAATTTTTGACCTCCGCGTCAAACTGTGTCGGAAATGTCGATGCGTCAAAAATGGTCGTATAGTCCGTCCCGCTTTTGCCGGTCATCAGGCCGTCCCACATCGTCGGCACATCATGGCCCAGCGGACAAACGATTCCCATTCCTGTAATGACGACGCGATGCTTCATTCTGTCTTAATCCTCAATCGCTTTGAGCAGTATCGCCGCAGTCTGACCGCCGAATGAATGACCACAGCACAGCACATAGCGGAATTTTTTCTGTAAGGACTGCCGTACAATCTGCAATCGGCATCCATCCACGGGCGTTTCAAAATTTATTGCCTTTCCGATGGTTCCGGATTCAATCGCTTTGGTCGCGGCGATCAATTCCATTGCTCCCGCGGCGGCACCGCAATGGCCAAGCATACTTTTAATCGGCCAGACGGGGAGGTCAGAAACAGCCTTGCCGAGAGCATTCTGGATGCCGTTGGCTTCGGCGCGGTCGTCAGCCGCGATGCCGCTGCCGCAAGGGATAATCAAATCCAGTTTTTCCGGCCCAATGCCCGCCTGCTGCAAAGCTGATTCAATTGCGAATTGCACGGCCTTGCCGTCCGGTTCGAGGTGGAAATAATCTGTATTCAGACTATGACTGGAACCACTGCCGACAATCTCGGCTATAGGTTTTGCGCCGCGGTGTTTTGCCGATTGCATTTCTTCCAGCACCAGCACGCCCGCCGCCTCGGAAAAAATCGTCCCGGCGGCCCGTAAATCAAATGGTCTGCACGCCGCGGCGGGATTATCATTGGACGTGCAATTGGCCCGTTTCATCAGGGATTGGCGTATAATACCGATGGGATTGACTTTGACGTCACCCCCGCCGGCCAGTGCAGTATCCACATCGCCGCGCTGAATCATTTCCACCGCCTCGGCCACAGCCAGATAGGACGCGGTTTCACCGCAGGTAATCGTATTGCTGGGGCCTTGAATATCGTGGATAATCGCGACATGACAGGGCAGCATATTCGGCAGAAATTTCAGCAGCCACAGCGGCGTCAGGGTCTGCATCCCGACATTGCCCCATTTGTGAATATCAAATTTGCCGTCGGTAATACAGTGGCAAACCGATTGAGCCATTTCAACCAGGTCACAGCAGATTAACCCGGCGCCGAAATTAATCGCCGTTCGCTGCGGAACCAGCGTCGGAGTTTTTCCTTCATTGGCCTTCGTGATAAAATCGCTGTTGGCGATAGCTTCGTGTGAAGCGATGACCGCCAGTTCAATATCCCGGCTCATCAGCTTGGTTGCTTTGCGGTGGCTTTTAGGGACGTAATCGCGGAGATTGTAATCGGGTACCTGGCCGGCGATTTTGCAGTCAAAGCCCGCCGTATCGAACGAATGAATCGGTCCAAGACCACATCGGCCTTCCACGAGAGCCTGCCACATTTGCCCGCTGGTAAGTCCCAGAGGGCTGACGGCTCCGGCGGCGGTGATGACAACCCGACGCGGCTGCATCAGTTTTTACCTCCCGCATTCTTTTGGTCCACAAAACCGCTCAGCAGGGAATTAAACATATCGGTAAAGACGAAATTTTCTTCGGGAAAATGTTTGCCGGCCAGATTCTTGTCGACGTGGCTGAACATCATGCTGATTTGCGCAATCAGGGTGTCGCCGCGTTTAATCTGCCCTGTGGTACTGGCCGCTTCAGGGGCGATGGATTCTATCTCGGCGTGCAGCGTAATCGTATCCCCCGGCTGGACATAATGATAAAACACGGCATTTTTGATTTTGGCCAGGATGACTTTTTCCTTAAATTGTCTGGCCTCGCCGACCAAGATTCCGGCCGTTTGTGCCATCGCTTCAATCATCAGACACTCCGGCATAATCGGGAAACCGGGAAAATGGTCGTGCAGGTGCTCCTCGGCCAGCGTCACGTTCTTTAACGCAACAGCCCGTTTGCCGCTCTCAAATTCCAGAAACTTGTCGATCCATATCCAACGCATGACGTCTATCTCATAAAGTCTATCGGCAGGGGCGCTCACCGAGCGGACCTGCCGATACTATCGTTTGTACTGAATCTGCCGTAATGGGCTTACTTCAGTTTGCCTTCAATAAAATTCACGATTGCCCCGACGGTGAAAAGGTCGGCAATTTTATTGACGTCCGGGTTTTTCTCGAATTCCGAGAAATTCGTATGGGGCATCCGGCTTTTCAGTTCGGCAAGTCCTTTGGCCGTGACTTTGCCGCCGCTGACATATTCGGGGTTGTTCATCACCGCCTCGGCGGGGAACAGCTCTTCCCGCGGGACCTTGATATTAAACGCCTTTTCCAGACGGAACACAATATCCAGAAAGTCGATGCTTTCCGCGCCCAAATCGCCCATCAGCGTGGCATCTTCGGTCACATCGCCGTCGTCCAGTCCCAGCGCGTCAACCAATACCTCCCTGACCTGATTGAAAATGTCATCCCGGCTCATTGCCATAGTTTATAACCTCCGCTATTTTTCTTTCTTTTGTCGCCGCAAACGATGGCTTATTGTTCCTGCCACAGGAGTTTCCAGCGTTTTTTCATACTTTCAACAACCTGGCCGTCCGTCCTCGCCATTTTCGGGTTTTCATCCGCCAGGTTGAAATGCCGCAGCGTAAATTGTGCCGCAACAATTTCTTCATCGCCGCAGACCCCGATGCCGATAAAACTGCTGGCGTTATCTTCCATCGTCTTGACGCTGATGGTATATTGAATCTGCATTCCCGGAGCGGCAAAACTTTTGTACCGCACATTGCGGACGCTTTCGAGCAAAACCATGCTCTGGGCGAAATTATTTTTCTGCCGAACCAGCCACGAAGCCGATTCAATCAGTCCTTCCAGCAGCAATACCCCCGGCAGCACCGGAAATATCGGAAAATGGTCCGCCAGATATTCTTCGGCCAGCGATACGCTTTTGACCGCCGTCAATGTTTTGCCCGGCTCCATGGCCGTTATTTTGTCTATCAATATGAATTTCATTTTCCGGCGGCCGTACTTTCGTTTCTTATTTCGTCGGGGATTTTTCACCCCCGATGGTTTTATATCTTTCCGATAACCAGGGCACAGTTGTGTCCGCCGAAACCAAGCGAATTGCTCAGCGCGCACCGTACATTCGCCTGACGGGCCGAACCCGGCACATAATCCATTTGAGGGTCGCATTCGGGGGCCACAACTTCCAGATTGGCCGTCGGATGAATCACGCCTGTCTCAATGGTTTTGGCGCAAACAATCAATTCTATCGCGCCGCTGGCGCCGAGTGAATGCCCCAGACAGCTTTTTGTCGAGCTGATGGCCAATTTGTACGCATGTGCACCGAAGATGGACTTAACGGCGATGCTTTCGGCCGCGTCGTTCAATTGGGTGCTGGTACCGTGAGCATTGATATAATCAATCCGGTCCGGGTTAAGTTTCGCCTGTTTCAAAGCAACTTGCATCGCTTCGGCACCACCTCCGCCGTCGGGCAGGGGGGCGGTAATATGATATCCGTCGCCCGTCGCACCATAGCCCAGCATCTCGGCATAAATTTTCGCGCCGCGTTTTTTGGCGTGCTCGTATTCTTCTAAAATCAAAATCCCCGCTCCTTCAGCCAGGACAAATCCATCCCTGTCTTTATCGAAAGGACGGCTGGCTCTTTGCGGGTCTTCGTTGCGGGTACTCAGCGATTTCAAGGCGCAAAACGACGCCAATCCAATCGGCGACAATGCCGCCTCGGAACCGCCGGTGATGATGATATCGCTGCGGTCGTTTAGGATATTGTAAAACGCCTCGCCGATGGCGTGACTGGCCGAGGCACACGCGGTCACGACACAAAAATTCGAGCCTCGCAGACCATATTGCATGGAAATGCATCCGCAGGCGGCATTGCCCATCAGCTTGGGAACGCAGAAGGGGGATACTTTTCGCGGGCCCTTGTCCAGCAGGCGGATATGCTGTTCTTCGATTTCCTTGATGCCGCCGATGCCGGTCCCCACAATCACGCCGGCACGACGTTTATCCATTTTCTCGAAATCCAGCCCGCTGTCTTTGACCGCCACCGAGGCCGAGGCGCAGGCCATCTGTGTGAAGCGATCCATTCGTTTGGCTTCGTGCGGATCAATGTAATTGGCGGCGTCAAAGGACTTGATTTCGCCGCCGAATTTGACCGGGTACTGAGCCGTATCAAACGACGTAATAGTTGAAACCCCGCTTTGGACGCGGCATAAGGCGTCGAACAGAGCGTCCGCCGTCTCTCCCAGGGCTGTCACGCAGCCCAGGCCTGTAATTACAACTCGACGATTCGACATTCGCGGATCAGCTTATTCGCTGCCTTTTTTCTTCATGATATCCATGATATAGTCGATCGCGGCGCCGACGGTCTGAATCTTCTCAGCCTCTTCGTCCGGGATGCTCATGTCGAACTCATCTTCGAATTCCATCACCAGCTCGACGGTGTCCAGCGAATCGGCGTTAAGGTCATTGATAAACGACGTTTCGCGAGAGATTTCGGACTTATCCACGCCCATCTGCTCGCTGACGATTTCGATTACTTTGGCCTCTACAGCCTTGATATCCATTGTTTCACTCACGTGCCATTCTCCTTTATTACTGAAAGGAACATTTTTCAATCCATTTTTCCGTGTCGGAACAATCGGCGGTAATATACCGACCACTCGTTGTGTTTTCAACGTTTTTTTTCAAATTTCTTACATTGCCATACCGCCGTCCACGCACAAGACCTGGCCGGTGATATAGCCGGTGTCATCATGGGTGAGAAAAGCCACCGCGCGGGCCACATCTTCGGGGGTGCCGAACTTCTTGACCGGAATAACCTGTAATGCGGCTTCTTTGACCATATCGGGCAGTCCCGCCGTCATGTCCGTCATAATAAAGCCCGGCGCGATACAATTGGACGTAATGTTCTTTTTTCCGATTTCACGGGCGATGGACTTGCTCATACCGATCAGCCCGGCTTTACTGGCGGCGTAATTGGCCGAGCCGGCCTGGCCCATCACTCCGGCGACGGAACTGATATGCACCATGCGTCCAAATTTGTTGCGAACCATCGAACGGGCGACTACACGCGTGGCGACAAATGCCGCCCGCAGATTCACGTTCAGCACCCGGTCATAGTCGTCATCATCCATCTGAATCATCAGTTTGTCGCGGGTAATACCGGCGTTATTGACCAGAATACCAATACCGCCATTTTGTTCGGCCAGTTCTTCCAGAACCACCGTCAGTTTGTCGGTCTGCGTGATATCCACGCAGCGGGTGATGACTTCGTACCCGGCTTCCTTACAGACTTTCTGCAATTCTTCCAGTTGCTGTGCGTTCAGGTCCAGCCCCGCGACTTTGCGTCCCTGTTTGAGAAGTTCCAGGACAATTGCCCGACCAATTCCACGGGCAGCTCCCGTCACTACCGCTAACCGTTTTTCCGCCATATGTGAATCTCCGTATCTTTACAATAAAAACTATATCTTTATGCCTTGAGGGCCTGGAGCGTTTCAAGTGTGCTGACATTGACAATGTCCGCTTTGCGATAAATTCGTTTCATCAGGCCCGTCAGAACACGATTAGGCCCGACTTCATAAAACTTTGTCACCCCATCGGCAATCAGCCGTTTCATACATTTTTGCCACAGAATCGGCTCGACAAGCTGTCGAACCAGCCCCTGACGAATCTGCCCGGCATTTGTGTAATAGTCCGCACTGACATTGGCAACGACCTGAATCTCCACCGGGTCTTTCAGGGGACATCCCGCCAGCGCCTGTTCGAGATTTTTCGCAGCCGGGGTCATCATTTCCGTATGAAATGCTCCCGCTACCGCTAAAGGAATCGCTTTCATCGCGCCATATTTGGGCGCCAGTTCCGCCGCTCGCTGACAGGCTTCAATCGCTCCGCTGACAACAATCTGTCCCGGACAATTGAAATTGACGGCGACAATCAATTGCCCCTGCGAGGCTTCGGCACATAATTCCCTGACCTTCGGCTCATCCAGACCGAGAATGCTGACCATCGAGCCTTGGCTTGCGGCAGCCGCGGCCTGCATCGCCTGGCCCCGCTTCAATACCAGTTTAAGGGCATCTTCAAAGGACATCAGCCCTGCGGCATACATTGCCGTATATTCGCCCATCGAAAGCCCGGCCGTAACGTGCGGCTTTAAAGAAGGATCCATTTCCTTCAGCGTTTCCAGCAGGGCGGCGGAAACCGTGAAAATCGCCGGCTGGGATATCTCGGTGCCGTTCAGTTTGTCTTCCGGGCCGTTAAAGCAAATCGCCTGCAAATCAAAGCCGACAATCGCTTTGGCTCTGCCAAATAATTGTGCCGCTTTGGGAAAAGCCCGGACAATATCAGCGCCCATCCCAACGAGCTGGGCACCTTGTCCCGGAAATAGAAACGCTGTTTTGCTCATTCCTGTATCTCTCTTAGTCCATCCTGGTTCGGATCGGAATTATAATTGAATGACGTTGGCGCCCCAGGTCAGGCCGCCGCCGAATGCGACCAGCAGAACGATATCGCCTTTTTTAACTCTGCCGGTTCTGCGGGCTTCATCCAGCGCTATCGGAATCGAAGCTGCCGAGGTGTTGCCGTATTTATGGATGTTAATGAATATCTGGTCGTCCGTGAAATGCAGACGTTTACCGACGGATTCGATAATGCGGGCGTTCATTTGATGTGGAATAAACAGGGCGATGTCTTCCACCCGGAGGTCGCATTTTTCGAGGCATTCGTTGACTAATTCGACAATTCGCCGAACCGCCACATGATAGACTTCCTTGCCGTTAATGTTCATGTAAACCATTTTCGGGTCAGCCAGCGGTTTGCTGACGGGATTGCGGGAACCGTAGGCTTTGCAATTGAGTGACGTCCATCCGGTGCCGTCCGAAAAGGCGGTACTGTACATCACGCCCATCGAAGCGCCGGCATCGTCAGCCTTGAGAATTGCCGCTCCGGCGCCGTCGCCAAAAAGAATACAGCTGGCCCGGTCCGTGTAATCGGTAATGCGGGTCAGCGTCTCTGCGCCGATGACTAAAGCCGAGCGGTATCGGCCGGAACCGATATACTGCTGAGCGATGGCCAGGCCATAAACAAACCCGCTGCACGCCGCACACAAATCAAAAGCCCAGGCGTTGGTCGCCCCGATGGCGGCCTGGACGAAACAGGCTGTAGAAGGAAACACCATCTCCGGCGTGATGGTCGCCACGATGATGATGTTCAACTCTTCGGGGTTCATCTTCGCGTCAGTCAGCGCCCGCCTTGCCGCCTCAGCGGCCAGCGTAGCCGTGGTTTCGCCCTCGGAGACGACGTGACGCTCTTTAATCCCCGTTCGGGTGGAAATCCACTCGTCGGATGTCTCAATAATTTTCGTAAAATCCTCGTTGGTCAGGACTTTTTCAGGGACACAAGAACCCGTTCCCGCAATTACGGCACATGTCGGCACCGCGGACTGTACTGTTGGATTAGTCACCATTGGTATTTACCGTCGATTTAGCCAGGGCCTGAACAATATGTTCGTTGATTTTTTTTTCCGAAAATGTCTTGCAGGCCAGAATGGCGTTTTTGATTGTGCGGGCTTTGCTGGAGCCATGACAAATCACGGACGTGCCGTCCACGCCCAGCAGCAGCGCTCCGCCGTATTCATGATAATCATACTTTTTGTAAATTTTCTTCACGACTGATTTGAACCAGAAAGCCAAAAGTTTATTACGCTGCATCAATTCTTCGCGAATAACCTGAAACAGCATTCCCACCGCGCCTTCAGTCAGTTTCAGCACGACGTTGCCCACAAATCCTTCACAAATGACGACGTCCGCTTTGCCCTGAAAGATGTCCCGTCCTTCGATGTTACCGACGAAATTCACATTCGGGTCGGATTTAATCATAGCACGGGTCTTTTTAATCAGGTCGGTGCCTTTGGCTTCTTCTTCGCCGATGTTCATAATGCCGACGCGCGGATTGGCGATACCCAGCATCAGGTTGGAATACGCTCCGGCCATCACGGCATACTGATACAAATGGATGGGCTTGCAGGCGATATTGGCGCCCACGTCGCACATCGTCACCGGGCCGTGATAGGTGGGCAAAACCACCGCAATGCCGGGACGAACCACGCCTTCAAGAGTACGCATTCGCAACTGAGAGCCGGCCACGCAGGCCCCCGTATTGCCCGCCGACAATACGGCGTCAACCTGTTTGTGGGAGGCCAGCCGGGTCATAATGGCAATGGAACTTTTGGGTTTCTTCCGCAGCGCATCGACGGGCGACTCATCCATGCCGATAACCTCAGGGGCGTGGATAATACGAAAGGTGTCAGGGCCGGCTTTGAGAGCCTGCAGATGAGAGCGTATCGTCGCTTCATTGCCTACCATCACCAGTTCGTCCTGCGAACCAAGCAAATCCTTTGCTTCCAGCGCACCGGCGATAATTTCGCCGGGGGCGTAATCTCCACCCATCGCGTCGATGGCAATCCGCATAACTTACTCTTCGGCCTCCTTACCGAGTTTAAGCGTCATGTCCTTGTTGACATATCCGCATTCCGCGCAGGCGGCATGGGGCAGCTTGGCCGCCCCGCATTTCTTGCATAGCGAGTAATTCACCGGCTTGAGCGCCTTGTGAGCCTGACGCGAACGCTGCGTCGATTTACTTTTCTTCTTTGTTGGCAGCATATAACTTCCTTAAACAACGATTTTTCTAAAGTACTTATTTTCAATGGGAGACCAGACTTATATGAAATTCCATCGCTCGCCAAAGGAATTCCGCAAATTTCTATACCAGACCGCCGGTGCGGAGTAAAGAAAAATATTAAAAGGCCTTTAGTTATCCGCAATAGGCCGAAATGTCAAGACACAATTTGAGAATGAAAAAAACTTGCCTTTGTAAAGGTTTTGCGGTTGAAATCAGCGGCTAAATAAGGTATGGTACTGTTTTTAATAGAGCCCAAAAGGCTCATAAAGCGATATAAGGCCGTAAAAAGGGATTTTATTTAGCCATAACAGGGATTAGTGGTCCGCGAAATGAATCGGATTTCATTATACGAAGCGCTTCGGCGAAAAAACGATGCTGAAGGTCTCAATATGGCACCGCAGGGTCAGCCTGTGCCTAAGCAGGCCCCGCGAACAGAGCCGAAAATTCAGTTAAAGCAGCCGCCTAAGCAGGCCGCACAGGTGGTGCCGGAAAAAAAGACGTTGAAGTCTCCGATAAAGCTTATGTTGACGAAAAAAACGGCTCTTTTCCGTCAGCAAACGGCGTATCAGCAGGCTTGGGACTGGCTTAAAAAGGTTGTGCAAAGTAATCCCAGGCTGGCGGGCAAAATCGGGATTACCACGGGTATTATTATAGTGGTAATTTTGTTGGTTTTCTGGCTGAGAGGATTTGGCCAAAAAGAACAGGTGCAGCCGGTTGGGCGGACGACGGTAAAAAATGTCGAAAATCGAGCGGCTGAGAATAAACTGATAGTTCGGCAGATGCCGCCGGCGCCTGCCGCAACGCAGCAGAAAGAAAAACCGACGGCACAGCAGCAGTCGGGCGACTCTGCGAAGAGTCAGTTGCCTCCGGTTATTCAGAGCCGGCTTGAACAAAAACCGCCTGCGGAAACCAAGCCGCAGGAGCAGGCCAAACCGTCGAAACCGGTCGGCGACCATATTATTGTGATTGTCGCTTATACGAAACAGGAAGATTTGACGCCGGTTATGGCGTATTTTAAGAAAAATGGAGTCGAGACCGAGGTAGTCAAACAGGGCAGTTATTATCTGCTCGTGACTAAAGACCGATTTGAAAGCCCGGAACGAAGCGGGACCGACGGCTACAAGATGAAACAGACGATTAAACGTCTTGGCGCCAATTATAAAGCGCCCGATGGATACGAAAGATTCAGCAGCACGCCGTTTCAGGATGTGTACGGAAAGAAAGTAAAATAGAAAAAAGCAGGAGAAACACAGAATGTCGATTGATCGTTCTTTGAAAGTAAAAGGCGCCTTGTCGAGGCATCGTAATGTGTTAAGCCGCGGCGAACGCATTGAAACCCTGAAACTGGAAGAACGCTTTACGGACGGCGATACCGTTATGGGACTTCCCAAGGTGGCGCACCGCAAGGCCGCCACAGGCAAGAAGGAAGCCAAGGTCAAGGTCGCCGCAACTCCGGAAGCTGAAGCTGCAGCCGCAGCGGGAACTCCCGCCGCGCCGCCAACCGCTCAGCCGCCGCAGCAAAAGAAGGCCGCGGCGAAAAAATAATCGCCGGATAACCTGCTATGGCAACTCAAAACCGCCCAGAGAATCGATATGCAAACGTCCTGTGGGCGGTTTTTTCTGTGACCATTTATTGTGGATGGCAGGAGAACTCTGAATGAGAGCATACCTTGCGGAACGAACGAAGTTAATTGACGCCAGCGGCATTCGGAAAGTATTCGCCCTGGCGGCTCAGTTGAAAGACCCGGTGAATTTTTCCATTGGTCAGCCGGACTTCGACGTGCCTGAAAAAGTGAAAGCCGCGGCAATCAAGGCGATTGAAAATGGGTTTAACCGTTATTCTCAAACCGCCGGCGAGCAGAAACTTTTAGACAAAATCCGCGGCAAAATATCAACTGATTACGGCTGGAAAAATCCTTCACTGATAGTCACCAGCGGCGTCAGCGGGGGGCTGCTGCTGGCATTTTTGGCTACCGTCAATCCGGGTGATGAAATAATTGTCCCCGACCCTTACTTCGTGATGTACAAGCACCTGGTCCGAATGCTGGGCGGCAAGTGTGTGTTTATCGATACCTATCCGGATTTCAAGCTGCCGGTCGAAAAAATTGAACGCGCTATTACCGACAAAACAAAGCTGCTGGTTCTCAACTCCCCGGCCAACCCAACGGGAGCGGTTTATTCAAAGCAGGAAGTACAGTCTGTCGCGAAACTGGCCCAAAAACACGGCATACTGGTTATCAGCGACGAAATCTACGAAGATTTTTGTTATGACGCCCCCTGTGAAAGTATCGGCCGGTATTACGACGGCTCATTGATTTTGAAGGGCTACAGCAAGAGTTATGCGATGACCGGCTGGCGGATGGGTTATGCCGCCGCGGCCGAGCCGCTCAAATCGCTGCTGGATAAGATGACTCAAATCCAGCAATACACGTTTGTCTGCGCGCCGACGCCGTTTCAGGTGGCCGCTGTTGAGGCCATGGATTTAGATATGAGCGGATATGTGGATATCTATCACAAAAAACGCGATCGGATGGTCGAGGGTCTGAAAGGGTCTTTCAATTTAACCAAGCCCGGCGGGGCATTCTATATGTTTGCCAAAGCACCATCGTCATATCCCAATGCCACGGTATTTGTGCAAAAGGCTATTGAAAATAACGTCCTGATTATTCCGGGCAATGTATTCAGCGAACAGGATACGCATTTTCGCATCAGTTACGCAACTACGGATGAAAAAATCGAGCAGGGCATCAAGATATTGAACCGCCTGGCAAAGTAAAATAAAAGGCTAACACTTTCCTAATCAAATCGTAACAAAACACCCTGATAATAGGGGCATTGTTGAAAGCAGGGAGATTGTATGGCCGAAGAAAAAATTTTGATTGTTGAAGACGAAGACGATGTTCTGGAGCTGATTCGATATAACCTCCAAAAGAACGGCTACCGAACGGACGCCGCCACGACCGGCCCGATTGCTTTAAGCATGGCCGAGGCAGTTAAACCGGATTTGATTCTGCTGGACCTTATGCTGCCGGGCTTTGATGGGCTGGAAGTCTGCCGGAATCTCAAAAAAGATCCCAAGACCAGCACCATTCCCATTATTATGGTCACTGCCAAAGGCACGGAGGCTGATATTGTCGCCGGGCTGGAAATGGGTGCGGCGGATTATATTGCCAAGCCTTTCAGCCCGCGGGTGCTGCTGGCGCGAATTGGCGCGGTATTGCGTCGGAATCGAGCCGCCGAAGCGATAGACACATCCATGTTGCGAATTCACGATATCGAAATCGACAGCGGGCGACATCGCGTCACCGTCAAAAATAAACCGGTGGATCTGACCAGCACGGAATTCGGCCTGTTGCGGTTTTTGGCTGCGCGTCCCGGATGGGTTTTTACACGATATCAGATTGTTGACGCCATTCACGGTTCCGATTATCCTGTGACGGACCGATCCATTGATGTGCAGATTGTCGGCCTGCGTAAGAAGCTTGGCTCGGCGGGTAAATATATTGAAACGGTTCGCGGCGTGGGATACCGGATGCAGGAAGATGATTAAATTCTCATCCGCGATGGAATCCGAAATATGAAAAAGCGTCTGTTATGGCAAATTTTTCCTTCATATCTGGTCATCACGCTTTTAGCGCTGATCGCTTTTGCAATTAATGTCTCTTTTTTAATAGACAGCCTCTTTATCAGCCAAACTCGCCAGACGCTGGAAGTTCGCGCCCAATTAGCCCGCGAAGTCATGGAAACATCCATTGATGCGATGAATCTGGCTCACATTGACGCAGCCTGTAAGAAACTCGGACAGGAAACCAAAACCCGCATCACGGTGATTGAATCTTCCGGCCGGGTGCTGGGCGAATCGGACCGCGACCCTCAGACGATGGAAAGCCACTTGATGCGCCCGGAAGTGCAGCAGGCTCTGAAGGAGCAGGTCGGCTTCAATGTCCGTCCCAGCGCCACTCTGGAACAACGGATGATGTATGTCGCTGTTCCTGTTTTGCGCAATAATCAGGTCGTTGCTGTGGTGCGAACCTCAATTCCTCTGATTGAAATTCAACATACCCTGAGTGCATTGACCCATTCCGTGGTTCGTTACGGCATTATCATCGTACTGGTTCTGGCTGTAGTCAGTTTGTGGTATTCATGGGAATTATCCCGTCCATTGGTTTTATTGCAAAAAGGTGCGCAAGAATTTGCAAAAGGTCGATTGACACATAAACTCGACGCCTCCGGCAAAGGCGAAATTGCCGAGCTTGCCAAGACCATGAATATGATGGCCGAAGAGCTTGACCGCAGGATTCAATCGACGGTACGCCAGCAGAACCAGCAGCAGGCCATGTTCACCGCAATGCTCGAAGGCGTCATTGCCTTTGATATATCCGGCAAATGCCTGACGCTCAATAAGGCCGCCGCAAAGATGCTGGGGCTTGATGCGTCCAAATCCGTCGGGCGGACGGCCGGGGAGCTGATTCGCAACAGTGAATTGCAGTTGTTTATTCAGAATGCACTTCAGTCCATACAACCAACAGAGCAATTTATATTAATGTCCGAACCCGGCGGACAGGAATCGAATATACAAGCCAGCGCATCACCACTGCTGGATAATTTAAGCGATAACATGGGTTCCTTGATTGTACTTAATGATATGACCCGTATTTATCGTCTGGAACAGGTTCGGCGGGACTTTGTTGCCAATGTTTCCCACGAGTTGAAAACGCCGATTACGTCCATTCACGGGTTTATCGAGACCCTGCTGGATGGCGCCGTCGATAACCCTGAAAACGTAAAACGGTTTTTAAACATCGTTGCCCGGCAGACCGACCGGCTTAATTCGATTATCGAAGATTTGCTGCTGCTGTGCGAATTGGAACAGCAGGATGAAACGGTTCGTGTCCCGCGCCAGGTGTGTATCATTCGTGATATTCTGAACAGCGCCGTCGAACTTTGCCGGCACAAAGCCGACGAACGGACTATCCAGCTTGATGTCGAATGCCCGCCCGATTTAAAATCGAACGTCAATGCGTCGCTGCTGGAACAGGCCGTATTGAACCTGGCCGACAATGCCGTCAAATACAGCAACCCCGGCGGGAAAGTGATTATCTCAGCCGGTACTGAACAGAATAATTTAGTCATTCGCGTGCAGGATTTCGGCTGCGGCATCGCATCCGAACACCAAAGCCGCATTTTTGAACGTTTCTACCGCGTGGATAAGGCCCGCAGCAGGCAAATGGGCGGTACGGGGCTGGGGCTGGCGATAGTCAAACATATTGCCCAATATCATCAGGGCACGATTCGTGTCGAAAGTGCCATCGGCAAAGGCAGCACGTTTATTCTGAGCCTGCCGATGAGCCTGTAGGTTGAAAACCCCGAAGTGGGTTTGTCTTTTAACCCATTTCTAATTTTATCCACACACATTTCAAATACACCCCTCGTAGTCTGACCTCCAAAGAGAAAACCCGCGCGAAATCGGTTCGTGCAGGGACAGAGAAAATTCTTTTATGGAGGTATGCAATGATCACAAACAAAGTACTAAGGATGGTAGTGATTGCCTGTCTGACGGCAATGGCTGGTTCGGCCTGGGCCGATGATACCACGGAGCTTCGCCAGCAGCTTCAGGAGCAGTACAAGGCCATCACGGAAATGCAGGCCAAGCTCATAAAGCTGGAGCAGGCCCAGACGGCCCAAAATGAAAAAATCGCGGCCATCAAGCCGGGCGAAATGACCATCCCGGAAACCCTCAAATGGGTCGAGAAGCTCAAATTTTATGGCGATTTCCGCTATCGGTATGAGAATATCTCTTCCGAAAACAGCGGAACGGAGTCCGATGCCGTCAACCGCAATCGCATTCGCGTTCGTCTGGGCCTGACAGCACAGGTCAACGATGAAACGACTTTCGATATGCGGATTGCCACAGGTAAAAGCGACGACCCGGTATCGACCAATCAGAATATGGGCGATAGCTGGACGTATAAAGGCATCTGGCTTGACCGTGCGTATATGACATGGAAACCCGGTTCGGTGGAGGGCCTTTCCGTTTTGCTGGGCAAACTGGGCAATCCGTTTGTGACAGTTGGCAAAAATCAGCTTATATGGGACAGCGATTTGAGTATGGAAGGTATCGCGGCACAATATAATTTGAAGCTGTCGGATGCGACAAGCCTCTTTGCCAACGCCGGCGGATTTTATGTCCGGCTGGATGACAGTGATACTGATTCCATTTCCATGTTTGGCGCCCAGGGCGGCGTGACTCATCAATTTGATAAAGATAACAAACTAACTGCCGGTCTTGGTTATTTTGACTATGGCAATCTGGTCGGGGAAACCTATTTGCTTGGAACCAGCTCTAAAGGAAATAGTTATAGCGGCGGCTATCTTTATGATTATAATCTGTTTGAAGGCTTCGCCGAGTATAACACCAAAATCGCGGGACTTCCGGTCGGCATTTACGGCGATTATGTCGTAAATACCGCCTCCAGCGTACAGGAAGACACCGGTTGGCTCATTGGTACGACGCTCAACAAATGCAAAGACCCCGGAAGCTGGGAATTCAGCTATGACTACCGCGACCTCGAAAAAGATGCCGTGATCGGCACATTCAGTGATTCGGACTTCATCGGCGGCGGAACGAATGGTAAAGGACATCGGTTCGGAGTTACCTATCAGTTGGCTAAAAACACCCAGGCCGGCGTCAGCTATTTTATGAACGACAAATACAACACAACGACAAAAAATTACGACAATTACAATCGACTTCAGTTGGACGTGATGGTTAAGTTCTGAAAAAATAGCAAATTGCTAACACTATCCTAACAATACGCTAACAATTTCAGAGTAGAAATTAAAGAAAGGAAAGGATAACACTATGAAAACAGTTAAAAATCATTTTGGAGTTTTTGCCGCGGTGGTACTGGCGGTCATGATGTTTGTCTCAATCGCGACGGCGGAGGAAAAGTCGGCAGTCGGTCTGGATGGCTCCACTACCGTCGGCCCCATCGGTGACGCCTTTGCTGAAGTGTTTATGAAGTCGCACAACTGCTCAATCACCGTCAAGAAAACCGGTTCCGGCGACGGCGTTGCGGCTCTCATAGACGGCCGTTGCGATATTGCGATGTCCAGCCGTTTTCTCAAGCCCGAAGAATTCAAAAAAGCGGTGGAAAAAGGGATTTATCCAGTCGCTCATACTGTTGCGATGGACGGGGTTTGCATCATCGTTCACCCCTCCAATCCCGTTAAAGAATTAACCGGCCAACAGGTTTGCGATATTTATATGGGCAAAATCACCAACTGGAAAGACCTCGGCGGTCCGGATATGCCGATTGTTGCCATCAGCCGGGATACCTCCAGCGGGACGTATGAAGTCTTTCATGAAAAGGTTCTGAAAAAGCAGAATATGGCTGCCGGGGTCGAATATGTCAACGCCAATCCCCAGGCATATGCCCGTGTCAAAACCACACCCGGCGCGATTGGTTATGTCGGTCTTGGTTTTCTTGACGACAATGTCAAATCGTTGAAAATCGACGGCATAATGCCGACCAAACAAACGATTGCCGATGGGACTTATTTAGTCAGCCGGCCGTTGTTTTTGTTCACCAACGGCTACCCGAAGCTTGGTTCTGTGATTCACGCATTTTGCATCTTCTATCTGACGGAAGAAGGCCAGTCTATCATTGAGGCCAAGGGATTTGTTCCGATGACAAATTATTAATGAAACTTCAGGAGGCAGTTGCCCCGGGAATAAGAATGGCGAAATATTCTGCACAAATCGCCGGAAAATCAAAGAAAGCAGCGGCGGGGTTTACCCGACCGCTGCTTCTCACTCCATCGGAGGACATGCTGGGGTTTTTATCCGGCCATCTCGGGAGGGCGGCATTGTTTCTGATTACCGCCACGTCGGTAGTCGCCGTCTTTTTGATTTTTTATTTTGTGATTCGCGAGTCCGCCCCATTCTTTTTCAACAAAAGCTTCCCGGCTGCGATGGCACGCATCAAAGAATTTTTTACCGACTCCGGCTGGTACCCCGCCGCGACGGAACCCCGTTACGGCGGCCTGGCTTTGATCGTCGGGTCACTGTATGTTACTCTCGGCTCCCTGATTTTAGCGGTGCCTTTGGGGCTGTTTGCAGCTATATTTCTCAGCGACATCGCTCCCTTTAATCTGCGGCAAATCTGCAAGCCCGTCATTGAGATTCTGGCGGCGATTCCTTCCGTGGCCTATGGGTTTTTCGCGGTGATGGTGTTTGCCCCGTGGCTTCAGAAAAGTCTCGGATTTTCCACCGGAACCAACGCCCTGAACGCCTCCGTGATTCTGGCGATTATGGCGTTGCCGACGATTATCAGCGTTTCGGAAGATGCGATGTCCGCCATTGGACGTGAAACCCGCGAGGCCTCTTATGCCCTTGGCGCCACGCGAGCCGAAACGATGGTCAAGGTGGTTATTCCCGCCGCGCACAGCGGGATTCTGGCTGCGGTGATTCTGGGGATGATGCGGGCTATGGGTGAAACGATGGTCGTCTGGATGGCTTCCGGCAACGCCGGCCGGATTCCTTCGCCGTGGTGGGATTTATCGCAGTCTATCCGCACGATGACGGCCACCATCGCCGGCGACATGGGAGAAACACCGAAAAATTCCGAACACTATTATGCGTTATTCACTGTCGGCCTGACATTGCTACTGTTTACGTTCAGTCTCAATCTGGTCAGCGAATATCTGCTGGGCAAAGTGATGAAAACCAGTCGAGGCGGAAAATGAGAACACAAATTCGACAGTCTCTCGATAAAATGTTCACGGCTTTCGCCGGCAGCGTGGTACTGCTGATTGCCGGCGTGCTGCTGGTTGTGCTTGTGCCGATGTTTCGCAAGGGACTGTCGGCGGTTTTCTTTACCGAAACCGTCGAATTTCGAAAACTGCAAATGGACCTGCACGACCGCGGCGATGAACGGACACTGAAACAGGAACTGGAGCGGGTTGCCGCCGCACGAAAACCGATTTATGATATTCTCCTGGCGTTTAGCCGTGGTCTGGATATGGAACCACGGGTTAAAGAGGTTAAGAATATTTATCAGCAATACGGCGAATATCTGAATTATCGCAATACTCCCAAAGAACAATACACCGAATGCCGAAAACAGGCCAAAGAGATTCGTGACACGATCCTTGACGCTCTCGAAAGCATGGATAAACAGGTTGTCCTGGCCAATCTTGATAAGGCGTTGGCGCAAAAAGGGAATCCAACTTTCAAAGATACGCCGGTTCAGCATTTTTTTACCGTTGCCGAACAATATCGTAAAACCGCCCAGACCGTTGATTTGACAAAGCGGTCGGAATACCTGGCCGGGCTGCGAGATGTCACAGCGGCCATTCGTCAATTGTTCGGGCCTTTGCCGGGTGAAGATGAGCCGCCGTTGCCGATGGATCAATACGGGGCGACGCGAATGGATATGGCCCGCAAAGCTCTGCATACGCTGTTGTGGGACGAACAATGGATTGCGGATGGCCCCGGCAAACCGCTGGTAAAAAAAATAATCGCTCGAAAAACGCAATTTACAGGAACCGAACTGGAACCGCTGTTTGATAGAGTGGAGAAAAATTTTAACGCATTGCTGCTTCCACGTCATCGTTTTTACTGGCAGTATTTCATCGACGACTGGGTTAACAGCCATTACTTCGGCGGCATCGGGCCGGAGATTCTTGGCACGCTGTTGCTGACTGTTCTTTCAATGCTTTTTGCCGTTCCGTTCGGAGTTGTTTCCGCCGCCTATCTGGTCGAGTACGCCTCGGACAACATCTGGATTAAAATCATTCGCATCTGCATCAATACGCTGGCCGGCGTTCCAAGCATCGTCTATGGTCTGTTCGGCCTGGCATTTTTTGTCATTACAATTTCCGCCATCGGCAAGCCCTGTATCCTGGCGGCGTCCCTGACGCTGTCGATTCTGGTGCTGCCGGTGATTATCCGGGCCAGCGAGGAGGCCATTCGGGCCGTGCCGCAGACCTACCGCGAAGCGTCGCTGGCACTGGGTGCCGGGAAATTCCGTACGCTTGTGAAAGTAATTTTACCGGCGGCGGGACCTGGAATTCTGACCGGTATCATCCTGAGCCTGAGTCGTGCCGCCGGTGAAACCGCTCCCATCCTCTTTACCGGCGTTGTCGCAATGGGGCCGATTCCCAATTTCGGTACTCCCGCCGAGTGGGTACGAAACCCGGCAAGTATTTTCGGCGGGCTTTTCCAGCCTACGCGCGCGTTGTCTTACGGCAGTTATGACATTGCCGTCGGCGACAGGATTTCAATGCTGGTTCCGCATCAGCAGTTCGGGATGGTGATGACGCTGATTTTGCTGATACTGGTTCTAAACGTTACAGCAATTGTGATTCGTTCCCGTCTCAGTAAAAAATTGCGCGGCCATTAACAATGGCGAAAACAATGGGTATAATGGAAATGACAGAACAGGAAGAAAGGAATTCAATGGAACCGAAAAGTGCCGTTCCACTGAAAAAAACAGGTGCCGGAAATGCCGTTCGCCCGCAGGTTGCAGCCGACTCCGCCGCGTATGTCGATTCCGGCAAGCCGGCGGTTATATCAGCGGAGCGGTTCAGTTTCTTTTACGGTTCGAAGTGCGGCGTCAATAACGTCTCCATGGACATTCGCACCGGTTCCGTCACCGCCATCATCGGCCCCAGCGGTTGCGGTAAAAGTACGTTTCTTCGCAGCATTAACCGGATGAATGACCTGATTCCCAACACGCGTACCGAAGGTACGCTGGCCGTGAATGGATGCGATGTCTATGACAAACGCACCAATTTGATTAACCTACGGCAGCAGGTAGGAATGGTTTTTCAGAAGCCCAACCCGTTTGCAAAGACGATTTTTGAAAATATCGTTTACGGTCCGCGATTGCAGGGCGTCCGCAGCAAACGCCGGCTTTCCGAAATGGTCGAAAAATGTCTGCGGGATTCGGCGATGTGGGATGAGGTCAAAGACGACCTTCACAAATCCGCCCTGGCCCTGTCCGGCGGCCAGCAGCAGCGGCTGTGTATCGCGCGTACGCTGGCGACAAAACCCAATGTTCTGCTGATGGATGAACCCTGTTCGGCGCTCGACCCCATCGCCACGGCACGCATCGAAGACCTCATCGCGCAGTTGAAGGGCACTTATACAATTGTGATTGTCACCCATAATATGCAGCAGGCCGCCCGCGTCAGCGACTACACGGCGTTTTTCTGTCTGGGTGAACTGATTGAATACGACCGTACGGACAAACTCTTCACCAACCCGGCCAAAAAAGCGACCGAAGATTATATCACCGGGCGATTTGGATAATATTTATTGAGGACAATACAATGACCGCACATATGGCCAATGAAATTCAGAAACTGAAAAGCAAACTGTTGTTTCTTTGTTCGCTGGTCGAGCAGAGCCTCTGGAAGTCCGTCAAATCGCTGCGCCAGCGCGACGGCCAACTGGCTAAAGAAGTTATCGACGAGGATGTCGTGATCGACCAGAACGAAGTTGATGTCGAAGAAGAATGTCTGAAAATTCTGGCACTGCATCAGCCGGTAGCCATTGATTTGCGGTTTATTGTAACCGCGCTGAAGATCAACGACGACCTTGAACGCATCGGCGATTTGTCGGTCAACATCGCTGAACGCAGCGAATTCCTGGCGAGACATGACCCCGTGCCGACGCCTTTTGACTTTGATACGATGGCACGGATTACCCAGCAGATGCTGCGGGATAGCCTCGACGCACTGGTGAATACGAATTGCGCCCTGGCCGTAAAAGTCCTCAAAGACGACGACCATGTGGACGCCATTAACAAGGAAATGTACGACCAGGTCAAGCAGGCCATCATTGACCATCCGCAATACATTGAAAGTCTGATTCATCTGCTCAGCGTATCGCGTCATCTTGAACGTATCGCCGACCATGCCGTGAATATCGCTGAAAATGTGATTTATATGGTCGAAGGACGCATCATCCGCCACAAAACCGAAGAATATCAGTAATTCTGTTGCATTAATTCTAAAGCGAAGAGCAATAATTCTTCGCTTTTTTCGTTTTGGAGACATGCCGGTAAGTATTTTCGGATAAAATCAACGAAAAGCAGGAAAAAAATGTTGCTAAAATGTGAAACCTGCATTAAATTTCCGGGTGTAAATTCCTTCAAAATAAGTCAGACAGCAGCATTGTAAAAAGACGTCGTATGAAAAGCAGAGTATATTGTTCTATCCTTGTCCTGGCGATGTTGGTCTCTCCCGGCGGTTGCAGGCGTTCTTCCGGCAATCGGCAGGATGAAGGCTTTTTGCAGATTAAAGGCTCGGATACCATCGTCAATGCCGGGCAGATGGTCAGCGAAGAGTTTATGAAGGTCAACCCCTATATCTTCGTCGGCGTCACCGGCGGCGGCAGCGGGGTGGGTATTGCCTCGCTGATTAACGGCACCTGCGATATCGCCATATCCTCACGCGAAATGAAGGCCAAGGAATATGAATTGGCCCGCAAACACGGCGTAGAGCCGAACGAAATCACGGTGGCTTATGATGGCGTGGCCGTGGTGGTCAACATGAATAATCCCGTGGAGCATCTGACGCTCGACCAGTTGCGCCGCATCTTTACCGGCGAAGTAAAAAACTGGAAAGAATTAGGCGGCAAAGATATGTCGATTGTCACTTTGTCCCGTGAGGTCAGCTCCGGCACGCACATGTACTTCAAAGAAGAAGTGATTCGACAGGGAAAAAAAGACAGTGTCGCTGAATTTTCTTCCGAGACGCTGCTGCTGACTTCATCGCAGGCTATTGTTGAAGAAGTCGCCAATAACGAGTCCGCTATCGGATATCTGGGGATGGGTTATGTGTCCGATCGGACAAAAACTGTTAAACTGGGTAAAAAAGAAGGTGATTATTTCCCCGCCGACATCTCGCATGTTCTTAATAAGAAGTATCCTCTGTCCCGACCGTTGTATTTTTATATCAATGGCCGGCCGCAGGGAATCATCAAACAATTTATTGATTTTACGCTGAGTCCTCGCGGACAACAGCAGTTCGCCGAAACCGGTTTTGTACCTCTGGAGGCAGGCTTTGTTCAGAAAAATAAATGAACGCATTATTGAAACCGCCATTCGCGTCAGCGGCTTTGCCGTTATTGCGTTCGTTATTTTGATTTTCCTGTTCTTACTCAAGGACTCCCTGTCGCTGTTTCGGGTCTATCCCCTCAAGGCGTTCCTGACCAGCACACAATGGCTGCCGATTTCGGAACCGCCGACGTTTGGAATTATTCCGCTTTTAATGGGCTCGATTCTGGTCATGGTAGGGGCAATTGTTATTTGTGTACCGATCGGCGTCGCAACAGCTTTGTTCATTGCAGAAGTAGCGCCCGGCTATCTGAAAATGATTCTTAAATCGCTGGTGGAAATTCTTGCGTCGATTCCCAGCGTGGTTCTGGGCTTTATCGGGATCGTCTGGCTGGGGCCGTTTCTTAAAACCACACTTCATTTGAATACTGGTATGTGCGGCCTGACAGGGGCGATTCTGCTGGCTTTTATGGCGCTGCCGACGATTATCAGCATTTCCGAAGACGCTATCATCGGGATTCCAAGGTCGTATAAAGAGGCCGCTTACGGCCTGGGCGCAACCCGCTGGCAGACGATGTGGCGGATTGTGCTGCCCGCCGCCTCGTCAGGGATTATTGCCGCGGTAATGCTGGGCATCGGCCGTGTTATCGGCGAGACGATGGTGGTGATGATGGTAACAGGAAATGCGCCGATTATCCCCCATTCGATTTTGCAGCCCCTGCGGACGCTGACGGCAACCATCGCCGGGGAAATGGGCGAAACAGTAGGGGGGTCGGACCATTATTACGCCCTGTTCGCCGTCGGATTGGTCTTGTTTGTTATTACATTTATGCTGAATTTTGTCGCGGATATCTCTTTACGAAAGAGCAGAAAATGAACGCCGCCGGGATTCGACAAAAAATTGCCTTTACGATACTGGGCCTGATTACATTACTGGTCGTGGCGCCGATTGTATTGATTATTTATTATGTCATCAGCCGCGGATGGAGCGCTATGTCATGGGAATTTCTGACCGCCGCTCCACGCAATGGAATGAAGGAAGGCGGTATCTTTCCGGCCATTGTGGGAACGGTGCTGCTGATTGTCGGTACAATGCTGTTTTCGCTGCCGGTGGGGATTCTGTCGGCGGTGTATCTGGTTGAATATGCCAAAGATAACCTGTTTACACGGTTGATTAAATTATCGGTGGTCAATCTGTCCGGCATTCCTTCGATTGTATATGGCTTGTTCGGGTTTACACTTTTTGTCGTCTTTCTGGGGTTTGGAACGTCGATTCTGGCCGGGTCGCTGACACTGGCGATTATGAGTCTGCCGGTAATTATCACGGCCACCAAAGAAGCGCTGGAGGCGGTGCCGATGACGTATCGGGAAATCAGCCTGTCGCTGGGCGCAACCCGCTGGCAGACTGTACGATATTGCGTGCTGCCTTATGCAATTCCGGGGATTCTGACAGGTACGGTTCTAAGCCTGAGTCGAGCGGCGGGGGAGACGGCCCCGATTCTGTTCACTGTTGCGGCATTTTATCTGCCCCGGCTGCCGCGTTCAGTCTTTGACCAGGTGATGGCCCTGCCGTATCACTTGTATGTCATCTCCACGCAGGTACCCAATATGCCGGCAAAGCTGAGTTTTGCCACGGGGCTTGTTTTAATCGGTCTGGTATGCCTGATGAACCTGGTCAGTATTGTTCTGCGTGCTCATTATCGAAAGAAAAAGCAATGGTAGAACAAAACGTTATTATTAAAACAGTCAATCTGAATTGCTTTTACGGCGACCAGCAGGTTCTGCGGGACATAAATCTGGACGTTTATCGCAATGAGATTCTGGGCATCATTGGCCCGGCCAACAGCGGCAAAACTACATTTTTGCGGGCGATGAATCGCCTCAATTCACGATATCTTCACTATCGCCAGACGGGTGAGATTATTTTCGAAAATCAGAATCAGCAGGACATTGCAGATACGTTATTACGCCAAAAAATAGGCATTATCTTCGCAATGCCGCAGGTGCTGCCCGTGACTATCTATGAAAATGTGGCGTATGGACCGATGGTTCACGGCGTCCGGGACAAACACAGGATTGAACAACTGGTTGAGGAATCGCTCAAAAAGGCCTTTGTCTGGGAGGAACTCAAAGATCGTCTGCGCAGTCCCGCGGTCAAATTATCCGGCGGTCAGCAGCAGCGGCTTTGCATTGCTCGGACACTGGCGATAGAGCCGGACGTGATTTTGTATGATGAGCCGTGCTCAGGATTGGACCCTATTTCAACGGCCAAGATGGAAGACACGATGGCCCTGTTGGCTCAGTCTTATACACAGATATTAGTCACCAATAACACCAAGCAGGCTTCGCGTGTCAGTCATCGATGTGCTTTTTTCCTGATGGGCGAAATGGTCGAAGTGAATCAAACTCAAAAGCTTTTTACCTATCCCGACGACCAGCGTACGGATGATTACATTACCGGTAAATTCGGATAAAAAAGATGGCGGCCTTAAAAACAAGAATATCCATTGAAAACCTCAACATGTTCTATGGCGATTTTCATGCGTTGAAGGACGTATGCCTGCAGGTGCCCCAAAACAATGTCACCGCCCTGATTGGTCCTTCCGGCTGCGGCAAATCGACTCTCCTCCGGTGCGTAAACCGGATGAATGATTTAATTGACGGCGTCCGGACGGAAGGGCGGATTATTATCGATGACCAAAATATTTTCTCGCCTGAAACGGACGTGGTGCTTTTGCGTAAAAAAGTCGGTATGGTCTTTCAGCGCCCCAATGTATTTGATCAGTCAATCCTGAATAATCTGAGATTCGGATTGCGAATACACCGGCAGATGCGTTCTAAAAGCGAAACGATGGAGCTTATCCAGAAGAGCCTTGAAGATGTGGGTCTGTGGGATATCCTGAAAGACAAGCTTCATCACAATGCCCGCCAGTTATCGCTTGAGCAGCAGCAGCGGCTCTGCATAGCAAGAGTGCTGATTCTCCTGCCGGAAGTGATTTTACTGGATGAGCCTTGTTCATCGCTGGACCCAATCGCCACGATGCGGATTGAGGAATTGTTGCGTGTATTGAGAGAAAGATATACACTGGTTATCGTCACCCATAATATGCAGCAGGCGGCAAGAGCGTCGGATTATACAGGTTTTATGTATATGGGCCAATTGATCGAATTCGGTCTTACACAGGGGATTTTCACGGCTCCCTGTAAAGAATTAACTGAAAATTACATTACCGGACATTTTGGTTAAACTGAGGATATTTTTATGAGGGAAAATTTTCGTAAGCGAATTAATGAACTGGAATCGCGGGTTATTGCGATGGGCAAGACTGTCGAGACGGCAATTGCATCCTCGGTTAAGGCGCTAAAAGATCGCAATCTGGAAGAAGCCGAAAAGATTATTCGCGACGACGAGATGATTAACCGCCAGCGATGGGAAATCGAAGAGAATTGCGTCAACCTGATTGCGATGCAGCAGCCGGTAGCATCCGATTTGCGCGAAATTATTGCGATTATGAACATTGTGACCGACCTTGAGCGGATGGGGGACCATGCCGAAGGTCTCGCCAAAATCGTGTTGCTGCTGGGCAAAGAAACCCCCGTCGAAGCGTTCACGCATATCCCTGTTATGGCGGATAAAGCGATGGAGATGCTGCGCAAAAGCATTGATGCGTTCATTCGTCGGGATGCCAAAGCAGCCGAAGCGATTTGTGCTCTGGACGACGAGGTGGACGAGTTGAATGACAAGGTCTATCACAAAATGATTCAGAGTATGATCAGTCAGCCCCAGACCGTCACTCGCGCCACATACCAGATTTGGGCGGCGCGCAACCTGGAGCGGATTGCCGACCATGTAACGAATATCTGTGAACGGATTGTGTATCTGGCAACCGGTTCAATGCATAAATTACCGAATATTTCGACGTATTAAATTATTGTCTGTATGGGGGGTATCCTCCGGCAAAGTGTGAAACATCTATCCAGCGGAAAAGGGAAAAACTATGACGTACCAGCAATTTCTTGAGATGTTTTCTTTCGTGGTGGGGGGGCTGGGCATATTTCTGTATGGAATGAAAAATATGTCCGAAGGTCTGCAGGCCGTAGCCGGCGACCGTATGCGAAGATTGATTGGCGCAATGACCAGCAATCGCCTGATGGGCACGGCCGTCGGCACCTCCGTCACCGGTATCATTCAATCCAGTTCCGTAACGACGGTAATGGTCGTCAGCATGGTCAACGCAGGGCTGATGACCTTAAAACAGGCTATTCCGGTAATATTCGGCGCCAACATCGGAACAACGGTGACGGCCTGGATTATGGCCTACAGCCTGACACAATACGGCTTGCCGCTGATGGGTCTGGCGACTTTTTTCTATCTGTTCTCCAAAAATGAACGGGTACGTTTCACTGCAATGATTATTGTCGGTTTGGGGATGGTCTTTTTCGGTCTGGATTTGATGACAAAAGGATTGTCTCCCATCAGGGAGATGCCGGAATTTGTGGCCTGGTTTCACCGTTTCAGGGCAGACAGTTATCCCGGGGTTATCAAATGCATCTTAACCGGCGCATTAGTTACGGCCATTGTTCAGTCGTCGTCGGCCACCGTCGGCATCACGATGACATTGGCCAATGTGGGATTGATCAACTTTCCGACTGCCGCCGGCCTTGTCCTTGGAGAAAACATTGGGACAACTATTACGGCGTTTCTGGCGTCGCTGGGGACGACCACCAATGCCAAACGTTCCGCGTATGCCCACATGATGTTCAATACGCTGGGGGTTTGCTGGATTACGCCGCTGTTTTTTATTTATATGCCGTTTATTATTTGGTTTGTAAAAACGTTTCTCGGATGCGACTCGCCGGATACGCCGGTAATGGTCAATGGCATGGAAACATTTCCGCATGCGGAAAAAGCCATTGCGGCCACTCATTCGTGGTTCAACATTGTCAATGTTATTGTGTTTCTTCCCTGGGTGGGACCGTATTCCCGCTTTTTAACGTGGCTGGTGCCGGAAAAGGCCACGCCGGAGGCGCCCAAGCTGACGTATCTGGATGTACGAATATTCGATACACCGGCGATTGGCCTGGAGCAGTCGCGAAAAGAAATCCTTCGTATGGGTACTATCTGCCGCAAAACGACGGATATCCTGCGGGAAGCCCTGCAAAATGCCGGGATTGAACGAAAACGCTGCGAAGAGATTTTCCAGATGGAAAACGACCTGGATGTGATGCAGAAAGAAATCGTCGAGTTTATTGGCCATGTCATGAGAGGGACATTGTCGCGCGAAATGGTAGAAGAGGGCAGAAAACAAATCCGTATGGCCGACGAATATGAATCCATCAGTGATTATATTACCGCAGTGCTGAAACTTCGTCTGAAGATGCACGATGGCGGACAGCATTTGTCTCCGGAGGCCAAGCAGGAGATCATTGAACTTCATGATATGGTTGCCGAGTTCATTGATATCGTGAATATAGCAGGCTCAATGGACACGGCAGACGCGGACTTTGTCAGTGAAACATATACCAAGAGCAACGCCATCACCAGCTTTATGAAGCGATGTCGTACCTGTCATTTGGCTCGTGTCAGTGAAGGTAAGGCAACGCCGCTTAAAAGCCTGATTTATACCGATATGCTGACTTCCTATCGGCGAATTAAAGACCATTGTTTGAATATCGCCGAGGTCTTAGCCGGCGAAAAGTAAAAGCCGTCAATTTCGAGAACGTTATTTCTTCAGAAACGATATTATATGGGCGAGAAGCCATAATCCCGTTGAGATAAATACGAGATACTTAACATATTTCCGCCAGTGTGTCATTGTCGCAGGCAGGCCCTCAGCAGTAATGCCCTTTAGATATTTTATATCACAATACCTTGTCAGGGCCAATAAAGACACCAGAACCCAATACAGGAGATCAGAAATTGAAAAAAGGGCCTGATTCCTGAAAATTTTTACCGCCAGGAAAACCAATATGATATTTCCAATGAGGCTCCAGAATATTCTGGCAAAAAGCCCTACGAGGCTGTCTTGACCCTGGGTAGGGGCATTGCCGGACGTGGAAATAGAATTGTTTTTTGATTTGCTCATGGCCGTTCCCTTCTAAATTTTCTTAATTTAGCAGGTGGCGGCCCGACCACTTAGAATCCTGCGAAACAACACTTGTCCCGCACCCTTTTATTTTTTTATATTCTACATTCTTATTTTGTCATAACAACCCTTTTTTACACTCAAATTAAAGATTGCGCTTTCCAACAAGAAGTCTTAGCGGGGGGAAAATAAGCCCGTTTCTAAAGACCTGAAAAGGCGCGAATGCTTTATAAAGGCAAAAAACACGCCATCTATTACGTCCTATAATGTATCTTATGTTGCATTCAAGGAAAACCAATAAACTATGCAGCTTTTTGTCTTATAATGAGTTAGCGAGTTTTTTGCCGTCTTGATGTGCCAAAGATGGGATTACCACTCGTTTTGGCTGATATGACTTATCACCGAACGGGATGTTTCTTCGATTTTGGACCAGTTGGATAACGCCCTGTCGACAATTCCAAGATTTTCCAGCACGACTTCGATGGAATCTCTCGTATCTTCACAGCTCATCCCGTGAAGCTGATTGTTCTGAAGCTGGCGAACCGCCCCGGCAAATCGCCGTTTATCGCAGAACAGCATCGCCGTTCGGTAATGCAGTTCCAGCGTTGCGGGTGAAAAACTATGCGTCTTTTGCAGATTTTCCATCGCATCCTCGACTTTTCCCAGTTCAGCCAAAGCCAGCGACAGCTTGATTTTGGCCCGGTAATGAGTCGGATTGATTGCAATAGCCTTCCTAAACCAGCTTATCGCGTCTTTGACCTGACCGCGAACCGTCATCAAAATGCCGTATTTATAATACAAATCCGCATTAGGGCCGGACGTGTCCATACGTTTTTTCCAGCTTTTGATAAACATGTCCAGTATTTCATCCCGTTCCATCTCTCCCACGGCCGGGTTGGCCATTGAAGACCGCAAATACAACGCGGCCGTTTCCGCAAACAACAAAATGCTGTTTTGATGAATTGTGCCGGCCAGACTCAGGGTCTGACAGGCCTCTTCCTGTTGTCCGTGCATCGCCTGGGCCGCGGAAAGACCGGCGTAAGCGTCGATAATTTCGTCATTGATTTCCGCGGCGCGGTTAAACTGTTCCGCCGCCAAAGATGCCTGCCCGTCACGCAGATACTGACTGCCCAGTTTAATCGATGCCTCCAGAGAATTGGGCTGCATCCGCAGGGCGTTTTCATAGTGTGAAATCGCCTCGGGCACCCTGCCGGTATAGCGATAAATATCACCCAGTTGAATAAAAAACTCCGGCATCGCTCCAAGCTGCTCAATCATTCCTTCGACATGCGCAAAGGCCTGTTCGATCTGCCCCTGTTCCAAAAGCGGCGTTAATTCATTGTCTTTGCTGTCCTGGTTGAAATTGTCCGGATGCGACAAAATAGCCAGATTGAAGGCGTCTATTGCCGCGGCGTATTGTTCCGCCGCCAGATACAAATACCCCAGCAGCGTTAGAGAATCGATGTCCTCCGGATGCTCGGACGTCAATGCGAGATACTCCTCAATCGTTCTGTCTATGCGCCCCTTGCGCAGCAGCATCGCCGCCATCCGCTGACGGGGCAATTGCAAATGACGCTTGAATTTCAGGCAGTCCTGATAAAATTCCATCGCCTCGGCATCCTGCCCCAGCCGTTCATAACAATAGCCCAGAAGATATAATCCCATCGTGTTATTGGGCTGACGGACATAAACGCTGCGAGCCTGTTCAATCGCCCCGGCCAGGTCGTTATGATAAATACAGACGGCCGCGGCCGCGATGCGGCCTTTCACGCAGGCGGGATGTTCGAAAAGATAAAATTGAAGTTCCTGCTGGGCCTGTTCGATTTTTCTTTCCGACAGCAGTTCCACCACCCTGCCTATGGATTTCTGCGGATTTTCCCCCTGCGTCTGGCCGGACTGGAGTTTCTCCTGCGCCAATAGCCAGTTCCAAACCAGCTCCACGGTGTCAATCGTAATCCCTTTGCCAAAGATCTCTAAGAGCTTACTCATCCCCTTGCTTTCTTCGTATAAATAATTTCGTTTCGGTTAATCACGGCTGCATTCGGGGTATCGACGTAAAAATTGCGGAAATTCAGCTAAATCGCCCTTTTATAGAGTGTTTTACGGATATGAAAACCGCCAATATATGACGTGTGCGGAATGTATCGACTGTTCGGAGGAAACTATGGGTTATCGGGACGTGAAAAATACCCTTCTTTAATTCTGGACATTAAAAGTTTTGTTTTGGGCAGAGGAAAAATGTGTAAATTTGGCGAAAATCGCCCCCCTGCTACCGTGATTGGGCCGCCTTTTCAACCTCGCTGAGATAGGCCAGCGTGCGTTCCAGCCGGTCGGTCAGATGCTTAAGCCTCAGCATCGTTTTAACGCGTGTAATCAGCTCCCATTTATTAACAGGCTTGCTGAGAAAATCATCCGTGCCGGAATTGATGGCTTTTTCGATGTCCGCCAGCTCATTCAGGGCGGTCACCATAATGACCGGCACCTCGGCGGTCTGCGGATTGTTTTTAATACGCCGGCACACCTCAAAACCGCTGATTTTGGGCATCATCACGTCCAGCAGCACCAAATCCGGCGTCTTTCGTTGAATTATATCGAGGGCGTCCATACCGTTGGACGCCGAGATTATCTGGCATTCCACGTCTTCCAGATACGCTACAATCAATTCGAGATTCTGCTCGTTGTCATCCACGACCAGAACCAGCGGCTTTTCCCGGAACTCATTTTTTCGTATAGGCGAAGTCATAGCTTACTCTTTTTATCCGTTATTAGACCCCCCCTATCATACCGCAAGATGAAAACTTTGCAAGTGACGGAACCACAGATTCCACAAGATGACACAGATTGTTTTTAGACAGGATTTAAGGGGTAAAAAATCCCGTAAATCCTGTCTAAAAATTCTCTTTTCCTGTTCACTATCGACTATTCACTTGCTCCAGTGCCTATAGGCACATTAGAACATAAGGGAATCGGCGAAGATGTCCTGGAAATCGGGGCGGGAGGCGAGTTCGATGTATTCCATCCTGCGGGCGAGCGTCCGGCAATTGGCCCGGATGGTGCGATTGAGCAAAATTTCCAGCGCCCCGCCGCCGGCAGCGTTGCCGATGAAGTGAATGTGTTCTGCGGCCACGTGCGGCAAAAGCCCAATGCGCAGGGCACTGGTCTTCTGGATATAATTGCCAAAGGCGCCGGCCAGAAGGAGTTTTTCAATCCGCGTATTATCAATCTCGGCCGTTTTCTTGAGCACCTTAATGCCGGCACGAATGGCGGCCTTGGCCAATTGAAGCTGCCGGACATCCCGCTGCGTTAAAATCACCGCGGAATTGCCGGTTTCCTTCGCCAATACAAACGCGGGCTGCTTTTCATATTCGGTCAGACGAGCGAGCATCGCGTGCGAAAGTTTTCCCGCGAGTTCTTCTTTCGGCACGAATCCGCCGGCCGGGCTGATGACGCCGGCTTCGACCAGTACCGCCAGCGCATCAATAAGGCCGCTGCCGCAGATGGAATGCGGCGTGCCGTCGCCGATAACGTCGAGGTCAATGTCGCCGGTCGAGCTATCTAAGACGACGCGCTGAATCGCGCCATCCATCGCCCGGCTGCCGTGAAGTACGCGAGCGCCTTCGAGGGCAGGCCCGGCGGCACAGCTTGCGGTGTAGAGTTTGCCGTGATGACACAGGACGATTTCGGTATTGGTCCCAATATCGACCAGAAGCGTCGTCTGCGGCTCCGTCGCCAAATCCGCCGCGATGGCGTCAGCCACCGTATCCGAGCCGACAAAGCCGGCGATATTCTGGACGGTGTGCAGATTGCCGTGCGGATTGAGCGCAAGGCCGAAATTTTGTGCGGGCGCATCGAATGCGTCGGTTGTATGCGGCGCATAAGGGCTTTGGCCCAGTTGCGCGACGGGGAATTTCATCAGTAAATGGTTCATCGTGGTGTTGCCGACGGCGACCAGCTCATAAATCTGTTCGGTATGGACGTTTGCCTCGCCGGCGGCCTGACGCAGCAGGCCGTTGAGGCAGACGATTATCTCTCGCTGCATCCAATCCTGTCCCTGCGGTTTGGAGGCGAAATGAATCCGGCTGATGACGTCGTCGCCGCGTTGATGCTGGGGATTGGCGGTCGATACGGTAGCGAGGATTTTGCCCGTCTGCAAATCCGCCAGGTGCAGGACGACGGTGGTTGTGCCGATATCGACGGCGGCGCCGTATAAATGGCGATGGTTGGTTTTTTCGAGGCAGACCAGTTCCCAGCCCTGCTCCCGCCGTCTTCCGTCGAATCGAAGGACAGCAGTCGCTTCACCCTCGGCGGGAAAAGAAAAACGCGGAGGAATGGCGACCGGTTCGCCCGCCGCGTCGGACAATATCTTTTGAAGCTGTTCTTTTGTCGCGGGCGGATCGGGAAAGTGGATTTTTTTCCAGCATGGGTCGGCGGTGATTTTTTTCTCGCGGCCGTGGACGAGAATCTGTTGGCGATAATAGCGGCTGGCGCGGGGGACAGTGACGGTCAGGTCCTGCGTAATTTTGAACTGGCAGGCCAGCACTTCTTCGCCCGACGGCTCGATGTGAACCTTGCATTTACGGCAGTGGCCTTTGCCGCCGCAGGGACTGACCAGCACGATATCGGCCTGACCGGCGGCCTCGAACAATGTCGCCCCGGCGTGAATCCGGACCGTGCGATGGTCCGGCAAAAATTGAATCGTAAAATGCTGCATACATAAACCAAAAGAAAGAAAGTGCAGAATTTCACCCTGTTATCCAAAATTCCGCACTTTCCGTCAGTACAATGCCCGCTTTTCGAAGTCCAACCAGACCCGCAGGCAGGTCCGGCAACGCTGGCCTTAGCCGGTGATTTTATGCCGCACTTTCCAGCGGGCATTTCTCTTTTTGCTGCCGATTTTTCTTCTGCGTCTGGATTTTGCCATCCGTATCTCCCAAAAATCACGATTTATAAACAATTTGCCAAACCTTTAATGTTTGCTTAGTATATAGGATTATATCTGAATTGCAAGCCCTGGCCGAGGAAAAAATACCGGATACGTATTTTCCGGCTCTAACCCAAAATCGAGATTGTGTCCAGACAGGAGACTTTATGATTCAATGCAAAGATTGTGAGTTTTACCGTCAGGAAGCCGATGGGCGACGAGTTTTTATGTGCGACCCCTTTACCAGCATCAAGGAGCCTGAATGCTTAGCCAAATGGCAGCTTCTGCGATTAGATGTCATTGCCTCAGCCCAAAACAATATGGCTGCGGCACAGGCCCAAATGGCCCCCCTTCAGAATAAAATGCTCAAGTACATACGGCGTGAATTAGAAGATATTGACGAGTCAGAAAAGTGGAAATTTGACGAAGAAGATGGGCCCGACATGCCTCCAGGCGATAAAAACGACGATTTTGACTTTGATGAAGGCCCTGAAAACAAGCCTTAAACCAATCATTAACAAAAAGTTAAGAAAACCACCGTAATCGCAATAAAAACCGTGATTGAAACGTCTTGAATATTGGAATGATTTATAAATGGATTCAGAGCAGCTCAAAGTCCTGATTTACAAGTGCAAAGCAGGTCAGCAAGGTGCTTTTGACCAGTTGATTGCCTTGTACGCCGATCGCTGTTTTGGATTCCTTTATCGGCTCAGCGGCCATCGCCAGACGGCGGAAGACCTGCTGAGCGAGCTCTTTATCAAACTGGTGGAAAAAATCGGTACATGGGACGGTGGTTCCTTTGACAACTGGATATTTACCATCGCGGGTAACCTGTTCAAGGACCATTTGCGGGCGGATTATCGCCGCAAAAAACTCCTGCAGGAAAAAGCGGGGCAACTGCAAACAGGGGAATTCGCGGAGGCCAGAAACGACCTTGAGGATAAGCTGCAGCAGGCCCTGAAACGTCTCGAACCGGAAATCGCCGAGTTAATTATGATGAGGTTTTATGCCGATTTAAGTTTTAAGGAAATGGCGGAAAGGCGAAACGAACCGATTGGAACGACTCTCTGCAAGATGCACAGAGGCCTGAAGAAGCTGAGGGAAATAATGGAAGTCCCGGAAAAACAGAGGCCGATATGAAAGAAACAAGTCAAGACATTCAAAGAATACTCGAACAGTTTGTGGATGCACAGACTGCGGGCCGGATGGTGGAAGATATCCAGCGAGCGGATGAATTAATGTCCGCTGCCGCCACGGTGAAAGTACGTGATGAGATGGTGGCTGCAATTCGTGAAAAGGTCCATCGCCGACTTGCCGCCCGCAAAATCCGTAACATACGAATTCGAATAGAAAAATTCGTTATCGCGGCCGCCGCGATAATCATTGTGGCTGTTCTGGCCGAGGTCTTTTTTAACAGCCAGCAGGATGTCATCCCCGTCGGCGGGGCTCTCACGACGTTATCCATCTGGAACGACACCGACGTGAGTGTATTAAAAGGACAAGTTGAAACGCTGAGCAATCAGATGGATAAAGTGGATCAGACGGCCGTACAGTGGCTCGATGAAAACAACGGTCTGACCGTAGAGGTGGATAACCTTGAAGAGGTCGCTCTCAATACGGAATTCTGGAAAGGATAAATCATGAAAAAGTTTTTTTTACTAACGCTATTTATTACCGTTTTTTTCTACACGTCCTGCGCCGAGCAGTCGCAGCAATCACAGCCGAAGCCGCAACCCGTGAAAACCGCGGTCAGTGATGATCCTTTTTGGCAGGAAGAGTTCCCCGATAATTTTCCGAAGATTCCGGAAGAGCGAATTAATCAATTCCTTGAACAACTCCGCAAAGAAAATCCCGCGCGAGCCGGCGAACTGGAAGAGATCCGTAAAGAGAAACCGGATGAATTCCGTACGCAGCTTCAGGTTGAATTCATGAAACAAATGCGTCAACAGCGAAACCATCCGGAAAGACAGCAAGGTCCCGGTCCTGGCATACCCGGCAGCGGCCCCACACCGCCTCCCGGCAGACCGGAACAAACCGGCCAGGCTCAACCGGGCGGCCCCGGCGAACGCTGGCGCGACCGGATGGAAAAAATGCACAATGAATTTATCGCTTGGCTGGAGAAAAACTATCCGGAACAGGCTGAAGCCATCAAGCCGCTTCGGGAAAAACAGCCGGATGAATATATGGCCCGGACCATGGAGCTGATGCGCAAATATGAACCCATTATGCGGGCCGAAAAGAACAATCCAAAACTGGCTCAGGCGATGAAGGATGACCTTGAACTGCAAAAACAGCGGGACTCCCTGCTAAAAGAAATCCGCACCGCGAAAGGCGAAGAGAGAGAAAAGCTCATCGCCCAGTTGAAAGACAATGTCGCCCGCCGGTTTGACGTGATTATGACCAAAAAGCAGCTTCAATATGATGACCTGAAAAAACGGCTGGAGGAACTGAAGAAAGACGTCAAGGCGCGGGAAGGCGAACTGGAGAAACTCAAGTCGAATAAAGACACCGCCGTTGACGAGCATCTCAAAGATCTGGTCAGTCAGGCCGAGAAAGTCCAGTGGGATTGAATTTTTGTCTGTCGAATTGCCAAAACGCCCGGCCGGTTTAGCGGGCGTTTTTTATTGACCCCGCCGTGTTTTAGGTTACCATAATACCCATACAGGAGCCCGGAGCGTCAGAGGATTTTGCGCATGGCGAGATAAGTTGTTGCGCTAAAAAGAGTTCGCGTTCATAATACTCCTGTCAATCTGCAAAAAGAAAGGAGATGATTATGGAACGCGAACTATGGAAAAAAGTATATCGC